>NZ_BAAGQZ010000029.1:0-242233 GCF_054783215.1 Rhodococcus aerolatus | reverse complement strand
ACCACGGCGCGCACGGTCACCGGGGTGGAGCCGCACGCGCCGCTGCTGCCCGCCGCCCGCGCCCGGGTCGGCGCGGCGGAGGACTTCATCAGCACCCGGCGCGGCGGGGTGGGCGCACAGCCCCGGGCGCAGGTCGCCGAGGCCCGGCGCCGGCTCGCCGAGGCGGAGCGGCTGGCCCCCACCGACCCGGGCGCCGCGCTCGGCGAGGCCCGCGCCGCCGCCCAGCTGGGGTCTAGCGCGTTGGCCTCGGCCCAGGCCGACGTCGACCGCTTCACCGGCGGGGGTGGGTACGGCGGCGGCGGGTACGGCGGTGGTGGGTACGGCTACGGCCGGCGGCGCTCCGGGGCCGGGCAGGTCGCGGGCTCGGTGCTCGGCGGCATCCTCATCGGCGGCCTGCTCGGCGGCGGGGGCGGCTCACGCTCGTTCGGCGGGGGCGGTGGTGGCCTCGGCGGTGGGGGCCTCGGCGGTGGGGGTCAGGTCGGCGGCGGCCGCTTCTGATCAGGCGCCGACCAGCCGGGCGGCGAGGTAGGACTCGACCTGGTCCAGCGCGACGCGCTCCTGGGCCATGGTGTCGCGGGAGCGCACCGTGACGGCTTGGTCGTCGAGGGTGTCGAAGTCGACGGTGAGGCAGAACGGGGTGCCGATCTCGTCCTGGCGGCGGTAGCGCCGCCCGATCGCGCCCGCGTCGTCGAAGTCCACGTTCCAGTGCCGGCGCAGCGTCGCGGCGAGGTCGCGGGCCTTGGGCGTCAGGTCGGCGTTGCGGCTCAGCGGCAGCACCGCGGCCTTCACCGGGGCCAGCCGCGGGTCGAGCTTGAGCACCACCCGGGTGTCGGTGCCGCCCTTGGCGTTCGGCGCCTGCTCCTCGGTGTAGGCGTCGATGAGGAACGCCATGAGGGGGCGGCCGACGCCGGCGGCGGGCTCGATGACGTACGGGGTGTAGCGCTCCTCCGAGGCCTGGTCGTAGTACGACAGGTCCGTGCCGGAGTGCTCCGAGTGGGTCCTGAGGTCGAAGTCGGTGCGGTTCGCGACGCCCTCGAGCTCGCCCCACTCGCTGCCGCCGAAGTGGAACTTGTACTCGATGTCCACCGTGCGGGTGGAGTAGTGCGACAGCTTGTCCTTCGGGTGCTCGTAGAGCCGCAGGTTCTCCGGGTCGATCCCGAGGTCGACGTACCACTGCCGGCGGGTGTCGATCCAGTACTGGTGCCAGGCCTCGTCCTCACCGGGCTTGACGAAGAACTCCATCTCCATCTGCTCGAACTCGCGGGTGCGGAAGATGAAGTTGCCCGGGGTGATCTCGTTGCGGAAGCTCTTGCCGATCTGGCCGATGCCGAACGGCGGCTTCTGCCGCGACGAGGTGAGCACGTTGGCGAAGTTGATGAAGATGCCCTGCGCGGTCTCCGGGCGCAGGTAGACCAGCCCGGACTCGTCCTCGACGGGGCCGAGGTGGGTCTTGAGCATCATGTTGAACTCGCGCGGCTCGGTCCACTGCCCGCGGGTCCCGCACGCGGGGCACACGATGTCGCCGAGGCCGTTCGCCGCCGGGCGGCCCTTCTTCTCCTCGTACTCCTCGAGCATGTGGTCCTCGCGGAACCGCTTGTGGCAGTTCTGGCACTCGGTCAGCGGGTCGGTGAACGCGCCGACGTGGCCGGAGGCGACCCAGGTCTGGCGCGGCAGGATCACCGAGGAGTCCAGCCCCACCACGTCGTCGCGGCTGGTGACCATCGAGCGCCACCACTGCCGCTTGATGTTGTCCTTGAGCTCGACGCCGAGCGGGCCGTAGTCCCAGGCCGAGCGGGTGCCGCCGTAGATCTCGCCGCAGGGGTAGACGAAGCCGCGCCGCTTGCAGAGGCTGACGACGGTGTCGATGGTGGACTTGGCGGACGTGGCCACGAGGCAGGGCTCCGGAGGGGTCGGGGGCTGATCGGCGCTCAGCGTATCGGTCGCTCGGCGCTGCCCCGCCCGCCCCGTCCCGGGCCCTGTGCCCCCCGGGGGTCCCGGTCGCTGCCGTGGACGGTGACGCTGCCGTCGACGGCCTCGAGCAGCGTCTCGAACGTCGACGGCACCTCACCGGGGTCCTCGACCGCCAGCGAGAGCAGCGGGACGACGTGCTCGCGGACGTCGAACGGCGCGAGCGAGCGGCGGTAGGCCGGGACCGAGTCGAACCGGGCCGTCAGCACGCCGTGGCCCGGGTCGTCGACCGCCCGGCCGACCTCGACGCCCCGGCACCCGGGCTGCGCGGAGAGCAGGGCGGCCGCCCGGTGCGCCCGCGCGAGCAGTTCGTCGGCCGCACCGGGGTCGGCAGGCAGGACGAGGTGGCAGACCAGCAGCACCGGGCCGACCCTACGGCGGGCGCGGGCGGGCCTATGCTTGGCAATGGAAGCCGTTGTCATCTGCGCGGGCAGCCCGCGCGCCGAGGAGGGGTGGGACGTGGACGCCGCTGCCGTCACCCCCTCGCGGCAGGCCCTGGCCGCGGCCGGCGAGCTGCTCCGGGCCCTGGCCGCGCCGCTGCGGATCGCGATCGTGCTGCAGCTGCGCGAGTCCGACCGCTGCGTCCACGAGCTCGTCGACGCCCTGGCGGTGTCCCAGCCGCTGGTCAGCCAGCACCTGCGGGTGCTGAAGTCGGCCGGGGTCGTCACCGGGGAGCGGACGGGCCGCGAGGTCCGCTACCGCCTGGTCGACTCCCACCTCAGCCACATCGTGGTCGACGCCGTCGCCCACGCGGAGGAGGACTAGTGCCGGCCGGGCCGGTCCGCGCGACGCGGCAGCGGACGGCCGTGTCGGACCTGCTCGACACCACCGACGAGTTCCGCTCGGCGCAGGAGCTGCACGAGGAGCTGCGGCGCCGCGGCGAGGGCATCGGGCTGACCACCGTGTACCGCACGCTGCAGGCGCTGGTGGACTCCGGCTCGGTCGACGTGCTGCGCACCGACACCGGCGAGGCGGTGTACCGGCGCTGCTCCACCGGCCACCACCACCACCTGGTGTGCCGGGACTGCGGCGCCACCGTGGAGGTCGAGGGCCCGGCCGTGGAGCGGTGGGCGCAGGGGGTGGCCGCCGAGCACGGCTTCACCCGGGTCAGCCACACCGTCGAGGTGTTCGGCCGCTGCGCCGACTGCGCCGCGCACGCCTGAGCCCGCCCGCTACAGGGCGGCGAGGACGTCGGTGCGGGCCCGCGAGGCGCTCGAGACCACCAGCAGCAGCAGCGTCGCCAGCGCGCCGCGCGCCAGTCCCGCCGCGGGGAACGCGTAGCGCAGCGTCACGTCCGCGAGCACGCCCCGCTCCCCCAGGCTGACCCCGCCGAACTGCGTCGCCGCCCCCGCGAGGGCCACCGCCCGGTCCAGCGCGGGGCCGGCGGGCAGGTCCCAGGCCAGCACGCAGGTTATCGAGAGCACCACGAGGCCGTCGGCCAGCTCCACGGCCTGCACCACACAGGGCACCTCGGCGTGCAGGAAGGTCAGCGCGCCGTCGTCGTCGGCCGTGACGTCGACGTAGCCGTCGAGGGCCGCGCGGGTGGCCTCGAGCAGCTCCGCCGGGGTGCTCACTTCACGGCCCCGAAGCGCCGGTCGCGGCGGGCGTACTCCAGGCACGCGGCCCACAGGTCGCGGCGGTCGAAGTCGGGGAACAGCGTCGACTGGAACACCAGCTCGGCGTACGCGGCCTGCCAGATGAGGAAGTTCGAGGTCCGCAGCTCGCCGGAGGGGCGCAGGAACAGGTCGACGTCGGGCATGTCCGGCTCGTCGAGGTGCCGGGCGATCGTGGCCTCGTCGATCTTCTCCGGGTCGAGCTCCCCGCGGGCCACCCGCCGGGCGATCTCCCGGGCCGCGTCGGCGATCTCGGCCCGGCCGCCGTAGTTCACGCACATGGTCAGGGTCATCACGGTGTTGTCGCGGGTCAGCTCCTCGGCGACCTCGAGCTCGCGGATCACGCTGCGCCACAACCGCGGTCGTCGGCCGGCCCAGCGGACGCGCACGCCCATCTCGTGCATCTCGTCGCGGCGGCGGCGGATGACGTCACGGTTGAACCCCATGAGGAACCGCACCTCGTCGGGGCTGCGCCGCCAGTTCTCGGTGGAGAACGCGTAGGCCGAGAGCCACTCGACGCCCAGCTCGATGCAGCCGCAGACGGTGTCCATGAGCACGGCCTCGCCCTGCTCGTGCCCGGCGGTGCGCGGCAGGCCCCGGTCCTGCGCCCAGCGACCGTTGCCGTCCATCACCAGGGCGACGTGGCGGGGCACCAGCTCGGCGGGCAGCGCCGGCGGCCTCGCGCCGGACGGGTGCGGGTCGGGTGGCCGCACGGGCCGGTCCGGCGCCTCAGGACGGGGTCGGAACGGTCGGCGTGGGCTCACCGGGCCCATCCTGCCGGACGCCGGCGCTGCGCTCGACGAGGGGAAGCGTGCGCATGCTGCGCTCGGTGTGCCACTGCAGGTGCGCGGCCACCAGCCCGCTGACCTCGCGCCGCACGGCGGTGGGGACGTCGTCGGTCGCCGCCCAGTCCCCGTCGAGCAGGGCGGTCATCAGCCCGAACGACGCCGGGTTCGGCGTCACCGACCCGGACGGCCGGCACACCGGGCACACCGCACCCCCGGCGGCCACGTGGAAGTGCCGGTGCGGGCCGGGGGCACCGCAGCGCGCGCACGAGCCCAGCGCCGGGGCCCAGCCCGCGTGGCCCATCGCGCGCAGCAGGAAGGCGTCGAGCACCAGCTCCGGCGCCCGCACGCCCCCGGCCAGGGCGCGCAGCGCGCCGACGGTGAGCAGGTAGAGCCGCAGCGCGGGGGCCCGCTCCTCGGCGGCCAGGCGCTCGGCGGTCTCCAGCACCGCGCAGGCGGTGGTGTAGCGCGGGTAGTCGCCCACCAGGTCGCCGCTGAACGCGTCGTGGCTGACCACCTGGGTGATGACGTCGAGGTTGCGGCCCGGGGCCAGCTGGACGTCGACGTGGCTGAACGGCTCCAGGCGGGCCCCGAACTTGCTCCGGGTCCGGCGCACCCCCTTCGCGACCCCGCGCACCAGGCCGTGGTGGCGGGTCAGCAGGGTGACGATGCGGTCGGCCTCGCCCAGCTTGTGCAGCCGCAGCACCACCGCGTCGTCCCGGTACAGCCTCACCGGACCAGTGTCCCACCGCGGCGGGGTGCCGGGGCCTGCAGCGGCGTCACGCCCGGCGCGCCGTCACACCCGCAGCGCGGTGAACGGGGCCCACGGCAGCAGCCGGACGACGAACCAGGCCGCGAGCACCACCGGCACCCCGCGGCGCAGCCCCGCCACGCCCGCCGCCGGCAGCACCGGCCTGCCGGTCGCCGCGCCCACCGTCCACGACACCCAGCCGAGGGCGAGCAGCAGCAGGCCCAGCACGCCGACGGCGTTGAAGCGCAGCGCGGCCGCCGGGTCGAGGTGCAGCAGCGCGTGCACCGCGCGCAGGGTGCCGCACAACGGGCAGTCGATGCCGAGCAGCGCCCGCGTGGGGCACACCGGGGAGATCCCGCCCGGGGTGGTCGGGTCGGCCACCGCGACCGCGGCGCACCCGGCCACGGCGACCGCGGCCGTGGCGAGCGGGGCGTGCAGCCGGGCCGGGACCATCAGAACCCGAGCTTGCCCAGCTGCTTGGGGTCGCGCTGCCAGTCCTTGGCCACCTTGACGTGCAGGTCGAGGTACACCCGGGTGCCGAACATGGCCTCGATCTGGGTGCGGGCGTGCGAGCCGACGCGCCGCAGCCGCTCCCCGCCCTTCCCGATGACGATCGCCTTCTGGCTGGGCCGCTCGACGTAGAGCAGGGCCCGCACGTCGAGCAGCGGGGCCTGCCCCGCCTCCCGCTCGCGGGGCACGGCCTCGTCGATGACCACGGCCAGGGAGTGCGGCAGCTCGTCGCGCACGCCCTCCAGCGCGGCCTCCCGGATCAGCTCGGCCATCATGACGGAGTCGGACTCGTCGGTGAACTCGTCCTCCGGGTACAGCGGCGGGCCCTCGGGCAGGGCGGCGGCGAGGACGTCGAGCAGGACGTCGACCCGCTCGTCGCGCACCGCGGACACCGGCACCACCTCCGCGTCGGGCCCCAGCAGGCCGGACACCGCGACCAGCTGCTGCAGGACGCGGGCCTTGGGCACCAGGTCGACCTTGGTCACCACCCCGACCACGGGCACCCGGGGGGCGACGGTGCGCAGCTGCTCGAGGATCCAGCGGTCACCGGGGCCGATCTTCTCGTCGACGGGGATGCACAGCCCGATGACGTCGACCTCGGAGTAGGTGTCCTTGACCAGGTCGTTGAGCCGCTGGCCGAGCAGGGTGCGGGGTCGGTGCAGGCCGGGGGTGTCGACGAGCACCAGCTGGGCGTGCGGGCGGTGCACGATGCCGCGGATGGTGTGCCGCGTGGTCTGCGGCCGGCTCGAGGTGATGGCGACCTTGGTGCCGACGAGGGCGTTGGTCAGCGTCGACTTGCCGGTGTTGGGCCGCCCCACGAACGCGGCGAAGCCGGACCGGTGCGCTGGTGCGGTGGGGTCGGCGGGCGTCTCGGCGCTCACGGGGTGCTCCTGTCGTCGGCGCCCACGGTCTCACGGTCCGGCCCGTCGGGGTCGGCGGCGGGGCTGCCGGTGGCGGGGCCCGCGGCCTCTGCGGCGGCGTCCGGGTCCGGGGGTGCGGGCACGGCACGGACCAGCACCGTCTCCACGCGCACCCGGCCGCGGGGGTCCTGCCCGCCCTCGGCGCGCATCACCAGGCCGTGGGCGGTGACCTCGGAGCCCGGCAGCGGCACCCGGCCCAGCGCCTGGCCGAGCAGGCCGGACACGGTCTCGACGTCGGAGTCGTCCAGCTCCAGGTCGAACAGCTCGCCCAGGTCGTCGACCGAGAGCCGGGCCGCGACCCGCACCGCCCCGTCCTCGAGGTGCTCGACGGGGGCCCGCTCGTCGGTGTCGTACTCGTCGACGATCTCGCCCACGATCTCCTCGAGCACGTCCTCGATGGTGACCACCCCGGCCACCCCGCCGTACTCGTCGACCAGGACGGCCATGTGGTTGTGGTCGCGCTGCATCTCCCGGAGCAGGGCGTCGAGCCGCTTGGAGTCCGGGACGAACACCGCGGGGCGCATCAGCTCCGAGACCGGGGCCCCCCGGTCGGCGCGGCGCAGCGTGAACGAGTGCTGCACCAGGTCCTTGAGGTAGACCACGCCGAGCACGTCGTCGACGTTCTCCCCCACCACCGGGATGCGGGAGTGCCCGCTGCGCACCGCGAGCGACATGGCCTGCCTGCTCGTCTTGTCGTGCTCGATCCACACCACGTCGGTGCGCGGCACCATGACCTCCCGCGCCGTGGTGTCGCCCAGCTCGAACACCGACTGGATCATCCGGCGCTCGTCGTCGGCCACGACCCCGCCCTGCTGGGCCAGGTCGACGAGCTCGCGGAGCTCGACCTCGGAGGAGAACGGGCCCTCCCGGAAACCCTTGCCCGGGGTCAGCGCGTTGCCCAGCACGATGAGCAGCCGGCTGACGGGGCTGAGCAGCACGCCCGCGACCTGCAGCGGGGCGGCTGCGGCCAGCGCGACGCGGTAGCTGTGCTGGCGGCCCAGGGTGCGCGGGCCCACCCCGACGGCCACGAAGGTGACCACGAGCATGACCCCCGCGGAGAGCAGCACGGCCGGGGTCAGCGACAGCTCGCGGGCGACGACCACGGCCACCAGCACGGTGGCGGTGACCTCGCAGGCCAGGCGGAGCAGCACCAGGATGTTGACGTAGCGGGCCCGGTCGCCCAGCAGGGTGTGCAGCCGGGCCGCGCCGGGCTCGTCCTCGCGCTCGAGCTCGGCGAGGCGGGCCGCGGAGACGGAGTTCAGGGCCGCGTCGACGGCGGTGAACAGCCCCGCCAGCGGCACGAGGACGAGCGCGACGAGCAGCAGCGGGAGCGCCTCGCTCACCGCGGGCGGCCCGTGTCCGTCCTGCCCTCGCCGGGGCCGTGCTGCTCATCGAGCCCGGCACCGTCGAGCCCGGCGACGCCCAGCACGGCCGCGTCCGCAGCCTCCTGCCGGGCGCGGCGCCGGGCAGCCGTGCGCTCGCCCTGGAACTCGGCCAGCAGCCGGTTCTGCAGCGCGAACATCTCGCGCTCCTCGTCCGGCTCGGCGTGGTCGTAGCCCAGCAGGTGCAGCACGCCGTGGACGGTGAGCAGGTGCAGCTCGTCGGCCAGCGAGTGCCCGGCCTCGTGGGCCTGGTCGGCGGCGAACGGCGGGCAGAGCACGATGTCGCCGAGCATCGACGGCCCCGCGTCGGGGGCGTCGGGCCGCCCGCCCGGCTCGAGCTCGTCCATCGGGAAGGCCATCACGTCGGTGGGCCCGGGCAGGTCCATCCACCGCTCGTGCAGGTCGGCCATGGTGGAGGAGTCGACGAGGACCATCGACAGCTCGGCGGCCGGGTGCACGTCCATGGCGGCGATGACGTGGCGGGCGACGGCGACGAGGTCGTCCTCCACGACGTCGACCCCGGACTCGTTGGCGACCTCGATGCTCACCGGCTGCCCCGCCGTTGCGCGCGGTTGCCGGTGCGCGGGCCCGGCACGTCCTGGGCGGCGCTGTGGCGCTCGTAGGCGTCGACGATGTCGCTCACCAGGCGGTGGCGCACCACGTCGGTGCTGGTCAGCCGGGCGAAGTGCACGTCGTCGATGCCGTCGAGGATGTCCTGGACCACCCGCAGCCCCGACGTCGAGCCGCCGGGCAGGTCGACCTGGGTGACGTCGCCGGTGACCACGATCTTCGAGCCGAACCCCAGTCGGGTCAGGAACATCTTCATCTGCTCGGCGGTGGTGTTCTGCGCCTCGTCGAGGATGATGAACGCGTCGTTGAGGGTGTTGTGGGTGACGAGGTAGTCCTCGGTGACGTACAGCGAGTCCGCGGCGCCCACCGAGATGCAGACGCACTCGGCGCGGCCGGCAGGCCGGATCTCGTCGATGAACCGCATGGGCCGGCCGCCCCCGGTCGCCTCGTACACCTCACGCTTGCGGGCGAGCCGGAACGGCACCACCCCGGCGGGCAGGCGGATGTCGAGAACGTGCGCGTCGTGCCGGTGGTGCACGGGCCTGTCGGCCGAGCCGCCGGGCGCCCGCCCGAGCGCGGGGCGGGTCCGTGCGTAGGCGACGCCACCGAGCGACCGCACCAGCGCGATGACGTCGTCGCGGAGCCGGTCCGAGCACGTCGTGTACTGGATGCGGCAGGTCCGCCCGCGCTGGCGCACCGGTCCGCCGTCGCTGTCGAGCAGACCCTGCAGGACCGCGAGACGGACGTCCGTGCTGTTCTGCAGGTACTGGGCGGGGACGAACTTCGTCGAGGACAGCGTGCCGGCGAGCCCCAGGTCACGCAGGACCTCCGTCACGGGGTTCGCGACGATGACGCCCCCGCGGTGGCCGTCGACGTGGCGCAGCACGTAGTCGACCTCGGACTTGCGACGGAGCTCGATGCGGGGCAGGGCCGCCTCGAGGGCGTCGGCCAGCTCGGGGTCGCTCGTGCAGAAGCTGGGCGTCGTCGACAGCGACAGGCAGCCGTCGCCGAGGAGCAGACCGAGCGCGTAGGGGTCCATCGGGACCGACCGCGCCTCGTGCTGCACCGGCCCGACGAGCGGCAGCTCGAAGGTCCGGTAGTGGGCGCTGCGCAGGCGGCCGATCATCTCGCGGGTCTCGAGGACCCTGCCCGGCTTGCCGCGGCGGGTGTCCGCACGGGTGCGCACCTGCCACAGGTGCTCGCCACAGGCCAGGGTGGACGCCCCGTCCTGCGTGGACACCCGGAACACGTCCTTCTCGCCCTGCGGGTAGACACCCAGGACGGGGGTGGGCTCGCCCGACGACCCGACGACGAGGTCGCCCACCTGCAGCTCACCGATGGGCCGGAACCCCTCCGGGGTCAGCACCGGGGTGTCGACGGGCTGGGCCCGGCCCCGCATGTAGGCCAGGGGCGCGACCTCGATGGTCCCGGCCTCCATGAGCTTCGGGATCGCCTCGCGGTCCATCATGTCGTGCAGCGCGTCGTGCAGCGGGCGCAGGTACGGGTCGATCTTGTCGTGCAGCGTGCCGGGCAGGAAGCCCAGCCGCTCCCCCGCCTCGACGGCCGGGCGGGTCAGGATGATGCGGCTGACCTGCTTGGCCTGCAGCGCCTGCACCGCCTTGGCCATGGCCAGGTAGGTCTTGCCGGTGCCGGCGGGGCCGATGCCGAAGGTGATGGTGTTCTCGTCGATCGCGTCGACGTAGCGCTTCTGGTTCAGCGTCTTGGGCCGGATCGTCTTGCCGCGCCGGGACAGGATGTCCAGGCTCAGCACCTCGGCCGGGGACTCCATCGAGCCCTGGTCGAGCATGGCGACGGTGCGGCGCACGGTGTCGGGCACCAGCTCGCCGCGACGCTGGGCCAGCGAGACGAGCTCGGCCACGGCGCGCTCGGCGAAGGCCACGTCGGCCGGGCTGCCGGTGAGCGTCACCTCGTTGCCGCGCACGTGGACGTCGGCGACGAGGGTGCTCTCCAGCTGGCGCAGGTTCTCGTCGGAGGAGCCGAGCAGGGTGAGCACGACCTGCGGGGGCACGGTGACCGTGGAACGGGCGGGGGGCTGCGGAGACGTCACGTGGGGTGCTCGTCCTGCTCTCTGCGTGAGGTGCTGGTTTACCGGCTGATCGTACCGCCGCGGGGCGTGGGCGTGCCGGGAGCGCGGCGGCGCCTCACGCCACCCCCAGGGCCGCCCGGGCGCGGGCCCAGGCGTCGGAGGTGGGGTCGATGAGGGTGAAGTGGTCGGCCCCCGGCACGACGTCGAGGGTGGCCGGGTCCCCCGCCGCCGTGGCGGCCGCGGTGTAGGTGCGGCTCTGGCCCAGCGGGACCGTGACGTCGGCGTCGCCGTGCACGCACGTGACGGGCACGCCGGTCGGCAGCAGGGCCAGCGGCGAGGCCACGGCGTAGCGCTCGGGCACCTGCCCGGCGGAGCCGCCGAGCAGGGCCGCGGTCGCGCCCGAGCCCAGCCCGTCGCGGTCGGCGGCGACGAGGTCGAGCACGCCGGCCTGGGAGACGACCCGCCGCAGCCGCACCAGCGGGGCCGAGCCCGGGGCGCCCTCCGGCAGCCGGTGCCGGGACGCGGCCCACACCACGAGCTGCCCGCCGGCTGAGTGGCCCACCCCGCGCACGTCGTCGAGGTCGAGCCGACCCGAGGCGGCGGCGGCCACCGGCCCGGCGAGCGCGTCGACCGCGGCGGCGACGTCGGTCAGGGTCGTCGGCCAGCCCCCGGTGCCGCCCGCTCCGACCCGGCCGTACTCGATGTTCCAGGCGGCGACGCCGCGCGCGGCGAGGTCGGCCGCGAGCGGGCGGCCCAGCTCCAGGCCGTACTGGGCGCGCCAGTAGCCGCCGTGGACGACCACGACCACGGGCACCCGGCCCTGCCCGGCGGGCAGGGAGAGCTCGCCGAGCTGGTCGCGCCCGCTGCCGTAGGCGACGCGGGTGACGTCGGCCGGGGTCGGCCCGGGCGCGGGCAGCGCGGCGCGCCCCCCGCACGCGGCGGCGAGCACCGACGCCGCGGACGCCCCGATCCCGGCGAGCACGCCGCGCCGGCTCACCACTGCCCCACCGTCACCACTGCTCCACCGTCACGACTGCGCCCCCTGCGCCCAGCGGTCCGTCAGCACCCCGAGCGCCCCCAGCGCGACGGCGGCGGCGGTGGAGGTGCGGAGCACGGTCGGCCCCAGGTGCACCGCGGTCACGCGGGACCCGCCCAGGGCGGCCAGCTCGTCGTCGCCGATGCCGCCCTCCGGGCCGACCACCAGCGCCACCGAGGCCGCCCCCGCCAGCGGCACCGAGGCGAGCGGGACGGCGGCCTCCTCGTGCAGCACCAGGGCCACGTCCACCGCGGCCAGCAGCACCGCCACCTCGGCCGTCGTGTGCAGCGGGCTCACCTCGGGCACCCAGGCCCGGCGGGACTGCTTGGCCGCGGCGTCGGCCACCGCGCGCCACCGCGCCACCCCCTTGGCGGCCTTGTCCCCCGCGCTCCACCGGGCCACGCAGCGGGCGGCCTGCCAGGGCACGAGCCGGTCGGCCCCGGCCTCCGTGGCCAGCTCGACGGCCAGCTCGGAGCGCTCCCCCTTGGGCAGCGCCTGCACCACGGTCACGCGCGGCGTCGGGGCGGGCTCGTGGCGGCGGGTGTCCACGGTCAGCGTCAGCTCGTGGCGGCCGACGCCGGCCACCGTGCAGCCGGCGACGTCGCCGCGGCCGTCGGTGAGCAGCACGGCCTCACCGGGGCGCAGCCGCCGCACCGTGGCGGCGTGGCGGCCCTCCGCCCCGTCGAGCACCAGCGTGGTGCCCGCGGCGGGCAGGTCCGGGTGGTGGAACCAGGGGGGTGACACGGCCGGGGGTCAGCGCCCGCCGAAGCTCTCGCGCAGCCGGGAGAACAGGCCGCCGCTCTGCTTGGACCCCACGGTGACGACCTCGGCGACGTCGTGGGGGCGGCTGCGGGCGAGCTGGCGCAGCAGGTCCGAGCCCTTGCGGTCGACCTTGGTGGGGACGACGACGTCGAGGTGGACGTGCACGTCGCCGCGGATCCCGGAGCGCAGCCGCGGCATGCCGTGCCCGCGCAGGGTCACCACCGCGCCCGGCTGGGTGCCCGGCTCGACGGTGATCGTCGCGTGGCCGTCGATCGTCTCCAGCGGCACCGTGGTGCCCAGGGCGGCGTCGGTCACCGGCAGCCGCACGGTGGCGTGCAGGTCGTCGCCGTCGCGGACGTAGATCTCGTGGGGCTCCTCGGCCACCTCGACGTAGAGGTCGCCGGCGGGCCCGCCGCCGGGGCCCACCTCGCCCTGTCCGGAGAGCCGGATGCGCATGCCGTCGCCCACGCCCGCGGGGATCTTGACGGTGATCTCGCGGCGGGAGCGCACCCGGCCGTCGCCGCCGCACTGCCGGCACGGGTCGGGGATGGTCTCACCGGTGCCGCGGCACGTCGGGCAGGGCCGCGCCGTCATGACCTGGCCCAGGAAGGAGCGCTGCACCGACTGGACCTCGCCCGCGCCGCCGCAGGTGTCGCACGTCTCCGGCGAGGTGCCGGGGGCGGTGCCCGAGCCGGTGCACACGTCGCACAGCACGGCGGTGTCGACGGTGATGTCGCGGGCCACGCCGGCGGCGCACTCGGCGAGGGTCAGCCGCACCTGCAGCAGCGCGTCGGAGCCCTGCTGCACCCGGCTGCGGGGCCCGCGTCCGCCGGCGCCGTTCCCGCCGCCGAAGAACGCGTCCATGATGTCGCCGAGGCCGAAGCCCTGGGCCCCGCCGCCGAACCCCGCGCCGCCGCCCCCGCCGCCCGCGGTCTCCAGCGGGTCCCCGCCGAGGTCGACGACCTGGCGCTTCTGCGGGTCGGAGAGCACCTCGTATGCGGTGGTCACCTCGCGGAAGCGCACCTGCGCCGCCTCGTCGGGGTTGACGTCGGGGTGCAGCTCGCGCGCCAGCTTGCGGTAGGCGCGCTTGATCTCCTCCGGGCTCGCCTTGGTGCCCACGCCGAGCGTGCCGTAGTAGTCCCGTGCCACGTGTCTGTTCCCGAACCCTCTCCGTGTCCCCACCCCGCGGGCGCCGCGCGCCCACGGGTGCGCGGCCGGGCTGCCCCGGCGCGCGTCGTGCCCACCCAGTGTGCCGGTCCGGCGCCGTCCCCACCGCGTGCGGGGTCCGGGCGGGCGGGGTCGCCCCGCCCGCTCCCGGCCCTGCTAGCGGCCCGCCAGCACCTCGCCGACGTAGCGGGCGACGGCGCTGACCGAGGCGATCGTGCCCGGGTAGTCCATCCGGGTGGGTCCGACCACGCCCATCCCGCCGAGCACCGTGCCCCCGGCCCCGTAGCCGACGCTGACCACCGAGGTGCCCCGCATCTCCTGGGCCTCGTTCTCCTCGCCGATGCTCACGGTGACCACGTCGTTCTCCTGCGCCGCGGCCAGCAGCTTGAGCACGATGACCTGCTCCTCCAGCGCCTCGAGCACCGAGCGCAGGGAGCCCGGGAAGCCGCTGAAGTCCGACGCGCTGCGCGTGAGGTTGGCGGTGCCGCCGAGCACCAGCCGGTCCTCGCGGTGCTCGACGAGGGTCTCCACCAGCACCATCGAGGCCCGCAGCACGGCGTCGCGCAGGTCCGGCGGCGCCGACTCGGCCAGCTCGGCCACGGCCACCGAGGCCGCGGTCAGCCGCTTGCCCTCCATCGCCCCGCCCAGCAGGGCCTTGATGCGGGACACCCCGTCCTCACCCACCACGTCGCCGAGCTCGACGATGCGCTGGTCGACCCGGCCGGAGTCGAGGATGAGCACCAGCAGCAGCCGGGCCGGGGTGAGCGCGACCACCTCGAGGTGGCGCACCGAGGACGCCGAGACCGACGGGTACTGCACCACCGCGACCTGGCGGGTCAGCTGGGCCAGCAGCCGCACGCCGCGGCGCAGCACGTCGTCGAGGTCGACGCTGGAGTCGAGGAAGGTGTGGATGGCCCGGCGCTCGGCCGCGGAGAGCGGCTTGACCGCGGCGATCCGGTCGACGAAGCGGCGGTACCCCTTGTCGGTCGGGATGCGGCCCGCGCTGGTGTGCGGGGCGGCGAGGTAGCCCTCGTCCTCGAGCACGGCCATGTCGTTGCGCACCGTGGCGCTGGAGACTCCGAGGTTGTGCCGCTCGACCAGGGACTTCGACCCGACGGGCTCCTGGGTGGCGACGTAGTCCGACACGATCGCCCGCAGCACCTCGAAGCGCCGGTCCTCCGTGCTCGCCACCGCCGTGCTCCCCTCGCCCCCGTGCCCGGCGCGAGCTGGTCCCCGCCCGGTGCGTGCCCCGCCCATCCTAGGCGGGCCGCGTCGCTACCCTTCGGTCCGTGATCTTCCGGGGGGTGCGCGACGACAAGCCGTACCCCGAGCACGGCCTGTCGACCAAGGACTGGTCGAAGATCCCGCCGCGGCAGGTCCGCCTCGACGAGCTGGTCACCACCAAGCGGGTCCTCGAGCTGGAGACGCTGATGGAGGAGGAGTCCACCCTCTACGGCGACCTGTTCCCGCACGCCGTGCTCTGGGGCGGCGCGCTGTACCTGGAGGACGGCCTGCACCGCGCCGTGCGGGCGGCGCTGCGCAACCGCACCGTGCTGCACGCCCGGGTGCTCGACCTGGAGTGGCTCCACCCCGCCGCACCGTCCCCGCCGGCGGGCTGAGGCTCAGGCCAGCAGCAGGTCGCGCACCACCGCGTCGGCCATCAGCCGGCCCCGGTCGGTCAGCACCCACGCCACCGGCTCCGGACCGCCGCGCGGGGTCAGCAGCCCGTCGGCGACCAGGCCCGCCGCCACCGCGCGCTCGGCCGCCGAGAGCGACGCCGCAGGCACCCCGCTGCGCATCCGCACCGCGAGCATCACGTCCTCGGTGTGGCGCTCCTGCGCGGTGAGCGGCTCCCGGGTGGCCACGGGGAGCTCGCCGCGGGCGAGGGTGGCCGCGTAGCGCACCGGGTGCTTGACGTTGGACCACCGCACCCCGCCGACGTGGCTGTGCGCCCCCGGGCCGGCGCCCCACCAGTCGCTGGAGTCCCAGTAGCCGAGGTTGTGCCGGCACCGGGCAGCGTCGTCGGCCGCCCAGTTCGACACCTCGTACCAGTCCAGGCCGGCGCCGCGCAGCGCGGTGTCGAGCCGGGTGTACCGGTCGGCGAGCACGTCGTCGTCGGGGGCGGGCAGCTCGCCGCGGCGGACCCGGCGGGCCAGCGCGGTGCCCTCCTCGACGATGAGGGCGTAGGCGCTGACGTGGTCCACCCCCGCGGCGAGCACGGCCTCGACCGAGGCGTCGAGGTCGGCGTCGGTCTCGCCCGGGGTGCCGTAGATGAGGTCGAGGTTGACGTGGTCGAAGCCGGCGGCCCGGGCCTCCCGGGCCGCGGTCACCGCGCGGCCCGGGGTGTGGGTGCGGTCCAGCGTGGCCAGCACGTGCGGGGCGGCGGACTGCATGCCCAGCGAGACCCGGGTGAACCCGGCCGCGCGCAGCCCGGCGAAGAAGGCGGGCGAGGTCGACTCCGGGTTCGACTCGGTGGTGACCTCGGCGCCCGCGGCCAGCCCGAGGGTGCCGCGCACCGCGTCGAGCACCGCGGCCAGCCCGTCGGCCCCGAGCAGCGACGGGGTGCCCCCGCCGACGAAGACGGTGTCCGCGGGGGGCGGGGCGCCGGTGGCCCCCAGGGTCGCCACGGCCAGCGCCAGCTCCGCGCGCACCCCGTCGAGCCAGGACCCGGTCGTCGCGGCACCGCCCAGCTCGGCCGGGGTGTAGGTGTTGAAGTCGCAGTAGCCGCAGCGCGTCGCGCAGAACGGGACGTGGACGTAGACGCCGAAGGGCCGCGTCCCCACCCCGTCCAGCGCGTCCGCGTCGAGCAGGGGGTCCACCGCGGCCGTCGTCACGCCCCCAGTGTCCCCCGCGGTCCCCGCCGCCGTCCCCGGCGGCCGCCGCGAGGCGTCCGTGCGGCGCGGGTCGGGCACCGTGGCATGATGGCGCCCGTGACCGGCAGCGGAGTTCCCCTCGTGGCGCGGCGCCACGTGGACCTGCTGCGCACGTCCAGCGCGCTCTGCCGCTGACCCTCCCCCGCCCGGCCGACGAGCGCTGCCCCGCAGCCCCGGCCTGGTCCTCGCCGCACGTCCCGGGCGCCGCCGCGCGCCCCACCTCGGAGGAACCACCGTGTCCAGCAGCGTCGACACCCGCCCGGCCCGCGCGCCCCGCAACGAGGGCCAGTGGGCCCTGGGCCAGCGCGAGCCGCTCAACAGCAACGAGCAGACCAAGCAGGACGACGACGCCCTGAACGTGCGGGCCCGCATCGAGGACGTCTACTCCAAGCAGGGGTTCGCGAGCATCGACAAGACCGACCTGCGCGGCCGCTTCCGCTGGTGGGGCCTCTACACCCAGCGCGTGCAGGGCCTCGACGGCACCCACACCGGGGACGACAACACCGACGCGCTCGAGGCCGACCGCTTCATGCTGCGGGTCCGCCTGGACGGCGGGGCGCTGACCACCGAGCAGCTCCGCGTCGTCGGCGGCATCGGCACCGAGTTCGCCCGCGACACCGCGGACCTGACCGACCGGCAGAACGTGCAGCACCACTGGATCCGCGTCGAGGACGTGCCGGAGATCTGGCGGCGGCTGGAGTCGGTGGGGCTGTCCACCACCGAGGCGTGCGGCGACTGCCCGCGCGTGGTGCTCGGCTCCCCGCTGGCCGGGGTGGCCGTCGACGAGGTGCTCGACCCCACGCCCGCCGTCGAGGAGATCGTCTCCCGCTTCGTCGGCGACCCCCGGTTCTCCAACCTGCCGCGCAAGTTCAAGACCGCGATCTCCGGGCTGCAGGACGTGGCCCACGAGGTCAACGACGTCTCCTTCGTCGGCGTGGTCCACCCCGAGCACGGCCCCGGCCTCGACGTGTGGGTCGGCGGCGGCCTCTCGACGAACCCGATGATCGCCCAGCGCCTCGGCGCGTGGGTCCCGCTGGCCGAGGTCCCGGAGGTGTGGGAGGGGATCATCTCGGTCTTCCGCGACTACGGCTACCGCCGGCTGCGCGCCCGGGCGCGCATCAAGTTCCTCGTCAAGGACTGGGGCGCAGCGGAGTTCCGCCGCGTGCTCGAGGAGGAGTACCTGCACCGGCCGCTGCTCGACGGCCCCGCCCCCGCGCCGCTGGACCGGCCGCGCGACCACGTCGGTGTGCAGCGCCAGCAGGACGGCCGCAACGCCGTGGGCGTCGCCCCCGTGGCCGGCCGGGTGTCGGGCACCGTGCTCACCGCGGTGGCCGACGCCGCCGAGCGGGCCGGGTCCGCCCGCGTCCGGCTCACCCCGCAGCAGAAGCTCGTGGTCCTCGACGTGCCCGACGACGCGGTGGAGGCACTGGTCACCGAGCTCGACGGCCTCGGCCTGCAGGCCCGGCCCTCGACGTGGCGCCGCCACGTCATGGCCTGCAGCGGGCTGGAGTTCTGCAAGCTCGCCTTCACCGAGACCCGGGTGCGGGCCCAGACGCTGGTGCCCGACCTCGAGGCCCGCCTGGCCGACCTCGACTCCGAGCTCGACGCCCCCGTCAGCGTGCACGTCAACGGCTGCCCCAACTCGTGCGCGCGGATCCAGGTGGCCGACATCGGGTTCAAGGGCCAGCTGGTCCCCGGTCCCGACGGCACCCAGGTCGAGGGGTTCCAGGTCCACCTGGGCGGCAGCCTGGGCCTCGGCGCCGGCGACGGGGCCGGGTTCGGCCGCAAGCTGCGCGGGCACAAGGTCACCACCGACGAGCTCGGCCCCTACGTCGAGCGGGTGGTGCGCGCCTTCGCCGCCGGCCGCGAGCCCGGGGAGCCGTTCGCCCGCTGGGCGGCCCGCGCCGACGACGACCTGCTCAAGTGAGGGAAGCAGCGTGAGGGCCGCGCCGTTGTACTGCCCGTACTGCGGAGAGCAGGACCTGCGGCCCGACGCGGCCGACGGCACCCCGCTGCCCCACGGCGGCTGGCGCTGCGGCGACTGCCGCGCCACCTTCCGCCTCACCACCCCGACCGCCACCACCACCAGCCCGACCACCCGAGAGGTGACCGCGTGAGCCCCACCGCCACCGACGACCTGCAGACCCTGGCGCAGCGCGGCGCCGCCGAGCTCGCCGACGCCCCCGCCGCCGAGGTGCTGCGCTGGACGGCCGAGACCTTCGGCGACCGGTTCGTCGTCGCGTCCAACATGCAGGACGCCGTGCTGGTCCACCTGGCCGCCCAGGCCCGTCCCGGCCTCGACGTGCTGTTCCTCGAGACCGGCTACCACTTCGCCGAGACCCTGGGCACCCGGGACGCCGTCGCCCAGGTCTACGGCGTGAACGTGGTCGAGGCCAAGGCCGAGCTCAGCGTCGCCCAGCAGGACGAGGCGTACGGCAAGGACCTCTTCGCCCGCGAGCCCGACCGCTGCTGCGCGATGCGCAAGGTGGCCCCGCTGACCACCTCGCTGGCCGGCTACGACGCCTGGGTCACCGGGGTCCGCCGCGTCGAGGCCCCCACCCGCGCGGGCACGCCGACCGTCACGTGGGACGACAAGTTCGGCCTGGTCAAGGTCAACCCCATCGCCGCCTGGACCGACGAGGACATGGACGCCTACATCGCCGAGCACTCGATCCTGGTCAACCCGCTCGTCGACGCCGGGTACCCCTCGATCGGCTGCGCGCCGTGCACGGTGAAGCCGCTGCCCGGCGCCGACCCACGCAGCGGCCGCTGGGCGGGGAAGAACAAGATCGAGTGCGGGCTGCACCAGTGACCGCCACGCTGCCCGCCGCGTCCACGATGGACGCCCTCGACGCGCTGGAGTCCGAGGCCGTCCACGTGATGCGGGAGGTCGCCGGGGAGTTCGAGCGGCCCGTCATCCTCTTCTCCGGCGGCAAGGACTCCACCCTGCTGCTGCACCTCGCGCTCAAGGCGTTCGCGCCCGCGCCCGTGCCGTTCGCCCTGCTGCACGTCGACACCGGGCACAACCTGCCCGAGGTCATCGAGTTCCGGGACCGGGTCGTGGCGCGGCACGGCCTGCGGCTGCACGTCGCCAAGGTCGAGGACTACCTCGCCGACGGCCGGCTGACCGAGCGGCCCGACGGCATCCGCAACCCCCTGCAGACCGTGCCGCTGCTCGACGCCATCACCGAGCACCGCTTCGACGCGGTGTTCGGGGGCGGGCGCCGCGACGAGGAGCGCGCCCGGGCCAAGGAGCGCATCTTCAGCCTGCGCAACGCCTTCGGCCAGTGGGACCCCAAGCGGCAGCGGCCCGAGCTGTGGAACCTCTACAACGGCCGCCACGCCCCCGGCGAGCACGTCCGGGTGTTCCCCATCTCCAACTTCACCGAGATGGACGTGTGGCGCTACATCGCCCGCGAGCAGATCGAGCTGCCCGACATCTACTACTCCCACGAGCGCGAGGTGTTCTCCCGCGACGGGATGTGGCTGACGCCGGGGCCGTGGTTCGGCCCGCGCGCCTCGGAGACCCTGGTGCGCAAGGCGGTGCGCTACCGCACGGTGGGCGACGGCTCCTGCACGGGCGCCGTGGAGTCGGACGCCGCGGACGTCGAGGCGGTGCTGGCCGAGGTGGCCGCGTCCCGGGTCACCGAGCGGGGCGCCACCCGCGCCGACGACCGCGTGTCGGAGGCCGCCATGGAGGACCGCAAGCGCGAGGGGTACTTCTGATGCTGGACCTGCTGCGCCTCGCCACCGCGGGCAGCGTGGACGACGGGAAGTCGACCCTGGTGGGTCGGCTGCTCTACGACACCAAGTCCGTGCTGGTCGACCAGATCGACGCCGTCACCCGTGCGTCCGTCGACAGGGGACTGTCCACGCCGGACCTGTCACTGCTCGTGGACGGCCTGCGGGCCGAGCGCGAGCAGGGCATCACCATCGACGTCGCCTACCGCTACTTCGCCACCCCGCGGCGCAGCTTCGTGCTGGCCGACACCCCGGGGCACGTGCAGTACACCCGCAACACCGTCTCGGGCGCCTCCACCGCGCAGCTGGTGGTCCTGCTCGTCGACGCGCGCAAGGGCGTCATCACCCAGGCCCGCCGCCACGCCGCCGTGCTGGCGCTGCTCGGGGTGCCGCGGCTCGTGCTGGCCGTCAACAAGATCGACCTCGTCGACGACCCGGCCGCCACCTACGCCGCCATCGTCGCCGAGTTCACCGCCATGTCCCGGGCGCTGGGGTGGTCCGACGACGCCGTGCAGGCCATCCCCGTCTCGGCGCTGCACGGGGACAACGTGGTCACCCCGTCGGAGCGCACCCCGTACTACGACGGCCCGACCCTGGTCGAGCACCTCGAGCAGGTGCCCACCGACGCCGAGCCGCACCGCGTGGGCCTGCGCTTCCCGGTGCAGTACGTCATCCGGCCGCGTACCGCCGAGCACCCGGACTACCGGGGCTTCGCGGGGCAGGTGGCCGCGGGCTCCGTCTCCCCCGGCGACGAGGTCGTGGTGCTGCCCTCGGGCACCCGCACCACCGTGGCCCGGGTCGACACCGCCGACGGGGAGCTCGACGCCGCGGGCACCGGGCGCAGCGTCACCCTGGTGCTCGCCGACGACGTCGACGTCTCCCGCGGCGACCTCATCGCCAGCCCCACCGACGCGCCCACCCCGCTCGCCGAGCTCGAGGCCACCGTGTGCTGGCTGGCCGAGGCACCGCTGCGCCCGGGCGCACGGCTGCTCGTCAAGCACGGCACCCGCACCACCCAAGCGATCGTCACCGCGATCACCGAGCGGTTCGACGAGCAGGAGCTCGTCGGGGTCGACTCCCCCGACACGCTGGGCCTCAACGACATCGGCCGCATCGGGCTGCGCACGGCGGAGCCGCTGGCGGTGGACGACTACGCCCTGAGCCGGCGCACCGGCAGCTTCCTGCTCATCGACCCCGTCCAGGGGAACACCCTGGCCGCCGGCCTCGTCGGCGACGCCCTCTCCGCGGTGGAGCGCAGCGTCGCCGGCTGAGGTCAGCCGGCGAGCCGGGTCACCGCGGTGGTGAACGCGGCCCGCACCAGCTCGGTGTCGAGCGGGTCCCGGGTGCCGCTGAGGCCCACCACGGAGACCAGGGCGCCCCGCACCTCGGCGAGCAGCTCGAGGCGCTCCAACGTCAGCGTCGTGCCCTGGTAGGTCGTGGTGCTGCGCTGCCGCACCCCCAGGCTCCGCCCGGACGGGGACGCCGGCGCGTCGACCACCTCGGTGGTCACGGTCTGCGGCTCCGGCGTGGACGGGTCGGTCTGGGTGAAGGTGGCGCACTGCCGCGCCCGCGCCTGCACCCCGTCCAGCGTGGGGTTGCCGGTGGGCGCGACGTACTCGAACAGGCTGTTGAAAGGGTCCACCCGGCTGAAGGCGACCAGGTAGGCGTTGCCGGCCGTGTCGGCCCGGGTCGCGCCGATCTCGGCGCAGGCCGGTGGGTCCACCACCGTGGTGCGCGGCGCCTGCGCGACCTCGGTCGCGGTGACGGTCGCGCCCATCCACCCCGCGGGCAGGTCGGTCAGGGTGAGCGCCAGCGGCTGGTAGGCGGTGCCCCCCGCGGTGACGGGCAGGGTGTCCTCGACCGCGGGTGCGCCCGGGGCGGGCGTCGACGGCGCCTCGGTGGCCGCGGTCCCCGCCACCGTGCTCGTCGCGCACCCCGCGGCGAGGGCGAAGGCCAGCACCGCCGCCGCCCACGCCCCGGCTCGTGATCCCTGCTGCACCGCGCTGCCCGCCCTCCGTCGACCCGGTCCGTCACCGTCTGCGACGCGTCACGGACGCCTAGGGTTCCCCCATGAGCGATGCACCGCAGCACGACCCGGCCGAGCTGGTCCACCTCGACGTCGCCGACGGGGTCGCCACCCTCACGCTCGACTCGCCCCGCAACCGCAACGCGCTCTCGGCCCGGCTGCGCCGCGAGCTGCTGGCCCACCTGAAGGCCACCGAGGCCGACGAGGACGTCCGGGTGGTCGTCCTGACCCACACCGGGACGGTGTTCTGCTCCGGCATGGACCTGCGCGAGACGGCCGGGGCCGGGGCGGACGAGCAGGGCGTCACCGAGTTCCCGCGGATCCTCACCCGCCTGCTGCGCCACCGGTGCCCGGTGCTGGCCGTGCTGCGCGGGCCCGCCCGGGCCGGCGGGGTGGGCCTCGTCGCCGCGTGCGACATCGCCGTCGCCGCCCGCGGCGCCACCTTCGCGTTCAGCGAGGTCCGCATCGGCGTGGTGCCCGCGGTCATCTCGGTGCCGCTGCTGCCGCTGCTCGACCCGCGCGCGGCGCAGGAGCTGTTCCTCACCGGGGACGTGTTCGACGCCGACCGGGCCGTGGCGGTCGGCCTGCTCACCGCCACCGCCGACCCCGAGGACCTCGACGCGCTCGTCGCCCGGTACACGGCCTCCCTGGCCCGGGGCGGGCCGACGGCGCTGGCCGCGACCAAGGCGATGCTGGCCGCCCGGGCCACGGCCGGCTCGGAGGAGCGGTTCGCCGAGATGCTCGAGCTCTCCGCCGGCTTCTTCGCCGCGGACGAGGCCCAGGAGGGGATGCGCGCCTTCGCCGAGAAGCGCCCCGCCGCCTGGGTCCCCGCCCCGCCCGCCGGGCCGGCCTGACCCCGGCTCAGCCCAGGGGCTCGGACGTCCAGGTGTTGCTGAACTCCAGGCCGCTGCGGATGAACAGCTGGCTGACGGGGCAGCGGCGCTCGGTCTCGCTGCGCAGCTGCTCGAACTGCTCGGCGGTGGCGTCGTTCTCGAGGTGGACCGTCAGCCGCACCGCGTCGAAGTTCGCGTTGCCCTGCGCCCCGCCGCCGATGACGGCGGTGTCGAGGTCACCGGTGGCCTCGGCGGTGATCCGGCCGAGGGTGATGCCGAGGTCCTTGGCGACGACGGCGGAGACGACCTGGGTGCAGGAGGTCAGCGCGGCCAGCGCGTAGGACAGCGGGCTGGGCGCGGAGTCCTCGCCGCCGAAGGACGGGTAGGTGTCGACGGCGATGGTGTGCTTGCCGTCGACGTCGACCTGCTGGGCGACGCCGGTGCCCGTGCCGGACACGTGGAACGGGACGACGGTCTGCTTCGGGCGGGTGGCGCTGGTCACGGGTGCCTCCGGGGCGGGGTCGGGGTGGGGAGCTGGGGGACGGGTCAGGACGTGGTGAGCGGGACGCGGTCGTCCTCGGCGGGACGGCGGCCGGGACGGGTGAGCAGCACGGTGACCAGGGCCGCGGCCAGCGCACCGGAGACGACCAGGGACGTGGGGGCCTTGAGCAGCGCCAGCGCGGAGGCCAGCAGCACGGCGGAGACCACCGGGCGGATGACGGTCGACGGCGCCTGGGCCGAGAGGCGGGCCCCGACGTAGATGGCGGGCAGGGCCCCGACGAGCAGGGACGCGGTGACGGCGAGCTGGACGTCACCGAAGAGCAGGTGGCCGAGCGCGGCCGCCCCGACGAGCGGGATGGCCTGCACGATGTCGGTGCCGACGAGCTTCGACGGGGTGAGACCGGGGTAGGCCAGCAGCAGCAGCGCGATGATGAGCGAGCCCGCCCCGACCGAGGTGATGCCGACGGCCAGCCCGCCGACCACGCCGATGGCCACGGTCACGCCCGGGCGCACCACGAGCGGACCGTGGTCCCGGGTGCCGCCGCGGCGGTCGAGCACCAGCCGGGTGAGCGTGGCGAGCAGCGAGACCACCAGCGCCGCACCGATCACCGTCTTCAGGGTGGACTGCACCCCGCTAGAGCGGCCCAGCGTGCCGACGAGGACGGCCCCGACGAACCCCGACGGCACGGCGCCGAGGACGAGCCACTTCACCAGCCCCGTCTGCACCGTGCCGCGGCGCAGGTGCACCGCGGCCCCGACGGGCTTCATGACCAGGCTGGTGACCAGGTCGGAGGAGATCGCGGCCAGCGGGGCCACGCCGAAGACGAGCACCAGGATCGGGGTGAGCAGCGCGCCGCCCCCCATCCCGGTGAGCCCGACGAGCAGGCCGACGAGCAGGCCGGCGACGACGAGCGAGGGGTCGATCGAGAGGAACGAGGACACGGCGAGCACCTGTCGTGAGGGGCGCGGCGCAGCGGCGCGCGCGAGGGGTCCGAGCGGGGCGGGACGGGGAGGGTCAGCTCTCCCGCGGACAGCAGCCGCTGGCGGACAGGCGCATCAGGTCCAGGTGCAGGCGTCGCACGAGCACGCCGGCGGCGGGCGCGAGCACGGTCCTGGACACGGCGGCCATCGTGGCATTGTCGACCGGACCGGTCAACTTGATCGGGAACGATGCTGGACGGGTGCGGCATGCTGGCCCGCGTGCAGATCTCGGCGAAGGCGGACTACGCGGTGCGGGCCGTGTGCGTGCTGGCCGCGGCCGAGCCGGGGTGCGCGATCAAGGCCGACGAGGTGGCGGCCGCGCAGGACATCCCGCGCACGTTCCTCGACGCGATCCTGGCCGAGCTGCGCCGCGGCGGCCTCGTGGTCAGCCGGCGCGGCCCCGAGGGCGGGCACCGGCTCGCCCGCCCGGCCGCCGAGATCAGCGTCGCCGACGTGGTCCGCGTCGTCGACGGGCCGTTGGCGCTGATCCACGGCCACCGCCCCGAGGCGGTCGACTACGGCGCACCGGCGACCCACCTGCGCGACGTGTGGGTGGCGGTGCGGGCCTCGCTGCGCGCGATCATGGAGGGAACCACCATCGCCGACGTCGTCGCCGGCGAGCTCCCGCCCGCGGTGAGCGGGCACACCGAGCAGCAGCGCTCCTGGTCCTCGGTGTGGCCGCCCCCGGCCCCGTGACACCCGCCCCGTGACACCCGCCCCGTGACACCGGCCCCGTGACACCGCCGCCGCGGTCCCCGCTCAGACGGCGCGCAGCAGCGACGCGAGGACGACGAGCACCAGCAGCCCGACCAGGGTCGCGGTGATCCGGAAGCGGGGCGAGGCGAGGCGAGCCCGCAGGGCGTCCGGGACGGACCGGCGGCGGGTGCTCACCGCGCCCAGGGTAGGCAGCCGGGCCGCGACCACGTCCGCCCCCCGGTCGAGGCCCACCGCGACCGCCCCGCAGAGCGGGACCACCACCCCGAGCACGACGGGGACCTGCAGCACGAAGGGCAGGCCGACGAGCCACAGCTCGACGGAGTCCCACCACGTGCCCAGCCAGCCCACACCGGCGAGGCTAGCCCGCTAGGTTCAGGCCCATGTTTGCCGTGCACGCAGCCGAGCCCAACGCCGACGACCCGATCGCGTCCCTGCGCGTCGGGGAGCGCGACGCCCCCACCGCCCCCGAGGGGTGGGTGACGGTGGACGTGGCGGCGGCCAGCCTGAACATGCACGACCTGTGGACGCTGCGGGGCGTGGGCATCAAGCCCGAGCAGTTCCCCATGACGCTGGGCTGCGACGGCGCCGGCACCCTGCCCGACGGCTCGCCCGTCGTCATCCACTCCGTGATCCCCAGCGACGGGTGGGTGGGGGACGAGACCCTGGACCCCCGGCGGACGCTGCTCACCGAGCTGCACCAGGGGACCATGGCCGAGCAGGTCGTCGTCCCGGCCCGCAACGTCGTCCCGCTGCCGGAGGCGATGACGCTCACCCAGGGCGCGGTCATGGGCACCGCCTGGCTCACCGCCTACCGCATGCTCTTCGTCAAGTCCGGCCTGCGCCCGGGGCAGACCATCCTGGTGCAGGGCGCCTCCGGCGGCGTCTCCACCGCCCTGGTGCAGCTGGCGTCGGCGGCCGGGTTCCGGGTGTGGGTCACCGGCCGCACCGAGGAGAAGCGCGCGCTCGCCTCCCGGCTGGGCGCCGACGCCACCTTCGAGTCCGGGGCGCGGCTGCCGGGCAAGGTCGACGGCGTGTTCGAGACCGTCGGCAAGGCGACCTGGGGCCACTCCGTGCGCTCGCTCAAGCCGGGCGGCGTCATCGTGGTGTCCGGGTCGACCTCCGGGCCCGACGCGGGCGCCGAGCTGCAGCGGGTCTTCTTCCTGCAGCTGCGCGTCGTCGGCTCCACCATGGGCACCCGCGACGAGCTGGCCGACCTGCTCTCCTTCTGCGCCCAGCGCGGCATCACCCCCGAGATCGGCTCGGAGGTCCCCATGACCGAGGCCGAGGACGCGTTCCGCGCCATGCTCGAGGGCCGCACCGCGGGCAAGATCGTGCTGACCCGGTAGGACCGGCGGCGGTGTTCACCGGGCCGTGACCTGGCCCGGGCATGATGCGCGGATGGACCAGTCCGCGCCCCTGGCCGCCGCCGTCCCCGTCCCGCGGCGCGTGTCGCCGGGCGGGGTCGGTCGCAGCGCGTTCCCGCCCATCGCGGACTACGCGTTCCTCTCCGACTGCGAGACCACCTGCCTGGTGGCGCCGAACGGCTCGGTGGAGTGGATGTGCGTGCCGCGGCCGGACTCCCCCAGCGTCTTCGGCGCGATGCTGGACCGGGGCGCGGGGCACTCCCGGCTCGCGCCCTACGGCGTCGCCGTGCCCGCGTCGCGGCGCTACATGCCGGGCAGCCTCATGGTGGAGACCACGTGGCAGACCGACACCGGCTGGCTCATCGTCCGCGACGCCCTGGTCATGGGCAGCTGGCACAACACCGACGAGCGCTCCAAGACCCACCGGCGCACCCCCACCGACTGGGACGCCGAGCACGTCCTGCTGCGCACCGTGCGCTGCGTGTCGGGCACCGTGGAGCTGGCGCTGAGCTGCGAGCCCGCCTTCGACTACCACCGGCGCGGAGCCACGTGGGCCTACACCGGGCCCGCCTACGGGGAGGCAGTGGCCACCTGCACCCCGGAGGTGGTCGAGGGCGAGCCGGCGATGCCCACCCTGAAGCTGACCACCGACCTGCGGCTGGGCCTGGAGGGCCGCGAGGCCCGCGCCCGCACCCGGCTCACCGAGGGCGACGACGTCTTCGTGGCCCTGAGCTGGTCAGACCTGCCCGCCCCGCAGACCTACGCCGAGGCCGCGGAGAAGATGTGGCGGACCCAGGAGTCGTGGCGCCAGTGGATCGCCGCGGGCCGGTTCCCCGACCACCCCTGGCGGAGCTTCCTGCAGCAGAGCGCGCTGGCCCTCAAGGGCCTGACCTACTCCCCCACCGGCGCGCTGCTCGCCGCGGCCACGACCTCGCTGCCGGAGACCCCGGGCGGGGAGCGCAACTGGGACTACCGCTACGCCTGGGTGCGGGACTCCACATTCGCCCTGTGGGGGCTCTACACCCTGGGCCTGGACCGGGAGGCGAACGACTTCTTCTCCTTCATCGCCGACGTGTCCGGCTCGGGCAACGGCAAGCCGCACCCGCTGCAGGTGATGTACGGCGTCGGCGGGGAGCGCTCGTTGACCGAGCTGGAGCTCGAGCACCTCTCCGGCTACGAGGGCGCGGCCCCCGTCCGCATCGGCAACGGGGCCTACGACCAGGAGCAGCACGACATCTGGGGCACCATGCTGGACTCGGTGTACCTGCACACCCGCTCCCGCGAGCAGGTGCCCGAGCAGCTGTGGCCGCTGCTCAAGGCGCAGGTCGAGGAGGCCATCGCGCACTGGCGGGAGCCCGACCGCGGCATCTGGGAGGTCCGCGGCGAGCCGCAGCACTTCACGTCGTCGAAGGTCATGTGCTGGGTCGCGCTGGACCGCGGCGCCAAGCTGGCCCGGCTGCACGGCGAGGCCGGCTTCGCCGAGGACTGGCAGAAGATCGCCGACGAGATCCACGCCGACGTCCTCGCCCACGGCGTCGACGAGCGCGGCGTGCTGGTGCAGCGCTACGGGTCGACGGCCCTCGACGCCTCGCTGCTGCTGGTGCCGCTGCTGCGCTTCCTGCCCGCCGACGACGAGCGGGTGCGGGCCACGGTGCTGGCGATCGCCGACGAGCTGACCGTGGACGGGCTGGTGCTCCGCTACCAGGTCGAGGAGACCGACGACGGGCTGACCGGCGAGGAGGGCACGTTCACCATCTGCTCGTTCTGGCTGGTCTCCGCCCTGGTCGAGATCGGGGAGACCCGCCGGGCCCGCCACCTCTGCGAGCGGCTGCTCTCCTTCGCCAGCCCGCTGCAGCTCTACGCCGAGGAGATCGACCCCGCCACGGGCCGGCACTGGGGCAACTTCCCGCAGGCCTTCACCCACCTCGCGCTGATCAACGCGGTGGTGCACGTCATCCGCAGCGAGGCCGACGAGCTGGGCTCGTTCCAGCCCGCGCACGGCGGCGCGTGACCGCCGGCGGGTCCGTGAGCCGCGCGCACGACCTCGCGGTGCTTGACTGGGGGACGTGACGGACACCACGGCGACGACGACCACGGCGAACGACCTGCAGGTGAGCACCGACCCCGCGGCGGTGGGTCTCGACGCGGCGCGGCTGCGCCGCCTCGACGCCCGCTGCCAGCGGTGGGTCGACGAGGGGCAGCTGCCCGGATTCCTCGTCACCGTGGCCCGCCACGGCGAGCTCGTCCACGTGGGCACCGGCGGGCAGCGCGACGTCGAGGCCGGCCTGCCCGTCACCCCGGACACCCTCTGGCGCATCTTCTCCATGACCAAGCCGGTGACGTCGGTGGCGGCGATGTCGCTGTACGAGGAGGGCGCGTTCGAGCTGACCGACCCGATCAGCCGCTGGATCCCCGAGTTCGCCGACACCCGCGTCTACGTCGCCGGGTCCGACCAGAAGCCCGTCACCGAGCCGGCCACCGAGCCGATCCGGGTGTGGCACCTGCTCTCCCACACCTCGGGGCTGACCTACGGGTTCCACCGCACCCACCCCGTCGACGCGATGTACCGCGCGGCCGGCCACGAGTGGGGCACCCCGCCGGGCGCGGACTCCGCCGAGGTGTGCCGGCAGTGGGCGGCGGTGCCGCTGGTGTTCCAGCCGGGCCGGGAGTGGAACTACGGCGTCTCCACCGACGTGCTCGGCCGCCTCGTCGAGCTGTGGGCGGGCAAGCCCCTCGACGAGGTCTTCGCCGAGCGCATCTACGCGCCGCTGGGCATGACGGAGACGTCGTTCGGCCTCGCCTCGCCGGACGACGCCGGCCGCCTCGCCCAGCTCTACGGCGCCGGCGTCACCCCGCTGACCGCATTCGCGGCCGCCGCGCACCAGAAGCCCGCGTTCCTCTCCGGCGGGGGTGGGCTGGTGTCCTCGGCCGGGGACTACCTGAGCTTCGTGGAGATGCTGCGCGCCGGTGGGTCCACACCGGACGGGGGACGTGTCCTGGGGCCCCGCACCCTGGCGCACATGGTCCGCAACCACCTCCCCGGCGGGGCCGACCTCGAGACCTACGGCCGCCCCCTGTTCGCCGAGACCCCGCTGCGCGGAGTCGGTTTCGGCCTCGGGTTCTCGATGGTGCTCGACCCGGCCGCGTACGGGGTGGTCAGCTCGGTGGGCGACTACTCCTGGGGCGGCGCGGCGTCGACCGCGTTCTACGTCGACCCCGTCGAGGATCTCACCGTCACCTTCTACACCCAGCTGCTGCCCAGCTCGACGCTGCCGATCCGGCCCTTCCTGCGCCAGCTGGTCCACCAGTCGATCGTGGACTGACGGTGCCCCGGCTGCCCGCGGACGAGCGCACCCTGCACGGCTGGTTCGACCCCGCGCTGGCGCCGGTGCTCACCGTCGACCCCGGCGCGACCGTCGTCGTGGACTGCCTCGACTCGGGCTGGTCGGCCGGGCCGTGGGACGGCACCGGGGACGTGCTGGCCCGGCCGCGCCACCCCGCGTGGCGGCCGGGCCACGGCCACGCGCTGACCGGGCCGGTCGCGGTGCGCGGCGCCCGTCCCGGTGACGTGCTGGCCGTCCGGGTCGACGCAGTGGTGCCGGGGACGTTCGGCACCACCTACGCGGGGATGCGCGACACCCCGGTCAACCGCCGCCTGGGCGTGGTCGACGACCGCGCGGTGCTGCGCTGGACCATCGACGGGGCCACGGCCACCACCCAGCACGGGCACACCGTGGCCACCCGGCCGTTCCTCGGCGTCGTCGGGCTGCCCCCGGCGGAGCCCGGCAGGCACTCGACCGTCCCGCCGCGGTGGCACGGCGGCAACCTCGACTGCCGCGACGTCGTCGCCGGGTCCACCCTGTACCTGCCCGTCACCGTGCCGGGCGCCCTGCTCTCCGTCGGGGACGCGCACGCCGCGCAGGGGCACGGGGAGGTCTCCGGGACGGCGATCGAGTGCCCGGCCACCGCGACGCTCACCCTCGACGTGCTGCCCGAGCTGCACGGCCTCGCGCTGCGCACCCCCGTCGCCGACACCCCCGCCGGCTGGGTCGTCCTGGGCGTCGCGGACGACCTCGACACCGCCACGGGCCACGCCCTGGACGGGGTGCTCGACCTGTTGGGCGCGCTGCACGGGCTGGGCCGGGCCGAGGCGCTCGCGCTGGCGTCGGTGGTCGTCGACCTGCACGTCACCCAGGTGGTCAACCAGGTCGTCGGCGTGCACGCGCTGCTGCCCCACGACGCGCTGCGCTGACCGGGCCCGGACCTGTCGGGGGTCGGTGCCACGGTGGGCCCGACCCGTCCGGACGACCCACCGAGGTGCCCCGTGCCCACCACCCTCGCCGCTCCCGCCACCCGCACACACACCCTGCGCGGCGCGTTCGACCTGACCCGCAGCGCCGCCTTCGGCTTCGGCCAGCGCGACGCCGCCGCCGACCCGTCGGTGATGCGGCTGGGCTTCCTGCTCGAGCCCGGCTGGACCCCCGTCGGGGTGCAGGTCCGCCAGCCGGACCCGGGGACCCTGCACCTGGAGGTGACCGGCGCAGGCGCGGACCCCGACGGCGCCACGGTGGATGCCGCGGTCGCCCAGGCGCTGCGGGTGCTCTCGGCCGACGTCGACGCCCGGCCCTGGGACGCCCTCGCCGCGGCCGACCCGGTGCTGGCGCGCTTCGTCGCGGCCGTGCCCGGGCTGCGGCCGCCGCTGTTCCACTCCGCCTACGAGGCACTGGCCTGGTGCATCCTGTCCGCCCGTCGGCCGGCCGCCCAGGGCGCGGCGCTGCGGGAGCGGCTGTCGCGGGCCCACGGCACGGTGCTGACCGTCGGGGGTGAGGTGGTGCCCGTGCTGCCGACGCCGGAGCAGCTGCTGGCGGTCGACGCGTTCCCCTCGCTGCCCGAGGTCAAGCTGCGCCGGCTGCACGGTCTGGCCCGTGCGGCGCTCGACGGCCGGCTCGACACCGCCGCGCTGCGTGCCCTGGACCCGGCCGAGGCCGCGGCCCGGCTGCGCGAGCTGGAGGGGATCGGGCCGTACTACGCCGAGCTCGTCGTGGTCCGTGCGCTCGGCGACCCCGACGTGGTGCCCGTCCTGGAGCCCGCAGTGCTGGCCGTCACCGGGGCGCTGCTGACCGGCAACGGCCCGCTCACCCCCGACGGTCTCGCCGAGCATCTGGCCCCGTGGGCACCCTGGCGCGCGTGGGCCTGCGTGACGATGCGCTCCGCGGCGCCTGCGCTGCTCGGCCCCGCCTGAGCCGCCGGTTCCTGTCGGTCCCCCCGGGGATGCTCCCGGTCAAACGACACCGCGCTCGCACGACACCCCGCTCGAACGACATCCCCGGGGGACGCCATGACCACCGCCGCCGCACGGCCGGACCACACACCCGACGACGCGCCGCAGGGCGCACCCGGCACGAGCACGGGGCCCGGGTCGGTCACGGCGCTGCGCTCGGTCGAGCAGGTCGGGGACGAGGTGGTCACGCTCGCGGGTCAGATCGCCGCCGCCACCGGCCGTTTCCTGCGGCTGCTGGCGGACTTCGACGCCCGCGAGGGCTGGGCCGGACCCGGGTTGGCGTCCTGCGCGCACTGGTTGTCCTGGCGGTGCGGCACCGACCTGCGGACCGCCCGGGAGCACGTCCGGGTCGCCCGCGCGCTCACCGCCCTGCCCCGCACCGCCGCCGAGCTCGACCACGGCCGGCTCAGCTACTCGAAGGTGCGCGCGCTCGCCCGGGTCGCGACGCCGGGCACCGAGGACGACCTGGTCGACGTCGCGCTCGCCGCACCGGCCGCCCACGTGGAGCGCCTCGTCCGGGGGCTGCGGACCGCCGCGGCGCAGCAGGACGGCCCCGCGGCGGAGCAGCAGCGACGCGAGCAGGACCGGGAGGACCGCCGACGGGTCCAGTGGCGGTGGGACCCCGAGACCGGCGACCTGGTCGTGTGGGGTCGGCTCGCCGCCCAGGACGGCGCCGCGGTGCTCGCCGCGCTGACGCGGGCCGAGCACGAGCGCACCCGCACCGACGGTTCCGCGGAACCGCCCGACCTCATCGCGCCGCCGCCGTCCGACCTCGGCCCGGCGCTGGTCGCGGCCGCGTCGGTGGTCTGCGACGCCGTGGCCGCACCGGCGCACGCCGTCGCCGCCGAGGTCCTCCTCCGCGTCGACGAGCTCGGGTCGCACCTGCAGGACGGGCCGCCGCTCGAGCCCGCCGCCGCGGCCGAGCTGCAGTGCGGCGCGACCCGGCGCGCGGTCGTCGTCGACGCCGCCGGACGCCCGCTCGGTGCCCGGGGCGGGCCGGTGCTGGCCTTCGGCCGCGCCCGCCGGGTGCCGTCCCCGGCCCAGTTGCGGGCCCTGCTGCTGCGCGACGGCGGGTGCCGCGCCCCGGGGTGCGGCCGCACCCGCTTCCTGCACGCCCACCACGTCGTCCCGTGCAGCCGCGGCGGCCGCACCGACCTCGACAACCTGCTGCTGCTCTGCGGCGGCTGCCACCGCTCGCTGCACCTCGGCCGGTTCACCGTGACCGCGCTCGGCGGGCAACGCTTCGAGCTGCACCGCGACGGGCGACCGTGGTTGGCCGCACCCGGCCCCGACGGTCCCGCGGAACACCTCGCGGACGACCGCGTGCGACCGGACGCGACGGCGCCCGCCTGGCACGGCGAGCCCTTGGACGTCGGCTACGCCACCGAGGTGCTGCGACGCGCGTGGTCGGCCCCCCGCACCCCCGGGCCCGGAGCCGCGTGAGCGGTCAGCGCAGCCGGGAGGTGGCCGCCGACAGCGCGTCCCGGGCCTCGGCCACCAGCAGCGCCACCACCTCGGCCGCGGGCAGCACCCGCGCGAGGTGGTGGGTCTGGCCGGCCCACAGCGCCACGGCCGAGTCGTCCTCGCGCTGCGCGGCCGCCGCCCGCACGGGGCCCGACGCGCGGTTGAGGTGCGGGTAGGCCGCGGGCGCACGGTCGGTCAGCTCGTCGAGCAGCGCGTTGCGGACCCCGCGCGCGGGGCGACCGGAGAACGCCCGGGTGGTGGCGGTGGGGCGGTCGGCGGCGGCCGCGGCGCGGTGCACTGACGACGTCCCCGCCTCGGGGCAGCCCAGGAACGCGCTGCCGCACTGGGCCGCTGAGGCCCCGGCCACGAGCACGGCCGCGACGTCGGCGCCGTGCACCAGCCCGCCGGCGGCGACCAGCGGCAGCTCCGTCACCGAGGACACCAGCCGCAGCAGCGCCAGCAGGCCGGGCTCGTCGTCGGGGTCGACCGCGCCGGCGTCGTTGCCGTGGGTGCCGCGGTGCCCGCCGGCCTCGCGGCCCTGCACCACCAGCGCGTCCACCCCGCCCGCGGTCGCGGTGCGGGCCTCGGCGCGCGAGGTCACGGTCGTCCACACCTCGGAGCCGACGCCGTGCAGCGCGTCGACCACGTCGCGCGGCGGGCAGCCGAAGTGGAACCCGACCACGGGCACCGGGTCCGCCAGCAGCACGTCGACCTTGGCCCGCCAGGCGTCGTCGTCCCAGGTGGCCGCCCCGCGGCGAACGTCGTACCGGGCCGCCCAGCGGTCCAGCGCGGCGAGGTGCGCCGCCAGGTCGAGCAGCGGCGGCTCCGCGGTCGGCAGGAACAGGTTCACCCCGAACGGCCGCTCCCCCAGCACGTCCCGCAGCTCGCGCACCCGTCCGGCCAGCGCGTCCACCGCCAGGTTCGCCCCGGCCAGGAAGCCCAGACCACCCGCGCCGGACACCGCCGCGGCCAGCGCCACCGTGCTCGGCCCACCGGCCATCGGCGCCCCCACCACGGGCGCGGCCAGGCCGGCCAGGACGGCGCTCACGCCGGGCTCCTCACTTCTTCGGCTTGTCCCCGGCCTCGGAGCTCAGCGCGGCCACGAAGGCCTCCTGCGGCACCTCGACGCGACCGATCGTCTTCATGCGCTTCTTGCCCTCCTTCTGCTTCTCCAGCAGCTTGCGCTTGCGGCTGATGTCACCGCCGTAGCACTTGGCGAGCACGTCCTTGCGGATGGCGCGGATGTTCTCGCGCGCGATGATCTTGGCGCCGATCGCGGCCTGGATAGGCACCTCGAAGCTCTGCCGCGGGATGAGCTCGCGGAGCTTCGAGGTCATCTTGTTGCCGTAGGCGCCCGCGTCGTCGCGGTGCACGATCGAGGAGAACGCGTCGACGGGCTCGCCCTGCAGCAGGATGTCGACCTTCACCAGGTCCGCCTCCTGCTCGCCGGACTCCTCGTAGTCCAGGCTGGCGTAGCCCTTGGTGCGCGACTTCAGGGCGTCGAAGAAGTCGAACATGATCTCGCCCATGGGCATCTGGTAGCGCAGCTCCACCCGGGACTCGGAGAGGTAGTCCATGCCACCGAGCTCGCCGCGCCGCGACTGGCACAGCTCCATGATCGCCCCGATGTACTCGCTCGGGGAGATCACCGTGCACTTGACCACGGGCTCGTGGACCTCGCGCAGCTTGCCCGGCGGCCAGTACGACGGGTTGGTGACGTCGAGGGAGCTGCCGTCCTCGGTGACGACGCGGTAGACCACGTTGGGCGCGGTGGAGATCAGGTCGAGGCCGAACTCGCGCTCGAGGCGGTCGCGGGTGATCTCCATGTGCAGCAGGCCGAGGAAGCCGCAGCGGAAGCCGAAGCCCAGCGCCACCGAGGTCTCCGGCTCGTAGGCCAGCGCCGCGTCGTTGAGCCGCAGCTTCTCCAGCGCGTCGCGCAGCACCGGGTAGTCCGAGCCGTCCATCGGGTAGAGCCCGGAGTAGACCATCGGCTTGGGGTCGCGGTAGCCGACCAGCGGCTCCGTCGCGCCCTTCTTCGTCGTGGTCACCGTGTCCCCGACGCGGGACTGGCGGACGTCCTTGACCCCGGTGATGAGGTAGCCGACCTCGCCCACCCCGAGCCCGGTCGTGGCCTTGGGCTCCGGGGAGATGATGCCGACCTCGAGCAGCTCGTGGGTGCTGCCGGTCGACATCATGGTGACCTTCTCGCGCGGCCGGATCTCGCCGTCGACCACGCGCACGTAGGTGACCACGCCGCGGTAGGCGTCGTAGACGGAGTCGAAGATCATCGCGCGGGCGGGGCCGTCGGCGTCCCCGACGGGCGGTGGCACCTTGCGGACGACCTCGTCGAGCAGCTCGGCCACCCCGGCGCCGGTCTTGCCCGAGACCCGCAGCACGTCGGATGCCTCGCAGCCGACGATGTGGGCGATCTCCTCGGCGTAGCGGTCGGGGTCGGCCGCGGGCAGGTCGATCTTGTTCAGGACCGGGATGATCGTGAGGTCCTTGTCCATGGCCAGGTACAGGTTGGCCAGGGTCTGCGCCTCGATGCCCTGCGCGGCGTCGACAAGGAGGATCGCGCCCTCGCACGCCTCGAGCGCCCGGGACACCTCGTAGGTGAAGTCGACGTGGCCGGGGGTGTCGATGAGGTGCAGCACGATCTCCTCGCCCGCACCCTCGCCCTCCTCGATGACCCAGGGCAGCCGCACGTTCTGGGCCTTGATGGTGATGCCGCGCTCGCGCTCGATGTCCATCCGGTCGAGGTACTGCGCGCGCATCTGGCGCGGGTCGACGACCCCGGTCAGCTGCAGCATCCGGTCGGCCAGCGTCGACTTGCCGTGGTCGATGTGGGCGATGATGGAGAAGTTCCGGATCCGCGCGGGCGGGGTGAACGTCGTCTCGGCAAAGCTGGGCACTGAGCTCCCTGGTCGGGCTGGGGTCGCGGCGCAGGTCGGAGGACCTGCGCCGGGGACCTGGTCGGTGCGCCGGGCCGGCCCACCTCGTCGAGGTCCATCGTCTCACGGCGGCGGGTGGTCCCGACGTCCCCGCAGGTAGGGTGCCCGCTCGTGGCAGGTTTCCTCTCCCAGGTCGGCGCGCTGGCCCGTCGCTACGGTCCGACCGCGCTGCGCCTGGCCCAGCGCGAGGGCCCCCGGGCGCTGCGCGCCATCCAGTCCTCCCGCAGCGGCTCCACCGGCACCGGCCGGCCGACGACGACGCGGAGCCGTCCGTCGGTGCAGCGGGCCCGGCGCCTGGAGTACTCCCCGCAGCTCGACGGCCGGGCCGACCCCGGCGAGGTCGTGTGGACGTGGGTGACCTACGAGGAGGACGCCAGCCAGGGCAAGGACCGCCCCGTGCTCGTCGTGGGCCGCGAGGGCGACACCCTGCTGGGGCTGATGCTCAGCTCGAACGCCCGCCGCGGCGATCAGGCGGGCTGGCTGGCGCTGGGCACCGGACCGTGGGACGCCGAGCGCCGACCCAGCTTCCTGCGCCTCGACCGGGTGCTCGACGTCCCCGAGGCGGGCATCCGCCGCGAGGGCGCCGTGCTGGACCGGGCGCGCTTCGACACCGTCGCCGAGCGGCTGCGCCGCGACTACGGCTGGAGCTGACGCCCGGCCCCGGGGCTCAGGCCAGCCGGGTGATCTCCACGACGACGTCGAGCTCGGTGGACCCGCCGCCGGAGTAGATGCCCTTGAGCGGGGTGACGTCGGCGTAGTCCCGGCCCAGCGCGACGGTGACGTGCTGCTCGGTCACCTCGACGTCGTTCGTCGGGTCCCAGCCCCACCAGCCGCCCGTCCAGACCTCGACCCAGGCGTGGCTCTGGCCCTGCACGGTGTCGCCCACCTCCGCGGTCCGCACGGGGTGCAGGTAGCCGGAGACGTAGCGCGCGGGGATCCCCATGGCGCGCAGCAGGACCAGCGACAGGTGGACGTAGTCCTGGCAGACGCCCTTGCGCTCCTGCCACGCCTCGACCGCGGAGGTGTGCACCCCGGTGGTGCCCGGCACGTAGGCCATCTCGCCGTGCACCCAGGCCAGCGCGGCCCGCGCGGCCTCGACCGGGGAGCGGCCCTTGGCCAGGCCGCGGGCGACCTTGCGCAGCTCGCGGTTCGCGGGGACGAACCCGGTGGCGCTGAGCATCTCGGTGAAGCGGTCGAGGACGTCCTCGGAGGCCAGGCGCTCGAAGTCGACCTGCTCCTCGGGCATCACCGTGGCGTCGGTCTCCACGACGGACGACCCGACCACCTCGAGGCCCGTGTGGGGGGCGTGCAGGTCGAACGCGGTGACGACCGTGCCCCAGTAGTCGGTGTAGCGGTAGGACCGGGTCGACGGCGAGGTCTCGACGCGGTTGAGGATGACGTTCTGCCTGCTGTCGTTGCGCGGGGTGAGCCGGGCCTCGTTGTAGGACGACGTCACCGGGGTCGCGTAGTCGAACCCGGTGGTGTGCACCACCCGCATGCGCCAGCTCACAGCTCTCCCTGGTCGTCGTTGAGGACCTCGCCCGCGCGGGCGTCGGTCCAGGCCACCCACGGCGCGGCGTGGAAGTACTGCAGCGAGATCGCCTCGCCGAGGTCGCGGCAGATGGTCTGCAGCGCCATCAGCCGCTCCGGCAGGTCGTCGAGCAGCTCGCCCGGGCGCAGGTACTCCAGCTCGCTGCGCGCCCGGCCCAGCAGCCGCAACGACTCCGAGCGCTCCCCGACCCGGCTCGACGGGTGCGGGTCGAGCTCCTCGAGGCACTGCTCGGCCTGGCGCAGCGCGGAGAAGATGGACCGCGGGAAGAGCCGGTCGAGCAGCATGAACTCCACGACGCGGGTCGCGTCGAGCGCGCCGCGGTAGGTGCGCAGGTAGGTGTCCTGCGCGCCGGCGGAGCGCAGCACGGCCACCCACGCGGGGCTCGACGTCCGGTCCCCGGCCCGGGAGAGCAGCAGCCGCACCATCATGTCGACGCGCTCGACGGTGCGCCCCAGCAGCAGGAAGCGGTAGCCGTCGTCGCGGCTCAGCGTGGAGTCGGCCAGCCCGGCGAACGTGGCCGCGCGGTCCTCGACGAAGGCGAAGAAGCCGTGCGGGCCCACCCGCTTGGCCACGCGCTGGCGCTCGGGCAGCGCGTTGTAGGTGGTGTTGAGGCACTCCCACATCTCCGAGGACGTGACCTCCCGTGCGCCGCGGGCGTTCTCGCGCGCCCCGGCGATCGAGTCCACGATGGACCCGCCCTGGCTGCGGTCGTAGGCGACGATGTCGGTCAGCGACCAGACGTCGAGCTCGGTGTCCGGCTCGGGGATGCCCAGCACCCGCAGCAGCACCCGGGAGGTGCGGTCGGGGTCGACGGTGGCGTCCTCGAGCAGCCGCTGCACGGTGACGTCGAGGATCCGGGCGGTGTCGTCCGCACGCTCGACGTAGCGGCCGATCCAGTAGAGGGACTCGGCGTTGCGGGCCAGCATCAGCGGGCACCTCCCAGCTGGGTCTGCTGCTGCTGCTGTTGCTGCTCCTGCATGAGGGTCAGCTCCGGCCCGTGCTCCGCCTCGTGAGCGGTGCGGACGTCGCCGCTGACCAGCTCGTCGCCGGCGAGCTCGCGCTCCTCGGCCGAGGCGCGGCTGGCCAGCACCCAGGTGTCCTTGCTGCCGCCGCCCTGGCTGGAGTTGACCACCATGCTGCCCTCGGGCAGGGCGACCCGGGTGAGCCCACCGGGCAGCACCCACACGTCCTCGCCGTCGTTGACCGCGAACGGGCGCAGGTCGACGTGGCGCGGCGCCAGCTCGTCCCCGATCTTGGTGGGCACGGTGGAGAGCTGCACCAGCGGCTGGGCGATCCAGCCGCGCGGGTCGGCCTTCACCTTGCGCCGCACCGTCTCCAGCTCCTTGGCCGTGGCGTCGGGGCCGAACACGATGCCGTAGCCGCCCGAGCCCTCGACGGGCTTGATGACGAGCTCGTCGAGCCGGTCGAGCACCTCGGTGCGCTCGTCGTCGAGCCAGCAGCGGAAGGTGTCCACGTTGGCCAGCGACGGCTTCTCGCCCAGGTAGTACTCGATCATCGTGGGCACGTAGGTGTAGATGAGCTTGTCGTCGCCGATGCCGTTGCCCACCGCCGAGGAGATGACGACGTTGCCTGCGCGGGCGGCGTTGAGGATGCCCGCCACCCCCAGCACCGACTCCGGCTTGAACTGCATCGGGTCGAGGAAGTCGTCGTCGATGCGGCGGTAGACCACGTCGACCTGGCGCTCGCCCTCGGTGGTGCGCATGTAGACGGTGTTGTCGCGGCAGAACAGGTCCCGGCCCTCGACCAGCTCGACGCCCATCTGCCGGGCGAGCAGCGAGTGCTCGAAGTAGGCGGAGTTGGCCACGCCGGGGGTCAGCACGACGACGGTCGGGTCGGCCTCGTTGCTGGCCGCCGACGCCCGCAGCGCGCGCAGCAGGTGCGCGGCGTAGTCCCCGACGGCGCGGACCCGGTGGTTCGCGAAAAGGTCCGGGAAGACGCGCGCCATCGTCCGGCGGTTCTCCATGACGTAGGAGACGCCCGACGGGGAGCGCAGGTTGTCCTCCAGCACCCGGAACGTGCCCTGCGCGTCGCGGATGAGGTCGATGCCGGCCACGTGGATGCGGACCCCGTTGGGCGGCACGATCCCGGCGGCCTCCCGGTGGAAGTGCTCGCTGGAGGTGACCAGCCGCCGCGGGACGACGCCGTCGCGCAGGATCTCCTGCTCGCCGTAGACGTCGGCCAGGAACATCTCCAGCGCCCGGACGCGCTGCACGATGCCCTTCTCCAGCCGGCTCCACTCCGAGGCGGAGATGACCCGGGGCACGACGTCGAGCGGGAACGGCCGCTCCTGGCCGGACAGCGAGAACGTCACGCCCTGGTCGAGGAAGGCGGCGTCGAGGGCCTCCGAGCGCGCGGTGAGGTCGGCGGGCGAGGCCGGCCCCAGGGTGGTGTGCAGCCCGCGGTAGGGGGTGCGGACCCCGCCCTGGGCGTCGAACATCTCGTCGTAGGCGCCGGGGTACCGGGCGGCCTGGCCGTAGCCGTCGAAGAGCGACGCCGCGGCCTTCCCGCGCGACCCGCGCTGCGCGCGTCCCCCCGTCCCCGACGGGCCGGCGGACCGGTTGCTGAGGCTCGTCACCCGGCCCATCCTGTCCGACCGACGGCCCAGATCCCACTCGGGTGGCCCGGTCCGCGTGTTCCGGGCGGGCACCCGGTCAGGTCAGCACGCCCACCAGCCGCACCGCGAGGCTGGCCGCGAGGACCACCGCGACCACCAGGAACACGCGCCGCACGAACCCGGCGCCGCGGCGCACCGCCAGCCGCGCCCCCAGCACCGCCCCGGTGAGGTTGGCCGCCGCCATGAGCAGGCCGACGCCCCACAGCACCGCCCCGGACGGGATGAAGTAGGCCAGGGCGCCGACGTTCGTGGCCACGTTGACGAGCTTGGCGATGGCCGAGGCGGGCACGAACGTCGTGCCGACCACGGCCACGAGGTAGAAGACGAGGAACGAGCCGGTGCCCGGGCCCGCCAGGCCGTCGTAGCCGCCGATGACCGCCCCGCCCAGCAGCATCGCCACCAGCCGGGCGCGGGGCGTGCCCCGGGGCCGGTCGACGGTGCCCACCTGCGGCCGGCGCCACGTGTAGGTGCCCACCCCGACCACGGCGACGAGCACCACCACCAGCAGGGCGGTGGGGGGCAGCCGGTCGGCGAGGCGGGCACCGCCGACGGCGCCGACCCCCGCGGCGAGGGCCATGGCCAGCGCGGGTCGCCACGGCACCGGGGTCGAGCGGGCGTAGGTGACCGTGGCGGCGGTGGTGCCGACGACCGCGGCGACCTTGTTCGTCGCCACGGCGACCACCGGGGCCCCGGGCAGCAGCAGCACCAGCGCCGGCAGCTGCACCAGGCCGCCCCCGCCGACGACGGCGTCGACCGCGCCGGCCACCGCCGCGGCCACGAGCAGGGCGAGCAGCGCCCACACCGCCACCCCGCCGAACCCGGCCCAGTCCAGCGTCTGCGTCACGGCGGGGCACGCTAGTCCTGCGCCGACGTCGTCCCGGGCGCCGTTTGGGCCGGGGCCACCCGGCTGCTAGCCTTGGAGGTCGGCGCTGCGCGGACACTCGTCCCGGTGCAGTCGAGAACCATCTCCCAACGGCGAAACAGAGGGTGTCACGCGTGGCCAACATCAAGTCCCAGGTGAAGCGGATCCGCACCAACGAGGCGGCGCGCCTGCGCAACCAGTCGGTGAAGTCCTCGCTGCGCACGGCCATCCGCAGCTTCCGCGAGGCCGCCGCCACCGGTGACAAGGACGCGGCCGCCACCCGGCTCGCCGCCGCCAGCCGCGCGCTCGACAAGGCCGCCAGCAAGGGTGTCATCCACCGCAACCAGGCCGCGAACAAGAAGTCGGCCATGGCCTCGGCGGTCAACCGGCTCGGCTGATCCCCCGCGGCGGGCACCACGCCCCGCCGCACCCCGTCAACGCCCTCGGCCACAGGCCGGGGGCGTTCGTCGTGCGCAGGGTCCCGGCAGCTGCGCAGGGTCCCAGCAGCTGCGCAGGGTCCCGGCAGCTGCGCGGGGTCCCAGCAGCTGCGCTGAGGCTCAGTGGCGGCGGCCGTCGCGCAGCGCCACCACCGCCAGCACGGCCCGCTCCACGGCGTAGTCGGCGTCGGCCGCACCGCCCTTGACGTCGGCGTTGAGCGTCGCCACCACCTGCAGGGCCGCCGGCAGCGCGGCCAGGTCCCACAGCCGTGACTGCTCCATCGCCTTGCTGATCTTGAACGGGGCGATGCCGAGCCGACCCGCCAGCTGGTTGGGGTTGCCCCGGGCGGTGCCGACCCGGGCCAGCACCCGCACCGACTCGGCCAGGGCGTCGGCCAGCAGCACGTGGGGCACCCCGGCGTCGGTCGCCCACCGCAGCGTCTCCAGCGCGTGGCCCCGGGTACCCGTCATGGCGGCGTCGGCCACGTCGAACCCGGACACCTCGGCCAGACCCCGGTGGTAGCGGCGCACCGCGGCCTCGTCCACCCGGCCCCCGGTGTCGGCGGCCAGCTGCGAGCAGGCGGCGGCGAGCTCGCGCAGGTCGTTGCCCACGGTGTCGAGCACGGCCTGGGCGGCCTCGCGGTCGGTCGTGGCCCCGGCCCGCCGCAGCTCACCGCGCACGAAGTCGAGGCGCTCGCCCCGGCCGAGCTTCTCGCAGCGGTGCACCACCGCGCCCGCCCGGCGCACCGCCTCGGCGATGGCCGCGCCGCGCTTGCCGCCGGCGTGGACGACCACCAGCGTGATCCCCGGCGGCAGGTCGGCGGCCGCGTCGACCACCAGCGCGGCGGGGTCCTTGCCCGCCTCGTGGGCCGCCTCGAGCACGACGACGCGGGCGTCGGCGAACAGCGACGGGCTCAGCAGCTCGGCCAGCTCGGGTGCGGTGACCTCGCCCGCGCGCAGCCGCCGCACGTCGGTGGCGGGGTCGGCGGCCACCGCGTGCGCCACCACGGCGTCGACGGCGCGGGACACCAGCAGCTCCTCGTCGCCGAGGACGAGGTGCAGCGGGGCGCCGAGGTCCACCTCCGCCGGCGCGCCCCGGGTCGCCGGCCGGGTGCTGCGCTGCGGGCGGGTCGGGGGCACGGGCCGATCGTCGCACGCGGGCCCGACACCCTCAGCCCGGTCCCGGGTGGCCGCGGGCGACGACGCGGGGCCCGTCGGGCCCGGGCAGCACGGCGACGTCACCGCGCTGGTCGGTGCGCAGCACGGTCGCGCCGCCGGCCGCGAGGTGGTCGAGCACGCCCGCGTTGGGGTGGCCGTAGGTGTTGCCCGCGCCCACCGAGACCAGCGCGACCCGCGGGTGCACGGCGTCGAGGAAGGCCGGGTCGGAGTAGCGGCTGCCGTGGTGGGGCACCTTGAGCACCACGGCCCCCAGGTCCACCCCCGCGCGGACGATCGCCTCCTGCGCGTCGGTCTCGACGTCCCCGGTCAGCAGCACCCGTCCCACCGTCGTCCCGGCCGCGATCACCAGCGAGGAGTCGTTGAGCTCCGTGCCCGGGTCGCCGCCGAGCGTGCGCGGGGGCGGGGTGACCGGCGCGAGGACCTGCAGGTCGAGCCCGGGCCACTGCAGCCGCACGCCCCGCGCGAGGTCGACCAGCGGCACGCCGTGCGCGGTGGCGGTGCGCCGCACCCGGGCCAGCGTGGTGTCGGGCAGGTGCAGCGGGCCGACGGCGACGGCGCCGACCTCCCGGCCGTCGAGGGCGGCGGCGAGCCCGTCGACGTGGTCGGCGTGCAGGTGGGTGAGCACCACCAGCGGCAGCGACCTCACCCCGAGCCGGTCCAGGCAGCCCCGCAGCGCCGCCGGGTCGGGACCGGTGTCGACGAGCACCGCCCGGCCCGGCCCCACCGACAGCACCAGTGCGTCGCCCTGGCCGACGTCGCACGCCACCAGCGCCCAGCCCGGCACCGGCCACCCGGGGTCGACAACGCGGACCGGCACCCACACCAGCACGACCCCCAGCACGACGGCCGCGAGCAGGGCCTGGACCCGCCGGTGCCGGACGAGCAGCAGCACCACCACCGTCACCGCGGCCAGGCCGAGCGCACCGGTGAGCCCGCCGGGGACGGCGACCGCGGCGTCGGGCAGCGCGGCGCAGCGGGTGCCCACCTGCACCAGCCACCACACGGCGGGGCCGGCCAGCCGGACCAGCAGCTCCCCGGCCGGGGTCCAGGCGGGCAGGGCGAGCACCGCCGCCACCCCGAGGACCGTGGCCACCCCGACCGCCGGCGCGGCGAGCAGGTTGGCCAGCACCGCCACCAGGCTCAGCCGCGCCGAGAGCCCGGCGATGACCGGTGCCGTCACCACGTGGGCCGCCAGCGGCACCGCCAGCAGCTCGGCGAACCCGGCGGGGACCCCGCGGTCCCGCAGCGCCGCCGCCCAGCGGGGCGCCAGAAGCACCAGGGCACCGGTGGCCAGCACGGACAGCGCGAACCCGACGTCGACCCCGAGGCCCGGGCTCAGGGCCAGCAGCCCCACCACCGCTGCGCACAGGGCGGGCACGGCCTGCCTGCGCCGGGCCGTGACCAGCCCCAGCAGGCCGATCGCCCCCATCACGGCGGCGCGCAGCACGCTGGGCGAGGGCCGCGCCAGGACCACGAACGCCACCAGCGCCACCCCGGCGAGCGCCGCGGCGGTGCGCGGCCCGGCCCCGGCGAGCAGGGCCAGGCCGAGCACGGCGACGCACACGATCGTCACGTTGGTGCCGGACACGGCCGTGAGGTGGGTCAGGCCGCTGGTGCGGAAGGCGTCGGTCAGGTCGGCGGGCTGCGCGCTGGTGTCGCCCACGACGAGACCGGGCAGCAGGCCGGCCTCCCGCTCGCCGAGGACCCGCCCGGCCGCCTCGCGCAGCCGGGTCCGCAGCCCGGCGGCCACCTGCTGGTAGCCCGGCGGAGCGCCCACCAGCCGGGGTGGGTCGCCGGTGCGCAGGTCGGCCACGGTGAGGTCCGCGCGTCGCGGGGCCGCGACCGCGGCGCTCAGCGCGACCCGCTGACCGGGCACGAGCGCTGCCCAGCTCGCGGCGGGTGCGGTGACGACGACCCGTCCCCCGGTGGTGAGCCGCTCCCCCGCCACGGCGAGCACGGCCAGGTCGGCCCGCACCAGCACCCGCGGCTCCCCCAGCACACCGCGCAGCGGCACCGGGTCGTCGGTGACGGTCACCTCCACCCGGGCGGTCGCGCCCACCCGGTCGGCCAGGGGGTGCTCCTGCGCCGCGCGGGCCCGGGTGGCGGCGCCGAGCCCGACGAGGGCGAGCACGACGAGGGCGGCTGCGGCGCCCGCGGTCCACGCCCGGCCGGCACCCCAGCGCAGCACCCCGAGCAGCCCCAGCCCGGCCAGGACGGTGACGACGACGGACCACCGCCACCCGCCGAGCAGCGCGACGAGCACACCCGCCCAGGCCAGCAGCGCGGCCGGGACCAGCCGGGCGTCGACCCTCGGCTGCTCGGCCGGCGGGGCCGCAGCGGTCACACGGTGACCAGGTCGCGCAGGCTCGCCAGCCGCGCGTCACCGATGCCGGGCACCTCGGTGAGCTGGTCGACGCTGGTGAACGGCCCGGTGCTGGTGCGGTGGTCGACGATCTTCTGTGCGGTCACCGGGCCGACACCGGGCAGGGTGTCCAGGGCGGCGACGTCGGCGGTGTTGAGGTTGACGGGTCCCCCGGCGGGGGCTGCGCCCGCCGAGGTGCCCGTGCCCGCGGCCGCCGCTGCGGGGGACGGCGGTCCGGCCGCGCCGGTGGCCGGGGGGCCCGGTGCCCCGACGACGACCTGCTCCCCGTCCGCGACGGGCGCGGCCAGGTTGAGGCTGAGCAGGTCGGTGCCCGGCACCGCGCCCGCGGCGGCCGCGATCGCGTCGGCCACCCGCGAGCCCGGGGGCAGCCGCACCAGTCCCGGTGCGGACACCGCCCCGACCACGCTGACGACGAGCTCGGGCGGGGTCGTCGCGGCGGCGGGCGCCACCGTCGGCACAGGGGTCGGGCCGGGGGTGGCGCTGGGGGCGGCGGTGCTCGCCACGACCGGCAGCGGGGGCACCGTCTCGGCCACGGGCCGGTCGCGCCACACCCCCACCGCCGCGAGCACGGCCGCCACCGCGGCCGTCGCCGCCAGGGCGAGGCACCCGCCACGGCCGGGGTCCCAGCGGTGCCCGCGCCAGCCGGCGGGCACCCACCGCTCCTGCCAGCCCCGGCCCGGCCGGGGCCGCAGCACGCGCACCCCCGCGGCCGGCTCGTCGCCCGGGTCGGCAGCGGGCTCCGGGACCTCCGACGCCGCCGTGGGCTCCGGGAGCGGCGGGCGCCACGCGTGCCGGCCCCGCGGCTCGTCGGGGCCTCCGGACGGGGCTGGACCGCTGCCGGACGGGTCCGGGGCGTCCGGCCGGTCCGGCGGCGGGTCACCGACCGTCAGGGACGCCAGGCGTCGGCGGGTCAGGAGCAGGTCGTCTCGGGCAGCCACGGCGCCGACGCTAGGGACGGCCTCACCGGTGCGGAACGGCGTCGGCCGGGCTGTGGACAACCCCGCCGACCGCCTGTGGACAACCTCTCAGCCGTCCGCGTCGTCCCCCGGCTCGCCCGCCCCACCCGGGCAGACGACCACGCCGAGCACGCCCGGCCCGAGGTGCGCACCCAGCACCGCCCCGACCTCGCGGACGTGCAGCTCGAGCACCCCCCGCAGCCGGGTGCGCAGCGTCTCGGCGAGGTCGTAGGCCCGCTCCGCGGCCGCCAGGTGGTGCACGGCCACGGCGACCGGGCCGGGGCCCGCGGCGTCGACGGCGAGCTCGGTCAGCCGCGCCACGGCCCGCGCGGTGGTGCGCACCTTCTCCGCGGTCTCGATGCGCCCGTCGACGACGTGCAGCAGCGGCTTCACCGACAGGGCGGTGCCCAGCAGCGCGGCCGCCCCGCCCACGCGACCACCCCGGCGCAGGTGCTCCAGGGTCTCCACGCAGAACAGGGTGCGGCAGCGCCCGGCGACCTCGACCGCGGTGCGGAACGCGGCGTCGAGGTCCGCCCCGGCGGCGACCGCCCGGGCTGCGGCCAGCACCGGGAAGCCCAGGCCCATGGCGGCGGACCCGGCGTCGACCACCCGGACCCGCACCCCGCGCCGGGTCGCGGCCGCCGCGGCCGTGCGGGCGGAGTCCCACGTCCCGGACAGCTCCCGGGACAGGTGCAGCGCCAGCACCCCCGCCGCGGGGTCCGCGGCGCCCGCCGCGAGGTAGGCCTCCTCGAGCTCCAGCGGCGAGCACATCGAGGTGCTCACCGGCACGCCGTGGCGCAGCGGCAGGTCGAGCTGGCGCGAGCCGAGGTGCAGCCGGGCCCGGGGGGCGTCCGCCCCGCGCAGCGCCGCGGTCAGCTCGGCGGGCCCGACGTCGACCCCGTCGCGGCCGGTCACGTCGCCGACCCGGACGTGCAGCGGCACCACCCGGATGCCGTGGCGCCGGGCCAGGCCGGCGGGCAGGTCGGCGGTGGAGTCGGTGACGACCGCGGCACCCCCGGAGACCCCCACGGCGGCGACCCTACTGACCGGCCGCGGGGTGGTGGCCGGTCCGTGGGGCCACGGCCCGGAGCACCGGCACCACGGCGTCGGCCACCGCGGCGTGGCCCTCCCAGCCCCAGTGCATCCCGTCGGGGTTGCCGCGCCCGGCGAGCACGTGCTCCCCCACCGCCGCGCCCAGGTCGACCATCGGCACGCCGCTGCGCCGCGACCACGCCGTCAACGCCCGCACCGCCGGCTCCCGGCCGGCGTGGACGTAGCCGTAGTCGTGGGCGCGGTGGTGGGCCGGCAGGGTGGCCACCACCGGCAGCCGGGGGTGCAGCGTCGTGATCGCCACCCGGCACTGCTCCAGGTAGTCGACGCTGAGGTGCGGGGGCAGCGCGACGGGACGGCCGAGCCGGGCCAGGCGGGGCTGTGCGGCCCGGTAGGCGGCCCGGGCCGCGCGGCGCAGCGGGGGTGGCCGCAGGTAGCGCAGCTGCTCGCGCAGCGCGGTGGGCAGCGGCGAGGGCAGGGTGTCCATGCCACCGACGGCGAGGACGACCGCGCCGGCCCGGGGCAGCACCGCCCACACCCGGGGGTCCTGGGTGAGCGCCCACCAGGCGTCGCGCGTGGTCCAGCCGACCCGGGCGACGAGCTCGAGGTCCCAGCCCAGGCGCTCGGCGGCCAGCACCGGCCAGATGCCGGGGTGGTCGGCCGGGTGCGGCCCGTCGGGGCCGTGGTGGGCCAGGGAGTCCGCCAGCACGAGCAGGGTGGGCCGCGCGGGGGCAGCCGGGTCAGCCACCCAGGTTCCAGCCCTCGAGCGACCACCCGGGGCAGCCGGCCACGGTGCGGGTGCGCAGCTCGACGCGGCGCGTGTTGCCGATGCCGCCCAGCACGGCCCAGCGCTCGACCGGCAGCCCGAGCAGGTCCGCGGTGAGCGCCGCGATGAGCCCGCCGTGCGCGACGAGGACCAGCGGACGGGCCCCGGCGTCGTCGGGGGCCCCGGCCAGGGCGTCGAGCAGGGCGGCGCGGCCGCGGGCGGCGACCTCCACCTTGGTCTCCCCGCCCGGCGGCCGGAACGTCGGCTCGGCCCGCCACCGGGCCAGCGCGCCCGGCTCGTCGGCCTCGATCTCGCCGTGGGTGCGGCCCTGCCACGCCCCGAGGTGCGTCTCCCGCAGCCGCGGGTCGTGGCGCAGCGGGCCGGCCCCGGCCGCCACGACCTGACCGGCGGTGTCGGCCGCGCGGGCGAGGTCGGAGGTGACCACCAGCCACGGGTCGCGGGCGGCGACGACCGGGCCCGCCGCGGCGGCCTGGCCCCGGCCCCGCTCGTTGAGCGGGGTGTCGAGCTGGCCCTGCATGCGCAGGCCCGCGTTGTGGTCGGTCTCGCCGTGGCGCAGCAGGACGAGGTGGCGGACGGCGGGCTCCTGCGCCCCGCTCACGCCCCGCCGGCCGAGGTGCCCGCGTCAGTGCCGCCGTCGCCCGCGGCCGCGCCGGCCCCGGCCGGGTGGACGAGACCCTCCGGCAGCGGCACCACCGGGCAGTCCTTCCACAGCCGCTCCAGGCCGTAGAAGCTGCGCTCGTCGGCGTGCTGCACGTGGACCACGACGTCGACGTAGTCCAGCAGCACCCAGCGGCCCTCCTTGGTGCCCTCGCGGCGCACGGGCTTGCTGCCGGCCTCGCGCATCTTCAGCTCGACCTCGTCGACGATGGCCCCCACCTGCCGCTCGTTGGGCGCGGAGGCGATGACGAACAGGTCGGTGATGACGAGCTGGTCGGACACGTCGAGGACGACGACGTCGGTGGCGAGCTTGTCCGCCGCCGCGGCGGCCGCCACGAGGGCGGCGCTGCGGGCGGTGTCGGTTGCGGTCACGGGGTTCTCCTGCGGCTGGGGGGAGCGGGGTGGTGGTGCGCGGGGGCGGGGTCCGACGTCGGCACGGCCGCGGCGGTGCCCGGCGGGGACGTCTCGGACGCGTAGAGGCCCCGCTTGGAGATGTACTGCACCACGCCGTCGGGGACGAGGTACCAGACCGGGCGGCCCTCGCGGGCGCGCACGCGGCACTCGGTGGAGCTGATGGCCAGCGCCGGGATCTCCACCAGCGTCAGCGCCCCCTCGGGCAGGTGCGAGAGGTGGGTGGAGTCGAGCTCGTAGCCGGGCCGGGTCACCCCGACGAAGCGGGCCAGGGAGAACAGGTCGTCCACCTGGTGCCAGGACAGGATCTGGGCCAGCGCGTCGGCCCCGGTGATGAAGTACAGCTCCGCGCCGGGGTGCTGCTCGCTGAGGTCGCGCAGCGTGTCGACGGTGTAGGTGATGCCGCCCCTGTCGATGTCGACCCGGCTCACCGAGAACCGCGGGTTCGACGCGGTGGCCACCACGGTCATGAGGTAGCGGTCCTCGGCCGGGCTGACCCGCCCGGTCTGCTTCTGCCACGGCACGTTGGTGGGGACGAAGACGACCTCGTCGAGGCCGAACCGGTCGGCCACCTCGCTGGCCGCCACCAGGTGGCCGTGGTGCACGGGGTCGAACGTGCCGCCCATGACGCCGATGCGGCGGACGGGGGTCCCCCGCGTCGGTGCTGGTGTCACGACGCCCGAGCCTAGGCCAGCGCGTCGGGCGTCAGACCGGCAGCAGCCGGGACACCACCGTGGCCAGCTGCTCCGCGGTGCGGCACTCGTGCATGTCGAGCACGGCGGCGTACCGGTCCGCTGCGGAGTCCCCGCTGCCCCACTGCGACCGCGGCTCGGGGTTGAGCCAGTGGGCGTGGCGGGCCTGCCCGACCAACCGGCGCAGCGTGGTCAGCTCCGGGTCCCGGTAGTTGTTGCGGGCGTCGCCGAGCACGATGAGCGAGGAGCGCGGGGTGAGGGTCTCGGCCCAGCCCTCGGCGAAGCTGGTGAACGCATTGCCGTAGTCGGAGTGCCCGTCGAAGCTGACCAGCTTGGCCTCCCGGGTCATCCGGGCCATGGCTTGCGCCAGGTCGTTGCCCGGGTCGAAGAACCGGGTGACCTCGTCGGTGGTGTCGACGAACGCGAACACCCGCACCCGGGAGAACTGCTCGCGCAGCGCGTGCACGAGCAGCAGGGTGAAGTGGCTGAACCCGGCCACCGAGCCGGAGACGTCGCACAGCACCACCAGCTCCGGCCGGCCGGGCCGCGGCCGGCGCAGCTCCAGGTTGACCGGCACCCCGCCGGTGGACATCGACCGGCGCAGCGTGCGGCGCAGGTCGATCGCCCCGTGCCGCGACCGCCGCCGCCGGCTCGCCAGCCGGCTGGCGAGCCGGCGGGCCAGCGGGGTCACGGTGCGGCGCAGCTCGGCCATCTCGTCGCCGCGTGCGCGCAGGAAGTCGACCTGCTCGGCGATGCGGGCCACGCTGGACGCGGCCACTCGCTCCTTGCCGATCTTCTCCGCCGAGCGCCGCCGCACCTCCTCCTCGACGTCGCGGCGGAACTCCGCGATCCGCTCGCGCGCCGTCCGCCGGGCCACCTCGGTCTCGAAGTCGCTGGGGCCGCCGTCCTCCCCCGCCCCGGGACCGCCGCCGAGCAGGCCCTCGAGGATGCGGGCGAGCAGCGTGTCCGGGGAGACGTCGCGCAGCGCCTGGTACGCGGAGTACGACGGGCCGTTGCGGGTCTCGTAGCGGCCGAGCTGCTCGGCGACCTCGCGGGCCAGCATGCGCAGCAGCTCGCGGCTCTCCGGGCTGCCGTCGGCGAGGAAGTCGGCCAGCAGGTCGCGGACGGCGTCGACGTCGACCTCGCCGTCCTCGGTGCGCGGCAGCTCGGTGTCCACCCCGTCCTGGGTGCGCTCCCCGATCACCGCGGGGAACCACAGGTCGAACAGCCCGTCGAAGGTCCGGCGGTGGGTGGGTCGGCGCAGCAGGGCCGCGGCCAGGCCCTCGCGCAGCCCCTCCCGGTCGAGCAGGTCGAGCACCGAGACCACCTCGCCGGCGTCCACGGTCTCCGACGGGCCCACCGGGATGCCGCGGTCGCGCAGCGCGCCGACGAAGTCGACCAGGTGCCCGGGGATGCCGTGGGGGGCGATCGGCCGGTCGGGCACCGCCCAGGGCCTGGGGGGCAGCGGGGCTGGGCTCACGGGGTCACCACCTCCTCGGGGTCGGGCCGGTCAGTTCAGCCGCAGCTCGGCCGCGGCGCGCTGCTGGTCGGTCTGGTGCTTGAGCACCACCCCCAGCGTGCTCCGGACCGCGGCGTCGTCCAGGGTGTCCAGGCCCAGCGCCAGCAGGGTGCGACCCCAGTCGATGGTCTCCGACACCGACGGCAGCTTCTTGAGCTGCATGCCGCGCAGCACCCGGATGGTGCGCACCAGCTGCTCGCCGAGCGCCTGCGGCAGGTCCGGCACCCGGCTGGCGAGGATGCGCCGCTCGAGGTCGGCGTCGGGGAAGTCGAGGTGCAGGAACAGGCAGCGCCGCTTCAGGGCCTCCGACAGCTCGCGGGTGGCGTTGGAGGTCAGCACGACGAACGGCTTGCGGGTGGCGGTGATGGTGCCCAGCTCGGGCACGGTGACGGCGAAGTCGCTGAGCACCTCCAGCAGCAGACCCTCGATCTCGACGTCGGCCTTGTCGGTCTCGTCGATCAGCAGCACCGTCGGGTCCTCGCGACGGATCGCGGTCAGCAGCGGGCGGGTGAGCAGGAACTCCTCCGAGAACACGTCCTCCTTGGTCGAGTCCCAGTCCGCGCTGTCCCCGCTCCCCGCCTGGATGCGCAGCAGCTGCTTGGCGTGGTTCCACTCGTAGAGCGCGCGGGCCTCGTCGACGCCCTCGTAGCACTGCAGCCGCACCAGGCCCGCCCCGGTGGCCTCGGCGACGGCGCGGGCCAGCTCGGTCTTGCCCACCCCGGCCGGGCCCTCCACGAGCAGCGGCTTGCCCAGGCGGTCGGCCAGGAAGACCGTGGTGGCGGTGGCCTTGTCGGCCAGGTAGCCCGTGGTGGCGAGCTTCTCGACCACGTCGTCCACGCTGCGGAACAGCGGGGGCGTGCGGGGCAGGGCGCGGTCCACGGGCAGCTCCAAGCAGTCGGGGGTCGGGGTCGATCCTGCCCGGTCAGCCCCGCACGTGCCCGTCGCCCCAGACGACCCACTTCGTCGACGTCAGCTCCGGCAGGCCCATCGGGCCGCGGGCGTGCAGCTTCTGGGTGGAGATGCCGATCTCGGCGCCGAACCCGAACTGCTCGCCGTCGGTGAAGCCGGTGGAGGCGTTGACCACCACGGCGGCGGCGTCGACCCGGGCGGTGAACTCCCGCGCCGCGGCGAGGTCCCCGGTGACGATCGCCTCGGTGTGCCCCGTGCCCCACTCGTCGATGTGCTCGACCGCGGCGTCGAGGCCGTCGACCACCCGCAGCGCGACGTCGTGCGAGAGGTACTCGGTGCCCCAGTCCGCGTCGGTGGCGGGCACGACGCCGGGCAGGTCCACCTCGGCGTGCACCGTCACCCCGGCCGCCTGCAGGGCGGTGACCAGCGCCGGCACCGCCGCGTCGGCGACCGCCGCGTCCACGAGCACGGTCTCCGCGGCGTTGCACACGCTGACCCGGCGGGTCTTGGCGTTGAGCACGACGGCCGTGGCCATGGCGAGGTCGGCCGCGGCGTGGACGTAGACGTGGCAGTTGCCCACCCCGGTCTCCAGCGTGGGCACGGTGGCCTCGCGGACCACGGTGGCGATGAGCCCGGCCCCGCCGCGGGGGATGACGACGTCGACCAGGCCGCGGGCGCGGATGAGGTGGGTGACGGTGGCCCGGTCCTCGCTGGACAGCAGGGTCACCGCGGCCTCAGGAAGCCCCTGCGCGACCAGGGCGCTGCGCAGCGCGGCCACGAGCGCGGCGTTGGTGCGGGCGGCGCTGGAGGAGCCGCGCAGCAGCACCGCGTTGCCGGACTTGCACGCGAGGCCGAACGCGTCGACGGTGACGTTGGGCCGGGCCTCGTAGACCATGCCGAGCACCCCGAGGGGCACCCGCAGCTGGCGCAGCTCGAGGCCGTTGGGCAGCGTCGAGCCGCGCACCACCTCCCCGACCGGGTCGGGCAGGCTCGCGACCTGGCGCAGCCCCGCCGCGATCCCGTCGAGCCGCTCGGGGCTGAGCCGCAGCCGGTCGACGAGGCCCTCCTCGGTGCCGGCGGCCCGGGCCGCGGCGACGTCCTCGGCGTTCGCGGCCAGCACCACGTCCGCGGCGGCGAGCACCGCGTCCGCCGCGGCGTGCAGGGCCGCGTCCTTGGCCGAGCGCGGCAGCTGGGCGAGCACCCGGGCGGCGGTCCGCGCCGCGCGGGCGGCGTCGTGCACCGCCACCTCCAGCGGGTCGCGGGCGTCGGCGGCATCGGTGACATGCGGGGCGTCGGCCAGCGTCATGGCCCCAGGCTAGGGCAGCGGCCCGACGGGACCGCCCTAGGGCGTCAGCGCCGCCGCGAACGCCTCCTCGGCGACGGCCCGGTCCCCCGAGAGCGTCACCGCGGCCCCGGCCAGGGGCACCCGGCGCCACGCGAGCAGCAGCAGCTCCGCGGCCGGGCCGACCAGCTCGGCGCGGGGGTCGCCCACGCCCAGCACCACCCGGCCCTCGGCGTCGTCGGGGGCCAGGGCGACCGGGGCGGGCAGGTCGAGCCGGCCGTGGCGGGTCTGCACCGGGACGAACACCGACGCGACCTCCGCCAGGCCGTCCACGGCCACCTCGGTGCTGATGACGCCCGACGCGTCCTCCCCCAGCGCGGTGAGCGCGTCCCAGTGGTGGACGGCGTGCTCCTGGGCCATCCGACGCACCCAGAACCCGGCGATGCGGGGCTTGGGCCCGAAGCCCCAGCACGGCGCGTCCGGCGCGACGGCGTCCAGCGCCGCGCGCAGCTCGGCGGCGGTCACGGCCACCTGCGCGAGCGCGTCGGCGGGGTCGGCGGGCGGCTCCGGCGCGCGGGCCGGCTCCCGGGTGGTGAGCACCTCGGTCGCCCACCGGTGCACGGCGGAGAGGTGGCCCAGCAGGTCGGCCACGGAGTAGCCGGGGCAGCCCGCGACGGGGGCCACCAGCGCGGCGGGCCCCCGGTCGGCCAGGGTGAGCAGGGCGGTGAGGTGCTCGTCGAGCACGGGGCGCAGCGCGGTGACGTCCACGCGGGGCACGCTAGCGTCGGGCGCCGTGGACGACGTGGCACCCCTGGGCGAGCCGACCGACTTCCGCGGCGCGGCTACCCCCGCCCCGGTGGTGCTGACGGGCCGGTGGGTCCGCCTGGAGCCTGTCGACCCCGAGCGGCACGGGCCGCAGCTCGCGCCCACCGTCGACGACGCCCGCTACACCTACCTGCCCTACGGCCCGTTCGGCGCCGCCGGGCTGACCGAGCAGCTCGCGCGCCTGGTGGCGGACCCCGACGCGGTCCCGCTCGCGGTGTGCGACCGCGCCGGCGGCCGCGCGGTGGGCGCCCTGTCGCTGCTGCGGCTGCGCCCGGAGGACGGCGCGTGCGAGGTCGGCCATGTGCTGCTGGGGTCGGACCCGGCGCGCACGACCGCCGCCACCGAGGCGTTCTCGCTGCTGGCCCACCACGTCTTCGACGAGCTCGGGATGCGCCGGTACGAATGGAAGTGCGACACCCGCAACGCCGCCTCGCAGCGCGCGGCCCGCCGGCTCGGCTTCGTCGGAGAGGGGGTGTTCCGGCAGGACCGGGTGGTCAAGGGCCGCAACCGCGACACCGCGTGGTTCTCCGTGCTGGACACCGAGTGGCCCGTCGTCGGGGCGGCGTACCGGGCGTGGCTGGACGACGCGAACCAGGTCGACGGCGCCCAGCGGCGGACGCTGGAGCAGGTCCGGGCGGACCTGTCGGGGGGTGCGGGGACACTCACGGCATGACCGCCGCCGCGACCACCGACCTGCGCGCCCGTGCCGAGGCGCTGCTCACCGACCTGGCCGGGCCCGGGGCGGTGCTGCGCGAGGACCAGTGGACCGCGATCGAGGCGCTGGTCGCCGACCACCGCCGGGCGCTGGTGGTGCAGCGCACCGGGTGGGGCAAGTCGGCGGTGTACTTCATCGCCGCCAAGCTGCTGCGCCAGGAGGGCCGCGGGCCGGCGGTCATCGTCTCCCCCCTGCTGGCCCTCATGCGCAACCAGGTGGCCGCGGCGGCCCGGGCGGGGGTGCGCGCGGCGACCATCAACTCGGGCAACGTCACCGAGTGGGACGAGGTCCGTGCCCAGGTCGTCGCGGGTGAGCTCGACGTGCTGCTGGTCAGCCCCGAGCGGCTGAACAACCCCGACTTCCGCGAGCAGGTGCTGCCCGGCCTGGCCGCCGACGCCGGCCTGGTCGTCGTCGACGAGGCGCACTGCGTGTCGGACTGGGGCCACGACTTCCGGCCCGACTACCGCCGCATCCGCACCCTGCTGGCCGACCTCGGCGACGACGTGCCCGTGCTCGCGACCACCGCGACGGCGAACGACCGGGTGGTCTCCGACGTCGCCACCCAGCTCGGTGTCGGGGCGGGCCTCGGCGGCGGGGACGGGCAGCGCGGGACGCTGGTGCTGCGCGGCGGTCTCGACCGGGAGTCGTTGCGGCTGTCGGTGGTCGAGGTGGCGGGCCAGGCCCGTGCGGCGTGGCTGGTGTCGCACCTGGCCGAGCTGCCCGGCTCGGGGATCATCTACACCCTCACGGTGGCGCAGGCCGAGGAGGTCGCGGGCCTGCTCGCCGACCAGGGCCACGCGGTCGCGGCCTACACCGGGCGCACGGAGTCCGCGGACCGCGAGGCCCTCGAGGCGGACCTGCTGGGCAACCGGGTCAAGGCGCTGGTGGCGACGTCGGCGCTGGGGATGGGCTTCGACAAGCCGGACCTGGGGTTCGTGGTCCACCTCGGCGCGCCCAGCTCGCCCATCAGCTACTACCAGCAGGTGGGCCGCGCCGGGCGCGCGACCGAGCGGGCCGAGGTGGTGCTGCTGCCCGGCCCGGAGGACCGCGCGGTGTGGGCGTACTTCGCCTCCGTGGCCTTCCCTGCCGAGCCCGTGGTCCGGGCCGTGCTCGACGCCCTGGGCGGGTCGGAGAAGCCGCTGTCCACGGCTGCTCTGGAGCCGCTGGTCGACCTGAACCGCAGCCGGTTGGAGATGGTGCTCAAGGTGCTCGACGTCGACGGCGCGGTGCAGCGGGTCCGCGGCGGGTGGACCGCGACCGGGCAGCCGTGGACCTACGACGCCGAGCGCTACGAGGGCCTGGCCCGGGCCCGGGAGTCCGAGCAGCGGGCGGTGCTGGAGTACGTGCGCACCGAGGGCTGCCGCATGGCGTTCCTGCGCCGCGAGCTCGACGACCCCGAGCTGACCGAGGGCTGGCGGTGCGGCCGCTGCGACCGCTGCACCGGGGAGGGCTGGACCACCGACGTGGCCGCGGCGGCGATGACCTCGACGCGCGAGCGGCTCGACCAGCCGGGGGTCGACCTGCCGCAGCGACGGCAGTGGCCGACCGGGATGAGCCGGCTGGGGGTGTCGCTGTCCGGCAAGGTGACCGAGGGCCCGGAGCCCGGGCGCGCGGTGGGCCGGCTGACCGACCTGGGCTGGGGCCTGCGGCTGCGGGCCCTGCTCGACGGGCCCGACGACGTCGCCGACGAGTCCCTGGTGCGGGCCTGCGTCGCGGTGCTCGCGTCGTGGCGGTGGGCGGTGCGCCCGACCTCGCTGCTCACCCTGGCCTCCGAGACCCACCCTGTGCTGCTGACCAGCGTGGGCGAGCGCCTGGCCGAGCTGGGCCGGCTCGCCGACCTGGGCACCCTGCACCACCGACCCGACCACCCCCCGGTGCGGGCCGTCAACTCCGCGCACCGGGTGGCCGGGCTGATCGGGTCCTGGGAGGTGCCCGACCTCGGCGGGGTCGACGGCCCGGTGCTGCTGCTCACCGACCGGGTGGACACCGGGTGGACGACGACGGTGGCTGCCCGCGAGCTGCGCGCGGCCGGCGCGGACGCGGTGCTGCCCTTCGCCCTGGCCGCCACCACCTGAGACGGCGACGGACCGCCCGGTGGGGCGGTCCGTCGGGTCGGGCAGCGGCTACCGCCCGCGGCCCGTCTTGGCCTGCAGCTCGTCGATCATCTTCGAGGCCTCGGCCTTGTCCAGCGTCTCCGGCAGCTCGACCCCGGCCTCCTGGGCGAGGGTGGACAGGTAGCTCTTCTGCGCCCCCGTCATCGGCTCCTCGCCGGTCACCCACTGGTCGGGGTCCTTGACCGCGTTCTGGTCCACGGCGTCGTCGTTCGGGCTGGTCGGCTGCTCGCTCATGTGTTCGACGCTAGCGCGCGGTGGGCGCGGGTGCACGACGAGCCGGTCAGACGGGGACGAGGTCGTCCGCGTGCACCACGGGCCGCTGCAGGTCCGCCGGCAGCTCCGAGGTCGAGCGGCCCAGCACCCCGCCCAGCTCGGCGGCGTCGTAGGCCACCACGCCGCGGGCCACGACGTGGCCGTCGGGCCCGTGCAGCTCGACCACGTCACCGGCGGAGAAGTCACCGGTGACGCCGAGCAGGCCCGCGGCCAGCAGGGAGCGGCGCCGCTCGACGACGGCCCGGACCGCGCCGGCGTCCAGGGCGACCGAGCCCGTCGCGTCCGCGGCGTGGCGCACCCAGAAGCGGCGGGCGGTGAGGCGCTGGGCGCGGGCCGCGAACGCGGTGCCCACGACGGCCGCCGCCAGCGCGCGGTGGGCGTCGGCCGCGGCCGCGAGCAGCACCGGCACCCCGGCGTCGGCGGCTAGCCGGGCGGCGGAGAGCTTGGAGGCCATGCCCCCGGTGCCCAGCGCTCCCCCGGACCCGGCCCGCACGCCGTCGAGGCCGTCGGACACGGCCACCTCGGGCACCAGGGCGGCGTCACCGCGGCGGGGATCGCCGTCGTGGAGGCCGTCGACGTCGGACAGCAGCACCAGCGCGTCGGCACCGACGAGGTGGGCCACCAGCGCGGCCAGCCGGTCGTTGTCGCCGAAGCGGATCTCGGTGGTGGCCACCGTGTCGTTCTCGTTGACCACCGGCACCACCCCCAGCGACCGCAGCCGGTCCAGGGTGCGCTGGGCGTTGCGGTGGTGCCCGCGGCGGCTGACGTCGTCCGCGGTGAGCAGCACCTGCCCCACGGTGCGGCCGTGCCGGGCGAAGCCGGCCGACCACGCCTGGGCCAGCGCCAGCTGCCCGACGCTGGCGGCGGCCTGCTGGGTGGCGAGGTCGCGGGGCCGGCGGGTGAGCCCGAGCGGGGCCAGCCCGGCCGCGATGGCCCCCGAGGAGACCACGACGACGTCCGACCCGGCGGCGCGCCGGGCCTCGACCGCGTCGACCAGGGCATCGAGACGGGTGGTGTCGAGCCCGCCGGCCAGGCTGGTCAGCCCGGAGGAGCCCACCTTGACCACGACGCGCCGGGCGGCGGCGACCGCCCGACGGGTCTCGCTCACTCGTCCTCCACCACGTCCAGACCGCGGCGCACGCGGTGGGCGGCCTTGCGCTCGGCGGCGCCGATCCGGTCGACCTGGTCGATGCGGGCGTCGGTGCCGCGTCCGGTCATGGTCAGCGCGACCCCGGCCGGGGTGGAGGGCTCCCAGTCGAAGGTGATGCCCCGGATGGTCACCGGGGTGCCGGGCTGCGCCCCGCGCTTGGCCAGCGCGTCCTCCACGCCGAGGCGGGCCAGGCGGTCGGCCAGGTAGCCCACGGCCTCGTCGTTGTCGAAGGCGGTCTGGGCGATCCACCGCTCGGGCCTCGCCCCGCGCACCACGAAGCCGCCTGGGATGTCCGGGTCGGCGACGATCTCGAAGCCGGAGTCGTCGACCGCGACGGGACGCAGCACGGGCCGGGTGCGCTCGGCCGGGGGGTGCGCGGCGCGGAACGCGGTGACGGTGGCGGCCAGCGCGAAGGTCAGCTCCCGCAGCCCGTCGTGGGTGGCGGCGGAGATGGTGAACACCGGCCAGCCGCGGGCCTGCAGGTCGGGGGTGACCAGCTCGGCCAGCTCGGCGGCCTCGGGCACGTCGGCCTTGTTCAGCACGACGACGCGGGGCCGGTCCGGGAGGCCGCCCAGCTCGACGTCGCCGGTGAGCACCGGCTTGTACGCCGCCAGCTCGGCCTCGAGGGCGTCGACGTCGGAGAGGGGGTCGCGGCCGGGCTCGAGGGTGGCGCAGTCGACGACGTGCACTAGCACGGCGCAGCGCTCGAGGTGGCGCAGGAAGTCCAGGCCGAGGCCGCGGCCCTCGCTGGCGCCCGGGATGAGGCCGGGCACGTCGGCCACGGTGAAGGTGGTGTCGCCCGCGCTGACCACGCCGAGGTTGGGCACCAGCGTGGTGAACGGGTAGTCGGCGATCTTCGGCTTGGCCGCGGAGAGCACTGACACCAACGAGGACTTGCCCGCCGACGGGAAGCCGACCAGGCCCACGTCGGCCACCGACTTCAGCTCGAGGACCAGGTCGTGGACCTCACCGTCCTCGCCCAGCAGGGCGAAGCCGGGGGCCTTGCGGGCCCGGGAGGCCAGCGCGGCGTTGCCCAGGCCGCCGCGGCCGCCGGCGGCCGCGACCAGCTCGGTGCCCTCACCGACGAGGTCGGCGATCATGCGGCCCTGGGCGTCGTGGACCACGGTGCCGTCGGGGACGCTGAGCACGAGGTCCTCGCCGTTGGCCCCGTTGCGGTGCGCACCCATGCCCTGGGTGCCGCGGCCGGCCTTGGCGTGCGGGTGGTGGTGGAAGTCGAGCAGCGTGTGCACGCCGCGGTCGACGCGGAGCACGACGTCACCGCCCCGCCCGCCGTTGCCGCCGTCGGGCCCGCCGAGGGGCTTGAACTTCTCGCGGTGCACGGAGGAGCAGCCGTTGCCGCCCGGCCCGGCCTGGGCGTGGACCACGACCCGGTCGACGAAGCGGGACACGACGATCTCCTGACGGTGGTGCGGGTGGTGCGGGGGTGAACGCCGACGGGGGCGGGCGGAGCACCGGGTGACCCGGTTGCCCTGCCCGCCCCCGTCGGGGAGTGCTGGTGGTCAGACCGCCGCGGGCTCGGCCTCGGCCGGGACGACGATGTTGACGGTCTTGCGGCCCCGCTTGGCGCCGAAGGCGACCTCGCCGGCCGCGAGCGCGAACAGGGTGTCGTCGCCGCCGCGGCCCACGTTCACGCCGGGGTGGAAGTGGGTGCCGCGCTGGCGGACGATGATCTCGCCGGCGCTGACGACCTGGCCGCCGAAGCGCTTCACGCCCAGGCGCTGGCTGTTCGAGTCGCGGCCGTTGCGGGAGCTGGAAGCACCCTTCTTGTGAGCCATCGCGGTCCTCCGGAGGTGGTGGTCGAGCGCTGTCGGGTCGAGCGCTGTCGGGTGGTGCGGGACGGGCCGCCGGCGCGGCCCGGGTGCTACTTGGAGATGCCGGTGACCTTCACGCGCGTCAGCTTCTGGCGGTGGCCCTGGCGCTTGTGGTAGCCGGTCTTGTTCTTGAACTTGTGGATCCGGATCTTCGGGCCCTTGGTGTGCTCGACGACCTCACCGGTGATCGACGCGGCCGCGAGGGCGGCGGCGTCGGTGGTGAGGTCGGTGCCGTCGACGAGCAGCACGGCGGGCAGTGCGATCTCGGCCCCCGGCTTGCCGTCGATCTTCTCGACCTCGACGGTGTCGCCGACGGCGACCTTGTACTGCTTGCCGCCGGTCTTGACGATCGCGTACATCGGAGGGGATCTCCTGCCACTCGTGCTGCTGCGTCCCGGCTCGTCGGTCCCGGCGCTGCGCGCGCCGGCCCCCGTCGAGCGGACCTGGTCTTGTCGGCCTCTCGGCCACGGTCGCCGCGGGGCTGCCGCCCGGCGCGAGGTGCGCACGGGAGCACAGCCGCCTGACGACGACCGCCCAAGGTTACGGGGCCCGTCGCGGGGAGGTCAAACCAGGTCCGACCTCCCCGCGGGGCACTCCTCAGGCGTCGGCCCCGACCGGGGGCCCGGCGGGCCGCCCGGCGGCGCGGCGACGGCGGGGCCGGACCGGTGCCACCACGGGCTCCGGGGCCACGGGCTGCTCGGCCACCGGCTGCTCGGCCGCGGCAGGCTCGTCGTCGGCGGGGACGCTGGAGTCGGCGGCCTCGGCCACGACGACCTCGGCCTCCACCTGCGACTCCCGCTCGGACTTCGACTCGGTGCCGGGGGCCGGCTCGTCGGGGGTCACCGGGTCGGGGGTCACCGGGTCGGGCGCAGCCGTGGGCCGCGACGCCCGGCGGGAGCGTCGAGCCCGGGTCGGGGCGGCCGGCGGGGTCTCCGCCGCGGGCCCCGCGTCGACCTGCGCCGTGCCGACCTGCGCGGTGCCGTCCTGCGCTGGGTCGACCTGCGCCGTGCCGTCCTGCGCTGCGTCGCCCTGCGCCGCGTCGACCTGCGCCGTGTCGTCCGGCTCCGGGGCGTCCGGCACGGTCGCGTCGACGACCTCGGTGACCGTGTCCGGGGCCGCGGTGGGCCGCGACGCCCGGCGGGACCGTCGTGCCCGGGTGGGGGCGGCCGCCGGCGCGTCCGCGCCGGGCTCGGTGGCCACGACGGTGGACGGGTCCGCCTGCGGGGCGGAGCCGGTCGTGACCGCCGCGGTGGCGCCGTTCTCCGCCGTCCCCGCGGTGTCCGTGCCCCCGGTGACGACACCGCTGTCGTCACCGTTCTGGGCGGCGCTGGCCTTGGCCGCCGCGAGGAACGCCGGGTGCGGACCCTTGGGCACGACCCGCGCGGGCGGGGTCTCCGGCACCGGCTCGGCGCGACCGCCGCGCCGCGAGCGCCGGCCCCCGGTGTCGCCGCCCGAGCTGCCGCCCGAGCTGCCGTTCGACCCGCCGCCCGAGGAGTCGGTGGCCTGCACCGGCTCGGACTGGATGACCACGCCCCGGCCGTGGCAGTGCTCGCAGGGGGTGGAGAACGACTCGACGAGGCCCTGGCCCATCTTCTTGCGGGTCATCTGCACCAGGCCGAGCGAGGTGACCTCGGAGACCTGGTGGCGGGTGCGGTCGCGGCCCAGGCACTCGGTCAGGCGGCGCAGCACCAGCTCGCGGTTGCCCTCGAGGACCATGTCGATGAAGTCGACGACGATCATGCCGCCGATGTCGCGCAGCCTCATCTGCCGCACGACCTCCTCGGCGGCCTCGAGGTTGTTCCGGGTGACCGTCTCCTCGAGGTTGCCCCCGGAGCCGGTGTACTTGCCGGTGTTGACGTCGACGACCGTCATGGCCTCGGTGCGGTCGATGACGAGGCTGCCGCCCGAGGGCAGCATGACCTTGCGCTCGAGCGCCTTGGTCAGCTGCTCGTCGACGCGCATCTCGGCGAACACGTCGCCGCCGCCCTCGTGGTGGCGCAGCCGGTCCTCGAGGTCGGGCGAGACGTCGTGGACGTAGCTCGACACGGTCCGCCAGGCGTCGTCGCCGGAGACCACGACCTGCTCGACGTCGGAGTTGAACAGGTCGCGCACGACCTTGACCAGCAGGTCCGGCTCCTCGTACAGGCTGTGCGGGGACTTCTGGCCGGAGGCCTTCACCGTCTCCGCCTCGGCCGAGATGGCCTCCCACTGCGCCTGCAGCCGGTCGACGTCGCGGGCCAGCTCCTCCTCGGCCACGCCCTCGGACGCGGTGCGGATGATGACGCCGGCGTCCTCGGGCACGATCTTCTTGAGGATGGCCTTGAGCCGGCTGCGCTCGGTGTCGGGCAGCTTGCGGCTGATGCCGGCCGAGGTGCCCCCGGGGACGTAGACCAGGAAGCGGCCGGGCAGCGAGATCTGGGTGGTCAGCCGGGCGCCCTTGTGCCCGACCGGGTCCTTGCTCACCTGGACCAGCACGAGGTCACCGGAGCTCAGCGCCTGCTCGATCTTGCGCGAACGCCCGCCGAGGCCCGCGGCCTCCCAGTCGACCTCGCCCGCGTAGAGCACGCCGTTGCGGCCGCGGCCGACGTCGATGAACGCGGCCTCCATGCTGGGCAGCACGTTCTGCACCCGGCCGAGGTAGATGTTGCCCACCATCGACGGGGTGCCCGACGAGGTGACGAAGTGCTCGACGAGGACGCCGTCCTCGAGCACGGCGACCTGGGTGAGCGCGTCGTCCCCGTGGCCCGGGCGCTCCCGGACGACCATGGTGCGGGCGACGGCCTCGCGGCGGGCCAGGAACTCCGCCTCCGACAGGATCGGCGGGCGCCGCCGGCCCTGGTCGCGGCCGTCCTTGCGCCGCTGCCGCTTGGCCTCGAGCCGGGTCGAGCCGGTGATGCCCTGCACCTCGTCGGCCGAGCCCGAGCCGGACGAGCCCCCGCGGGAGCGGCGGGACTTGCTGCGGGGCTCGCGCTCCGCGGCGGTGTCGGCGCCGGCGTCCTTGTCGCCGTCCGCGCCGTCACCCGAGCCGTCTGAGCCCGCGCCGTCGGCGTCCCCGCCCCGGCGGCGACGACGGCGGCGGCGGCGACGGCTGCCCGAGCCCGCGTCGTCACCGTCGTCGGACCCGTCGCCGTCCTGCTCGCCCGTGGCGCCGTCGGCCTGCTCGGCATCGGCGGCGGGGGCGTCCACGTCCCCGGCGCCGGCGTCCGGCGCGGTGGTCGCGGCGGCGGCGGACTCGCTGTCGCTCGACCCGGTGTCGGTCGACCCGGTGGTGTCACCGGTCGCGTCGTCCTCGCTGGTGTCGTTCTCGCCGTCGGCGGGACCGCGGCCGCGACCGCGGCCCCGGCGGCCCCGGCGGCGGCGGCGGGGACCGGAGTCGTCGTCCGCGTCGTCCCCCGCAGCGCTGCTGCTGCCGTCGGTGCCGGTGTCGGTGGTGTCCGTCTCGGTGGGCTCGGCGGTGGTCGCGCCCGCCACCTCGGCGTCCTCGGCCCCGGTGTCGGCCGGGGCGGCCGCGGCGCGGGTGGCGCGGCGGCGACGCGGCGGGGCCTTGACCGGCTCGGGCGGGAGGAAGAGCGGGACCACGGCCGGGTCGGTCGGCCCGTCGGTGTCGGGCTCGGCGAGGTCGGGCAGCGGCGCCGGGCCGGAGTCGACCTGCGCGGTGGGCAGGGCGGCGTCCGTGCCAGCGTCCGTGCCGACTGCAGGCTCGCCGGCGGGGGCCTGCTCGGCGGGGGCGAGCGCGTCGCGGACCTGCTCGGCCGTGGCGCGGTCGACGCTGGACTGCGCGCTCTTGACCTCGAGCCCGCGGCCCGCGAGGTCGGCGAGCACCTGCTTGCTGGTCACCCCCAGCAGCTTGGCCAGGGCGTGGACGCGGAGGCGGGCGGGCAGCTCGGTCGCGGTGGTGGGCGGGGTGGTCGTCTCGGTGGTGGCCACGGGGGTCTCCTCCGCCCCCGGGCGCGTGCACCGGTGGAGCAGGTGCGAGGCGGCCACGCGGGGGCGCGTGTGTAGTTCTGGTGGCCGGCGCCGGGATGGCGCCGGTGGGTGAAGCGGGTGGGTCGGTGGAGCTGGCGGTCAGGGGGTCATCAGGTGCTCGTCGACGACGCCGGGCCCGCGCCTGCCCGGAGCACCGGACCCTGCCGGTGCCGCTACCCGGTCGGGAGCGAGCGGATCACCGAGCTGACCGTCGCCGTCGAGCGGACCCTGCGCCACCCTGGTCGCCCGGACGGGCGAGGGCGGCTCCAGGTCCGCGACGGCACGCAGCGCGCTCATGACGTCATCCGGTCGTACCGCAGGGCTCACCTGCCGTACCACTGCCGTCAGTATCCCACACACCGTGGACGGACCGTCCGGGCTCGCCGGATCGCGACCCGGCTCGGAGGTGACGACGAGCGACACGACGGGGCCCCGGACGTCCACGGCGCGGCGTCCGCCCTTGGTCATCCGCTCCACCTCGACCACCTCGGTGGCCCGGAACACCTCGACCGCCGCGGCGAGCACGTCCTCGGCGACCCCGTCCAGCCGCAGCTCCCAGCAGCTGGCCTCGACCCGGTCGGGCAACGAGCCCGGACCTGCGGTGACGGCGTCGACGACGTCGAGGCCCGGAGGCAGCGCACGGTCGAGCTCGCGGGCCAGGACGAGGGGGTCGAGCACCCGCACCAGGGACAGCTCGACGTACTCCGCCTCGCTGGCGACCCCGGTCGGCGACGCCCCCACCCACGACACCTTGGGGTGCGGGTTGAACCCCTGCGAGTAGGCCATCGGCACCCCGGCGCGCCGCAGCGCCCGCTCCATGGCCCGGGCGACGTCGCGGTGGGAGGTGAAGCGCAGCCGCCCGCGCTTGGCGTAGCGCAGCCGCACCTTCTGCACCGGCGCCGCCGACGGGTTCGGCTCGTGGCCGCTGCGCGGGGCGGCCGGGCCGCTCACTCCCCCGCCAGCGCCGGGTTGGTGATGGGGCTGCCGGTGCTGACCGGGGCGATGGGCAGCAGGGTCCGCCCGGTCGGCCCGACCTCGATGTCGGTGCCCATCGACGGGCACACCCCGCAGTCGAAGCACGGCGTCCAGCGGCAGTCGTCCTGCTCCTGGCTGTTCAGCGCGTCCTGCCAGTCGTCCCAGAGCCACTCCTTGTCCAGCCCCGAGTCGAGGTGGTCCCAGGGCAGCACCTCGGTGCGCTCGCGCTCGCGGGTGGTGAACCAGTCCAGGCTCACCCCCAGCGGCTCCAGCTCGGCCGCGGCGGCGCCGACCCAGCGGTCGTAGGAGAAGTGCTCGCTCCAGCCGTCGAACCGGCCGCCCTCGCGCCACACCCGCTCCACGACCTTCCCGACGCGGCGGTCGCCCCGGCTGAGCAGGCCCTCGACCAGGCTGGGCTTGCCGTCGTGGTAGCGCATGCCGATGGCGCGGGCCATGCGGCGGTCCTTCCCGACCTCGGCGCGCAGCTGGCGCAGCCGGTCGTCGACCACGTCGGGGTGGCACTGCGCGGCCCACTGGAACGGGGTGTGCGGCTTGGGCACGAAGCCGCCGATGGAGATGGTGGCGCGGATGTCGGAGTGCCCCGCGGCCGCGCGGCCGGCGAGGATGACCTCGCGCGCCATGCGGCCGATCTGCAGGACGTCCTCGTCGGTCTCGGTGGGCAGGCCGCACATGAAGTACAGCTTCACCTGCCGCCAGCCGTTGGCGTACGCGGTGGTGACCGTCCGGATGAGGTCCTCCTCGGACACCATCTTGTTGATCACCTTGCGGATGCGCTCGCTGCCGCCCTCGGGGGCGAACGTCAGCCCGGACCGCCGGCCGTTGCGGCTGATCTCGTTGGCCAGGTCGACGTTGAACGCGTCGACCCGGGTGCTGGGCAGGCTCAGCCCGGTGCCGGTGCCCTCGTAGCGGTCGGCGAGGCCCTTGGTGACCTCCGCGATCTCGGAGTGGTCGGCGCTGGACAGGCTGAGCAGGCCCACCTCCTGGTAGCCGGTGCTCTCCAGCCCGCTCTGCACGATCGCGCCGATGCCCTCGATGCTGCGCTCCCGCACCGGGCGGGTGATCATCCCGGCCTGGCAGAAGCGGCAGCCGCGGGTGCAGCCGCGGAAGATCTCGACGCTGGCCCGCTCGTGGACCGTCTCCGCCAGCGGCACCAGCGGCTTCTTCGGGTACGGCCAGGCGTCGAGGTCCATCGTGGTGCGCTTGAACACCCGGAACGGCACCCGCGGGTCGGTCGGCACCACGCGCTGGATGCGGCCGTCGTCGAGGTAGTCGACGTCGTAGAACTTGGGCACGTACACCCCGCCGGACTCCGCGAGGCGCAGCAGCAGCTCGTCGCGCCCGCCCGGGGAGCCCTCCGCCTTGTGCGCGCGGATGACGTCGGTGACCTCGAGGACGGCCTCCTCGCCGTCGCCGAGGACGGCCGCGTCGAGGAAGTCGGCGATGGGCTCGGGGTTGAACGCGGCGTGACCGCCGGCGAGGACGATCGGGTGCCGCTCGTCGCGGTCGCGGGCGTGGATCGGGATGCCCGCGAGGTCGAGCGCCGCCAGCAGGTTGGTGTAGCCCAGCTCGGTGGCGAAGCTGACGCCGAGGACGTCGAAGTCGACCACCGGGCGGTGCGCGTCCACGGTGAGCTGCGGGACGCCCGCCTCGCGCATGAGCGCCTCGAGGTCCGGCCACACCGCGTAGGTGCGCTCGGCCAGGACGTCGGGCTGCTCGTTGAGCAGCTCGTAGAGGATCATGACGCCCTGGTTGGGCAGGCCGACCTCGTAGGCGTCGGGGTACATCAACGCCCAGCGGACCGTCGTCGCGTCCCACTCCTTGAGGGTGGCGTTGAGCTCGCCGCCGACGTACTGGACGGGCTTGGTGACCCGGGGCAGCAGCGGCTCGAGCTCGGCGAACAGCGACTGTCCCGGCGTGCGTGCTGGTGCGGACATGCCGGACACGGTAGTCGCGCCCGTCCACCCCCCACCCGCGCGCCGCCACCGTTCCGGGGTGTCTGCAAGTACCCCCGGGAGCGCCCACGGCGTCTGCAACCACCACCAGGACCCCGGTCAGGCGGCTGCGCGCGCCACGGCGGAGCGGACCACGGCCACGAACCCGTCGGTGTCGTGCACGACGTCCCACCAGGTGAAGCGCAGCACCCGCCACCCCAGCGCCTCGAGCGCGTTCTGCCGACGACGGTCGCGGAAGACGGCCGCGGGCGCGGAGTGCACCGACCGGCCGTCGAGCTCGAGGGCCAGCCGCAGCTCCGGGTAGCCGCCGTCCAGCCGGGCCACGGCCGCACCGGAGGCGTCTCGGACCACCAGCTGCGGCACGGGGAGCGGCACCCCGGCGTCACCGAGAGCCAGCCGGGCCGCGGTCTCGAGGATCGACTCGGCCAGGCCGTCGGCGCGCGCGACCCGCGATCCCACCCCGGGCAGCCCGCGACCCCGCGCGGCGGCCTGCAGGTCCGTGCGGGTGACCAGCCCGCGCCGCAGGGCGTCGTCGAGGCACCACACCGCCTCGAGGCGCGGCAGCGCCGCCGCGAGGTCGACCAGGGTGCGCACCACGGCGGTGACCGGGACGCCGCCGGGCGCGACGACGTCGCCCAGGGCGAGCGGCCGGCCGTGGAAGACCAGGTCGCGGCGGCGGGTCCGGCGCAGCTCGCGGGGCACCGTCACGTGCTCGGTCCGCGGCCGGTCCGGGACGGCGAGCCGGTGCACGCGCGCAGCGGTGGTGTGGCTGGCCACCGCGCGGTCGACGCCGCACGACAGCACCGCGGCGCGCGCCAGGGCCAGGGCAGCGGGCGGCGCACCCCGCTGGGCGTAGACGCCGCGCTGCACCCGCACGAGCCGTCCGGTGCGCAGCGCCACCACGAGCTGGTCGGGGTCGACGCCGCTGCCGAGCACGCGGTCGCGCAGGACGAGCCCGTCGTGCTCGGCGAGGTCGGTCCACCACTGCTCCACGTCCGCGACGGTGCCGTGCCGCGCCCCGTCCGGGAAGCCCTCGGGCGCGGGCTGTGGACAACGTGGACGTGGTGGCGGTTGCAGACGGCTGGGGGCGTCCGGGGGGTACTTGCAGACACCCCCGCAGGCGTCAGGCCGACCGCGCCGCCAGGCGGGTGAGCGCGGCGGCGACCTCGGCGGGCCGCTCCAGGCACGTGAGGTGGCCGGTCGCGGGCAGCAGCACCAGCTCGGCGTCGGGGCGCAGCGCGGCCAGCTCGTGGGCGCGGGCCGGCGGGGTGGCCGTGTCCTCCTCGCCGAACAGCAGCAGCACGGGCACCGGCACCCCGCGCACCGCGTCGGAGGTGTCGCTGCGCGCGGCCACCGCCCGGGCCACCCACGCCACCCCGGCCGGGTCCTGCGAGGTCAGCACGGTGCGCACCCGGTCCTCCAGGTCGGGCCGGTGCGCGTGCGCCGTCTCCCCCAGGCCCTCCTGCACGGAGTCCGACACCGGGTCCAGGGACCCGGTGCGCTCGACCTCGTCGGCGACGTCGCGGCGGCCGGCGGGGACGTCGGGGGCCATCACCCGCGTCGTCGTCGAGCACAGCCCCAGCCCGGCGAGGCGGCCCGGGTGGTCGCGGGCGAGAACGGCGGCGACGTAGCCCCCGGTGGACAGGCCGACCACGACGGCGCGCTCGACGCCGAGGTGGTCGAGCACCTCGAGGACGCCGTGGGCCGCGTGCTCCAGCGACGGCGGCTCCCCAGGCACCGAGGAGCCGCCCAGCCCGGGCAGGTCCACGGAGACCGCGCGGACCGCGCCGCCCAGCTCGGCCACGACGTCGTCCCAGGTCCGCGAGTCGAGCGGGAACGCGTGCAGCAGCACGACGGGCACGCCGTCGCCCCCGTGGTCGGTGTGGGCCAGCACGGCCACCTCGCTCTCCCCCGGCACGGCCGGGACGATCTTCGTAGGCTCGCCGGCATGACCGACCAGCTGCCTGACATCGCCACCGCCGACATCACCGCCCTGATCATGGACGACCACGAGTGGCTGCGCCGCGCGTTCGCCCGCCTCGACGACTGCTCCACCCCGGACGAGCTCTCCGCGGTGTGGGAGCCGCTGGCCCAGCGCCTGGAGACCCACGCCCAGGCCGAGGAGGAGGTCTTCTACCCCGCGCTGCTGCGCAAGGGGGACGACGAGACCTCCGAGGACGAGACCGACGACGCGATCGGCGACCACAACGACATCCGGGACGCGGTGGCCGACTCCCGCACGCACGAGGTGGGCAGCCACGAGTGGTACGAGGCCGTGGGCCGCGCCCGCACCGAGAACTCCGACCACCTGGCGGAGGAGGAGGACGAGGGCCTGCCGAACTTCCGCAAGAACGCCCCCCGGGAGCTGCGGGCCGAGCTGGCCCAGCAGTGGATCGCCTTCTACGCCGCGCACCCGGGCGGTCGGGGCGTCGACGACTCCGACAAGGACCCGCAGAGCTACATCGAGCAGAACAGCTGACCTCTCCGGGCGGCCCGGGGCACCACCGGGCAAAACCGGCGTGAGAAGTGTCGGACCGGCTCGATACCCTCCACCTCGTGAGCGACGCGTCGGTGGTGGCCGAGGACCTGGTCAAGGTCTACAAGGGTGACGTGCGGGCCCTGGACGGGGTGAGCTTCACCGTCCCCGAGGGCACCGTGCTGGGCCTGCTCGGCCCGAACGGGGCGGGCAAGACCACGTCGGTGCGCGTGCTGAGCACCCTGCTCAGGCCGACGTCCGGGCGCGCCCGGGTCGCCGGGGTCGACGTGCTGGCCGACCCGGAGGGCGCGCGCCGGGTGATCGGCCTCGCCGGGCAGTACGCCGCCGTCGACGAGGCCCTGACCGGGGCGGAGAACCTGCGGCTGGTGGGCCGGCTGAACCACCTGTCCCGGTCCGAGGGCCGCTCCCGGGCGGACGTGCTGCTGGAGCGCTTCGAGCTGGCCGACGCGGCGGACCGGCCGCTGAAGACCTACTCCGGGGGCATGCGGCGCCGCCTCGACCTGGCCGCGGCCCTCGTCGCCCGGCCCCCGGTGCTGTTCCTCGACGAGCCGACCACCGGGCTGGACCCGCGCAGCCGCATCGAGCTGTGGGGCGTGATCGAGGAGCTCGTCGCCGACGGGACCACCCTGCTGCTGACCACGCAGTACCTGGAGGAGGCCGACCGCCTCGCCGACCGCATCTGCGTCGTCGACCACGGCCGCGTCATCGCCGAGGGCACGTCCACCGAGCTCAAGGACACCCTCGGCGGCACGGTCGTGGAGGTCGAGCTGGCCGACGAGGACGCGGCCGGCCGCGCCGCGACCGCGCTGGACGGGGTGGCGTCCTCGCCCCCGTCGCGGCACGGGACCACGGTCCGGGTCTCGGCCTCGGGCGGGGTGGCGACGATGACCGAGGTGGTGCGCCGCCTCGACGACGCCGACCTCGAGCCCACCGGCCTGGCCATGCGCCAGCCCAGCCTGGACGACGTCTTCCTCTCCCTGACCGGACGCGACACCAGCCCCGCCGAGACCGCCGAGGACGCCTCATGAGCACCGCCGACACCGCCCTGGCCCCCGCCACCGGGGACGACCGCCCCGAGCGGCCCACCCACTCCCGGCTGGGCTGGGCGCTGCGGGACACCGGCGCCATGGCCGGGCGCAACCTGCGCCGGCTCTCCCGCGCGCCCGACCAGGTCGTGTTCACGGTGGTCTCGCCGATCATGTTCACGCTGCTGTTCCGCTACGTGTTCGGCGGGGCCATCGGCGGGCTGGGCCCGATCGACTACGTCAACTACCTCATCCCGGGCATCGCCGTGCAGACCGCGATCTTCTCCGCGGGCAATACCGGCTTCGCCCTCGCCGAGGACCGCGGCCGCGGCTTCATCGACCGGCTGAAGTCGCTGCCGATGGCCCGCAGCGCCGTCCTCGCCGGCCGGGTGGTGGCCGACACCCTGACCAACGCGGTCGGCCTGGTGGTGCTCGTGCTGGTCGGCTTCGCCGTCGGCTACCGGCCGTCGAGCTACCCGGGGCTGCTGCTGGGCCTGCTGCTGCTCCTCGCCTTCGCCCTGGCCGTGTCGTTCATCATCGCCATCGTCGGGCTCTACGCCAGCAACGTGCAGACGGTCAACGCGGCGACGTTCCCGGTGATCTTCCCGCTGACGTTCGCCAGCAGCGCCTTCGTCCCCACCTCGACGCTGCCGTCGTGGCTGCGGGCGTTCGCGGACAACCAGCCGGTGAGCATCGTCATCAACGCGGTGCGGTCGCTGACGATCGGCGATATCCCGCCCGAGCTGCGCGAGCAACTCTTCGCCGGCCGCAGCACGAGCAGCCTGATCGTGCTGTCGCTGGTGTGGACCGTGGTCATCGCCGCGGTGTTCGGCTCGCTCGCCGTCCGCCGCTACAACAACCAGGACTCCTGAGGCCTGCTCAGCCCAGGCCGGGGAACCACAGCGCGATCTCGCGGGCGGCCGACTCCTCGGAGTCCGAGCCGTGCACCAGGTTGCGCTGGGTCTCCAGGCCGAGGTCGCCGCGGATCGAGCCCGGCGCGGCCTTCTCGACGGGGTCGGTGCCGCCGGCGAGCTGGCGGAATGCCGGGATGGCCCGCGGGCCCTCGACCACCGCGGCCACGAGCGGGCCGGAGGTGATGAAGTCCAGCAGCGAGGCCAGGAACGGCTTGCCCTCGTGCTCGGCGTAGTGCTCCTGCGCCACCTCGCGCTCGACGGTGCGCAGCTCGAGGGCGACCAGCCGCAGGCCCTTGCGCTCGATGCGGGCGAGGATCTCCCCGGTGAGGCTGCGGGCCACCCCGTCGGGCTTGACGAGGACGAGGGTGCGCTGGGTGTCTGTCGCCTGGGTCACGCGCGGCAGCCTATCGGTCGCCCCGCTCAGGTCGGGGGGTCGGCCACCAGGTCGAGGTCGTCGGGGTGGCGCTCGAGGTAGGCGGCGATGAACGGGCACCGCGGGGTCAGGGTCAACGAGCGGGCCCGGACGTCGTCGAGCGCCGCCCGGGCCAGCGCGCCGCCGACGCCGTGGCCCTCCCAGGCCGGGTCGACCTCGGTGTGGGTGAACGTCCGGTGCGTCCCGCGCGGCTCGTAGGCCGCGAAGCCGACCCGCTCGCCCCCGATCGTCGCCTCGTAGCGGCGCCGCTCGGGGACGTCGGTGACCTCGACGCGCCCGGTCACCGCCGCGACACGGTGGCCGCGCCCGCCACCTGGTCCTTGAGCCGGCTGCGGTGGTAGCCGTAGGCGAAGTAGATGGCGATGCCCAGCACCATCCAGACCAGGAACCGGAGCCACGTCTCCCCGGCCAGGTTGAGCATCAGGTACACGCTGACCAGCACGGACAGGATGGGCAGGGCGGGGACGGCGGGGCAGCGGAACGCCCGCGGCAGCTCGGGCCGGGTGCGGCGCAGCACGATCACCCCGATGGCGACCAGCACGAACGCGAACAGGGTGCCGATGTTGACGAGGTTGGCCAGCTCGGAGAGCGGGACGAGGAACGAGATGAGCGCGACGACGACCCCGGTCACCACCGTGGTGCGCACGGGCGCCCCGGTGCGCTCGGACACGGTCGAGAACACCGGCGGCAGCAGCCGGTCGCGGCTCATGGCGAAGAACACCCGGCTCTGGCCGAGCATGAGCACCATCATCACGGTGGTCAGCCCGACCAGCGCCCCCACCGAGACGAGCGTGGCGATGACGGGCTGACCGACCGACCGGAACGCCTCCGCCAGCGGGGCGTCGACGCTGATGTCGGTGTACTTGACCATCCCGGTGATGACGATGCTGACCAGCACGTAGAGCAAGGTGCAGATGGCGAGCGAGCCGAAGATGCCCCGGGGCATGTCCCGCTGCGGGTTGCGGGTCTCCTCCGCGGAGGTGGCGACGATGTCGAAGCCGATGAAGGCGAAGAACACCAGCGCCGCACCGGTGAAGATGCCCGTGACGCCGAACGCCCCGGGCGCGAAGCCGAGGTCCTGCAGCAGCGACGGGGTGCTCTCGGCCCCGGCCGCGGCGGGTGAGCCGGCGGGCGGGATGAACGGCGAGTAGTTCGATGCCTTGACGTAGAACGCGCCGGCCACGATGACCAGCAGCACGATGGCGACCTTGACGATGACGGCGACCAGGTTGACCTGGGCGGAGACCTTGATGCCCTGGCTGATCACGGCGGTGAGCACGAGCACGATGGCGGCGGCGACGACGTTGTGCCCGTCCCCGGTGATCGCGGCCGGCAGCGTGATCCCGGCCTGGCCGAGGACGTCGGTGAAGTACGTCGACCACCCGACGGCGACGGTGCTGGCCCCCAGCGCGAGCTCGAGGATGAGGTCCCAGCCGATGATCCAGGCCACGAGCTCGCCCAGGCTGGCGTAGGAGAACGTGTAGGCCGACCCGGCCACGGGCACGGTCGAGGCGAACTCCGCGTAGCAGAGCGCCGCGAGCGCGCAGCCGAACCCGGCGAAGACGAAGGACAGCGCGACGGCCGGCCCCGCCTGCACCCCCGCGGCCTCCCCGGTGAGGACGAAGATGCCGGTGCCGATGACGACGCCGACCCCGAAGACGGTCAGCTGGACCCAGCCGAGCGTCTTGTTCAGCTGGTGGCCGGGCTCCTCGGTGTCCTCGATGGACTGCTCGACGGTCTTGGTGCGGAACGCCCCCATGGTGGCTCCCTGCCTCGTGGCCCGGTGGTGGCACGAGACGCTAGACCGCTGCCCCCCGCAACGCTGCACGACACAACGGACGGGCCGCGACCAGGAACCCGGGGACGGGTCAGGACGGCGGGTACTGGCTGCGCAGCGTGCCCGCCTCGAGCCGGCGGGCCACGTCGCGGCGGAACACCAGGATGAGCGCCCACAGGAAGGCGAAGACGATCCCCGCGATGCCCAGCGGCACGTTGACCAGCAGCCCGGCGACGAACAGCACCTGCACCGCGAGGTTGTAGGTCAGCGCCCACGGCCGGCGCTGCAGGCCGGCCCCGAGCACGAGCAGCAGCGTCAGCAGCCCGACGTAGAGCCCCGCGACCAGCGAGATCCCACCCCCCACGGTGCTGATGACCGGCAGCGCGAGCAGCACGATGATGACCTCGAGCACCAGGGTGCCCGCCATGACGCCGCGCAGGCCCTTCCACGGGTCGGGCGGGCTGGCCAGCGGCTCGGGCCGTGCGGGGGTGCTCACCCGGGCACCCCGCCCAGCATGGTGCGCGCCTCGCCGACGGTGACGACCGAGCCGGTGACGACGACACCGGCACCGGAGACCGACTCCCCGGGGTCGCCCACCTCCTCGGCCATGCCCACGGCGGTCTCCAGGGCGTCGGCGAGCGAGTCGGCGACCACCACCCGCTCGTCGCCAAACCGGGCCACGGCCAAGTTGGCGAGCTCCTCGACGTCCATCGCGCGCGGCGAGCCCGACCGCGTCACGACGACCTCGTCGAGCACCGGCTCCAGCGCCTCGAGGACCCCGGCGACGTCCTTGTCCCGCATGACCGCGACCACGCCCACCAGCTTGCGGAAGTCGAACTCCTCGCGCAGCGCGGCGGCCAGAGCGCGGGCGCCGGCCGGGTTGTGGGCGGCGTCGAGGAACACCGTCGGCGCGCTGCGCACCCGCTCGAGCCGGCCGGGGCTCGCCACCCCGGCGAAGGCCTCGCGCACGGCGTCCGCGTCGAGCCTGCGGTCCGCGCCCGCCCCGAAGAACGCCTCGACCGCGGCCAGGGCGAGCACGGCGTTGTGCGCCTGGTGCTCGCCGTGCATCGGCAAGAACACGTCCTCGTAGACCCCGCCGAGGCCCTGCAGCCGGAGCTGCTGGCCCCCCACGGCGACCTGGCGGCCGAGCACGGCGAGCTCGCTGCCCTCCCGGGCGACGGCCGCGTCGACCTCCACGGCGCGGCGCAGCAGCACCTCCATCACCTCGGGCTCCTGCTCGGCGATGACGACCACCGAGCCCGGCTTGATCACGCCGGCCTTCTCGGCGGCGATCCCGGCGAGGTCGGTGCCCAGGTACTCGGTGTGGTCCAGCGAGATCGGGGCGATGACGGCCACCTGCCCGTCGATGACGTTGGTGGCGTCCCACCGCCCGCCGAGGCCGACCTCGACCACGGCGACGTCGACGGGCGCGTCGGCGAACAGCGCGTAGGCCATGCCGGTGAGCACCTCGAACTTGCTCAGCCGCGGGCCGCCGTCGGCCTCGGAGCGGGAGTCGACCATGGCCAGGAACGGGGCGATCTCCTGGTAGGTCTCGACGTACCGCAGCGGGTCGACGGGCGCACCGTCCACGCAGATCCGCTCGGTGACCAGCTGCAGGTGCGGGCTGGTGAGCCGGCCGGTGCGCAGCTGCAGCCGGGTCAGCAGGGCGTCGACCATGCGGCTGACCGAGGTCTTGCCGTTGGTGCCGGCCACGTGGATGGCCGGGTAGCTGCGCTGCGGGTTGCCCAGCACGTCCATGAGCGCGGTGATGCGCACCAGCGACGGCTCGATCTGCGTCTCCGGCCACCGCGTGTCCAGCTCGGCCTCGACGGCGCCGAGCTCGGCGAGCCCCGCGGGGGCGACGTCGCTCACGAGGCGGCCGGCTCGGGCAGTGCGGCCAGCCGGGCGTCGAGCCGCTCGATCTCCTCGGCGGCGGTGCGCTGCCGGGTGCGGATCTTCTCCACCACCGGCTCCGGCGCCTTGGCCAGGAACGCCTCGTTGCCCAGCTTGGCGGTGGTGCCGTCGAGCTCCTTGCGCGCCGCGCCCAGCTCCTTGGTCAGCCGGGCCCGCTCGGCGGCCACGTCGACGGTGCCGGAGGTGTCGAGCTCGACGGTGACCGTGGCCCGGCTCAGCCGGACCTCGACCGAGGCCGTCGGGGTGAAGTCCTCCCCGGCCGGGGTCAGCCGGGCCAGGGCGACGACGTGGTCGAGCATCCCGGCGAGGTCGGCGCGGTCGACCTGGCCGACGCGGGCGGCCACCCGCTGGCCGGGCCGCAGGCCCTGGTCGGCGCGGAAGCGGCGCACCTCGGTGACGAGGCGCTGCACGTCGGCGACGCGGCGGGCGGCGTCGGCGTCGGGCGTGGCGTCGGCCGCCCCGGGCCGGACGGGCCAGTCGGCGACGACGACGGACTCCCCGCCGGTGAGCGCGGTCCACAGCGTCTCGGTGACGAAGGGCATCACCGGGTGCAGGGCGCGGAGCAGCGCGTCGAGCACGTGGCCCAGCACCGCGCGGGTGGCCGGCGCCTGCGCGGGGTCCGCCGTCTGCACCTTGGCCAGCTCGAGGTACCAGTCGCAGAGCTCGTCCCACGCGAAGTGGTAGAGCGCCTCGCTGGCCCGGCCGACCTCGTAGCGGTCGAGCGCGGCGTCGACCTCGGCGAGCACGGCGTCGAGCCGGTCGAGGACCCAGCGGTCGGCGTCGGTGAGCCCGGCGCGGTCGGGCAGGCCGTCGGTCGAGGCCTCCAGCAGCAGCGCCAGCTTGGTCGCGTTGAACAGCTTGGTGGCGAAGTTCCGCGACGCCTGGGCGGCGTCCTCGCCCACGGCCAGGTCGGAGCCCGGGTTCGAGCCGCGCGCGAGGGTGAAGCGCAGCGCGTCGGCCCCGAAGCGCTCGACCCAGTCCAGCGGGTCGATCCCGTTGCCCTTGCTCTTGCTCATCTTGCGGCCCTGCGCGTCGCGGACCAGGCCGTGCAGCAGCACGTCGGTGAACGGCACGGCCTGCTCGGGGGCCGCCCCGTCGCCGGCCTCGTCCCCACCGAGGGCGTAGGTGCCGAACATCATCATCCGCGCCACCCAGAAGAACAGGATGTCGTAGCCGGTGACCAGCACCGACGTCGGGTAGAAGCGCTCCAGCTCGGCGGTGCGCTCGGGCCAGCCGAGGGTGGAGAAGGGCCACAGCCCGGAGGAGAACCAGGTGTCCAGGACGTCCGGGTCCTGCGTCCAGCCCTCCCCCGTCGGCGGCTCGTCGTCGGGGCCGACGCAGACGACCTCGCCGTCGGGGCCGTAGAACACCGGGATGCGGTGGCCCCACCACAGCTGCCGGGAGATGCACCAGTCGTGCATGTGGTCGACCCAGTCGAACCAGCGCGGCTCGAGCCCCGCGGGGTGGATGGTGGTGCGCCCGTCGCGCACCGCGTCGCCCGCGGCCTTCGCGAGGGTCTCCACGGCGACGAACCACTGCAGGCTCAGCCGCGGCTCGATGGGCTCGCCGGTGCGCTCGGAGTGCCCGACGCTGTGCAGGTACGGCCGCTTCTCGGCGACCACCCGGCCCTGCTCGGCCAGGGCCTCCCGGACGGCGACGCGGGCGGCGAACCGGTCGAGGCCGTCGAAGGCCGTGCCCGTGCCGGTGACGGTGCCCGCCTCGTCGAGGATCGAGGGCATGGGCAGACCGTGGCGCCGGCCCACCTCGAAGTCGTTCGGGTCGTGCGCCGGGGTGATCTTGACCGCGCCGGTGCCGAACTCCGGGTCGACGTAGTCGTCGGCGACCACCGGCACGTCGTGCCCGGTGAACGGGTGGGTGAAGACGTGGCCGACGAGCGCGGTGTAGCGCTCGTCGTCGGGGTGCACGGCGATGGCGGTGTCGCCCAGCATGGTCTCGACCCGGGTGGTGGCCACCACGACGTGCGGCTCGGCGTCGTCCAGCGAGCCGTAGCGCAGGCTGACGAGCTCACCCTCGACGTCGGAGTAGCTGACCTCGATGTCACTGATGGCACTGCGCAGCGCGGGCGACCAGTTGACCATCCGCTCGGCGCGGTAGACCAGCCCGTCGTCGTAGAGCCGGCGGAAGATCGTCTGCACGGCACGGGAGAGGCCCTCGTCGAGGGTGAAGCGCTCCCGGGACCAGTCGACGCCGTCGCCGAGGCGGCGCATCTGCCCGCGCACTGTGTCCCCGGACTCCTTGGTCCAGTCCCACACCTTCTCGACGAAGAGCTCGCGGCCGTAGTCGTGGCGGGTCTTGCCGTCCACCGCGACCTGCTTCTCCACCACGGTCTGGGTGGCGATCCCGGCGTGGTCGGTGCCCGGCAGCCACAGCACCTCGTAGCCCTGCATGCGCTTGCGGCGGGTCAGCACGTCCATGAGCGTGTGGTCGAGCGCGTGGCCCATGTGCAGGCTGCCGGTGACGTTGGGCGGGGGCAGCACGATCGAGTACGCGGGCTTGCCGCTGGCCGGGTCCGCGGTGAAGTACCCGGCGTCCACCCAGCGCTGGTAGAGGGTGCCCTCCACGGCGGCCGGGTCCCACGAGCCGGGCAGCGGGGGGCGGGGCGGCGGTGCGGTGGTCACACCCCCGATCCTATTCGTCGGGCGCGCGGTGCCCCGTCCGCCCCGGGGCGGTCAGCGCCGCCCACTCGGCCGGGGTGTTGGCCCCCCGGACCGAGCCCAGCGCGGGGTCGGCGGCGGCCAGGGCGGGGTCGGCCAGCAGCTGCGCCCGGCCCACCTCGCGGGTGCGCGCCCCGCGCAGCAGGGCCCGTACCGGGGCCGCGTCCGCCGCCAGGTCGGCGGCCGCGGCCGCGAGGTGGGTGCGGTAGACGGCGAGCAGGGGGTGGGCCTGACCGTCCACCACCGGCACCACCGCGTCGTCGTCCGGGCGCAGCAGGCCGAGCAGGGTCGTGAGCAGGGCGTGGTGCAGCAGCGGCAGGTCCGTCGCGCACACGCACGCCACGTCGCGCCCGGCCGCGGCGGCCGCGGCGAGCCCGCGCGCCACCCCGGCGAGCGGCCCCCGGTCCAGGACGTCGTCGTGCAGCACGGTCACCCCCGTGTCGGGCACGGTCCGACCGGGCGCGGTGACCACGAGGACGGGGTCGCACACCGCGCGCAGCTCGGCCACGACGTGGGCCAGCAGCGGGGCCCCGCGGTGGGGCAGCTCCGCCTTGGGCGAGCCCATCCGGCGCGACCGGCCGCCCGCCAGCACCACTCCCGCCGCGACCACGCCCCGAGGGTAGGCGGTTAGGTTCTCAGGCCATGGCGACCTTGTTCACCCGCATCATCTCCGGCGAGATCCCCGGGAGGTTCGTCTGGCGCGACGAGCGCTGCGTGGTCTTCCTGACCATCAACCCGCTCGCCCCGGGGCACGCGCTGGTGGTCCCGCGCGAGGAGGTCGACCACTGGATCGACCTGCCCGCGGACCTGGCCGCGCACCTGTGGGTGGTGGCGCAGCACGTCGGCCGGGCCCAGCAGGACGCGTTCTCCCCGAGCAAGGTCGGCGTGCTGGTGGCGGGCGAGGAGGTGCCGCACACCCACGTGCACCTCATCCCGTTCACCAGCGTGCGCCAGCTCGAGATCAGCAACGCCGAGGCCGACCCCGACCCCGCCGCCCTCGACGACGCGGCCGAGCGGCTGCGGGCGGCGCTGCGCGCCGCGGGCCACCCGGAGACGGTCGACGCCTGAGGCGCCCGGACCCCGGGCGGGTGCGGTCCGTCGTGACCGGGATGTGACCGTCTCGCGCGGCCCGTGGGCGCGCAGGGTCCTACGGTGCTCTGCGACACCCGTCACCGAGGGACGAGAGGCACACGCATGTCCTACAACACCCCCCAGGAGACCGCGGAGCTCGCGGTCACCTCCGGCACGGCGAAGGCCCACCTCAGCCCGGCGAAGGCCGTCGTCGGCGGGATCCTCGCCGGCGCCTACATCGCCTTCGGCGGCCTGCTGGCCATCGTCGCCTCCGCCGGGCTCAAGTCCGAGGACTGGGGCGGGATCGTCACCCTGGTCACCGGGCTGACCTTCAGCCTCGGCCTGGTGCTGGTCGTCGTGGGCGGCGCCGAGCTGCTCACCGGGAACATGATGCTGCTGCCCATGGCGGCCCTGCGCGGCAAGGTCGGACCCGGCAAGATCGCCGTGAACTTCGGCCTGCTCATCATCGGCAACCTCATCGGGTCGCTCATCGTGGCCTACTTCCTGGCCTCCGGCACCGGGGTGATCGGGACCGCGTCGTCCGCGGCCGGCTCCACGGGGGCGTCGAACTACGCGCGCCTGGCCACGATCACCGTCGGCAAGGCCGTCACCGAGAGCGACTACCAGATCTTCCTGCGCGCGGTCGGCTGCAACTGGCTGGTCTGCCTCGGGGTGTGGCTGGGCCTCGCCGCGAAGACGGTGGGCGGCAAGATCCTGGGCATCGTCTTCCCCATCACCGCGTTCGTGGCGCTGGGCTTCGACCACGTCGTGGCCAACATGTTCTTCCTGCCGCTGGCCATGTTCCAGCACGTCCCGGGGGTGACGTTCACCCACACGCTGAACAACCTGGTCTTCGCGTTCCTCGGCAACGGCCTGGGGGCCGCGCTGTTCGTCGCCGGCGCCTACTGGTTCCTCTACCTCAAGGACGCCCCGGCGACGGCCGCGACCACCGACGCCGCGTCCAACGGCGGGAACGGGGCACGGGCGACGGGGAAGGCCCGCTCCCGGTCCTGACCCGGAGCGACCTCCGCACGGGGGAGGGACCACGCGGTCCCTCCCCCGTCGGCGTGGGGGCGGTGCGCGGGCGGTGGGAGACTGGTGGGACACCAGCGAAGGAGCCGACCGTGGGACGTGTGACCGCTCGACACCCCGTCCGCCGCATCACCGCCGAGGGCGAGGTGCGCCGGCCCGACACGCTCGCCGTCGAGGAGCCGATGGAGCTGCGGGTGGCCGGCCGCTCGATCGCCGTCACCATGCGGACGCCCGGCCACGACGTGGACCTGGTGCACGGCTTCCTGCTCACCGAGGGCGTGATCGGCTCAAGCGACGACGTCGCGGTGGTGCGCTACTGCGACGGGGTCGACGACGAGGGCCGCAACACCTACAACGTCCTCGACACCGACCTGGCCGCCGGGGTCGCCCCGCCCGAGCTGGGCGTCGAGCGCAACTTCTACACGACCTCGTCGTGCGGGGTGTGCGGCAAGGGCTCGCTGGAGGCGGTCAAGCTCAAGACCCGCCACTCCCCCGCGGGTGACGACACCACCGTCACCCCGGCGGTGCTGTCGTCCCTGCCAGACACGTTGCGCGCGGCGCAGAAGGTGTTCGACTCCACCGGGGGGCTGCACGCGGCCGGGCTGTTCACCCCCGCCGGCGAGCTGCTCGTGCTCCGCGAGGACGTCGGCCGCCACAACGCCGTCGACAAGGTCGTCGGGTGGGCGGTGCGCGAGGGGCGGGTCCCGCTCGCCAGCACGGTGCTCATGGTCAGCGGCCGGGCGTCGTTCGAGCTGGTGCAGAAGGCGGCCATGGCCGGGGTGCCCCTGCTGGCGGCGGTGTCGGCGCCGTCGTCGCTGGCCGTGGCCCTGGCCGACGAGCAGGGCCTCACGGTCGTGGGGTTCCTGCGCGGGGAGACGATGAACGTCTACACCCACCCCGACCGGGTGCTCGCCCGCAGCTGAGCGGCACCGGCCGCAGGCTCAGGCCGACTTGGTCTGGCGCTCCTCGCGCGGCGGCGTGCGCGGCACGATCGTGGGGAGCACGTTGTCGCGCACCGTGTCCTCGGTGACGACGACCTTCTCGACGTCGTCGCGCGAGGGGATGTCGTACATCACGGGGAGCAGGACCTCCTCCATGATGGCGCGCAGCCCGCGGGCGCCGGTGCCGCGCAGGATGGCCTGGTCGGCGATGGCGCCGAGCGCCTCGGGGGTGAACTCGAGCTCCACCCCGTCGAGGTCGAACAGCCGTCGGTACTGCTTGACCAGCGCGTTCTTGGGCTCGGAGAGGATGGTGACCAGCGAGTCCTTGTCCAGGTTGGTCACGCTGGCGACGACGGGCAGCCGGCCGATGAACTCCGGGATGAGCCCGAACTTGATGAGGTCCTCGGGCATGACGTCGGCGAAGCGGTCCACCGTGTCCACCTCGGCCTTGGAGCGCACCTCGGCCCCGAAGCCGAGGCCGCGCTTGCCGACGCGGTCGGAGACGATCCGCTCCAGCCCCGCGAACGCACCGGCCACGATGAACAGCACGTTGGTGGTGTCGATCTGGATGAACTCCTGGTGCGGGTGCTTGCGGCCGCCCTGCGGGGGGACGCTGGCCTGCGTGCCCTCGAGGATCTTCAGCAGCGCCTGCTGCACGCCCTCGCCGGACACGTCCCGGGTGATCGACGGGTTCTCCGACTTGCGGGCGATCTTGTCGACCTCGTCGATGTAGATGATGCCGGTCTCGGCCCGCTTGACGTCGTAGTCCGCGGCCTGGATCAGCTTGAGCAGGATGTTCTCGACGTCCTCGCCGACGTAGCCGGCCTCGGTCAGCGCGGTCGCGTCGGCGATCGCGAAGGGGACGTTGAGCATCTTGGCCAGCGTCTGGGCGAGGTAGGTCTTGCCGCAGCCGGTGGGGCCGAGCATGAGGATGTTCGACTTGGCCAGCTCGACGGCCTCGTCGCGGGGGTCGCGGGCCTTCTCGCCGGCCTGGACCCGCTTGTAGTGGTTGTAGACCGCCACGGCGAGGGTGCGCTTGGCCGTGTCCTGGCCGATGACGTAGTTCTCGAGAAAGGCCCGGATCTCGGCCGGCTTGGGCAGCTCGTCGAGCTTGACCTCGCCCGCCTCGGCGAGCTCCTCCTCGATGATCTCGTTGCAGAGGTCGATGCACTCGTCGCAGATGTAGACGCCCGGGCCCGCGATGAGCTTCTTGACCTGCTTCTGGCTCTTGCCGCAGAACGAGCACTTGAGCAGATCGCCACCGTCACCAATGCGCGCCATGCCTGCTGTCCCTGCTTCCGTCGTGGTCCGGTCGGTGGGGCACCGGGCCGTCGTCGCTGGTCGGGTCGAGTCCCGACCGTACCCGCCGTGCCCGACGACCGGGGGTCCTCGGGCACGGCACCAGCCGGTCGGTGGGGCCGACCCACCGCGTGTCGGTCGACACCCTGCCCGCCACCCGGACGCCCGCGGGGGACGCCCGGGTGCGCGGCGTGTCAGGCCTGGGCCGGGCCCGACGGCCCGCTACGCCTGGGCCGAGAGCTTCCGGTAGGGCAGCACGTCGTCGATGATCCCGTAGGTCCTGGCCTCCTCGGCCGTCAGGATCTTGTCGCGCTCGATGTCCTCGCGGACCTGGTCGGCGTCGCGACCGGTGTGGCGGGCCATCGTGGTCTCCAGCAGGCGCCGCATCCGCTGGATCTCCGCGGCCTGGATTTCCAGGTCGGAGACCTGGCCCTGGATGCCGCCCGAGGCGGGCTGGTGGATGAGCACGCGGGCGTTGGGCAGCGCCATCCGCTTGCCGGGGGTGCCCGCGGCGAGCAGCACGGCCGCCGCGGAGGCGGCCTGGCCGAGGCACACGGTCCGGATGTCGGCACGGACGTACTGCATCGTGTCGTAGATGGCCATCAGCGAGGTGAAGGAGCCACCGGGCGAGTTGATGTACATCGTGATGTCGCGGTCCGGGTCGTCGGACTCCAGCACGAGCAGCTGGGCCATGACGTCGTTGGCGGAGGCGTCGTCGACCTGCACGCCGAGGAAGATGATGCGCTCCTCGAAGAGCTTGTTGTACGGGTTCGACTCCTTCATCCCGTAGCTGGTGCGCTCGACGAAGGACGGCAGGACGTAGCGGGAGCTGGGGAGCGACAGCGCGGGATCGCCCGCGCCGGGCTGGATGGGGCTCATGGGGTCTCCTGGGGGGTGAGGACGAGCGGGCCGCGGGGGCGCGTCAGCTGGAGGCGACGCCGCCGGACTGGGCCGCGCGGGAGATGACGTGGTCGACGAAGCCGTAGTCCTTGGCCTCGGCCGCGGTGAACCAGCGGTCCCGGTCGGAGTCGGCGGTGATCTGCTCGATCGTCTGACCGGTGTGCTCGGCGATGAGCTCGGCCATCTCGCGCTTGGTGTGCTTGAACTGCTCGGCCATGATCGCGATGTCGCTCGCGGTGCCGCCGATGCCGGCCGACGGCTGGTGCATCATGATCCGCGCGTGGGGCAGGGCGTAGCGCTTGCCCTTGGCGCCGGCGGAGAGCAGGAACTGCCCCATCGAGGCGGCCAGGCCCATGCCGTAGGTCGCCACGTCGCACTCGGCGAACTGCATGGTGTCGAAGATGGCCATGCCCGCGGTGACCGAGCCGCCCGGGGAGTTGATGTAGAGCGAGATGTCGCGCGTGGGGTCCTCCGCGGAGAGCAGGAGGATCTGGGCGCAGAGCTTGTTGGCGATGTCGTCGTCCACCTGGGTGCCCAGGAAGATGATGCGCTCCTGCAGCAGGCGCTCGAAGACGGAGTCGCTGAGGTTGAGACCAGCGGTTCCGGCGCGCATGGCGGGGTTCTGCGGCGTCACGAGGGGCCTACCTTCCGGTGCGGTCGTGCGGGGTGTGGGGCAGTCCTGGGCGCGGGTCACCGAGCCGCTGGGTGGGGCCGGTGACGCTGCGTTCGAGCCTGTACCCGACCCTAACGAACACCGGCCGACCGGGAATCCCGGTACGGCCGGTGTTCGCTGTGGGCGTCAGGACTGCTGGTCAGGACTGGGAGGGGGCGTCCCCGTCCTCGGTCGCCTCGGCGGTGTCGGTCCCCGCGCCGGCCTCGGTGCTGGTCTCGGTGCTGGTCTCCGTGACCTCGCCCTCGATGCTGCCGTCCGCGTTGACCTGGACGTCGTCGGAACCGTCGGCCCCGTCGGCGTCCGCGTCGGCGGCGGGCGTGCGGCCCAGCAGCTCGTCGAGGTCGACGGGCGCCCCGGTGGTGTCGGTGACGGTTGCCCGGCCGACGACCCCGGCGAGGGCCTTCCCGCGGCGGACGTCGGCGAAGATCGCGGGCAGCTGGTTCGCCTGCTGCGCCTGCTGGATGAACTCCTCCGGGCTGACGCCGTAGCGCTGCGCCTGGAACATGATCCGCTCCATGAGCTCGTCGTTGTCGACCGACGTGCCCTCCTCCTCGGCGATCGCGTCGAGCAGGAGCTGGGTCTTGACGGAGCGCTCGGCCTCGGCGCGGGTCTCGGTGTCGAAGGCCTCCCGGGTGGTGTCCTGCGCGACGAGGGAGGCCTCGAAGGCGGCCTCGTCGTGGTCGAACGGGTGCACCGCGTCGTGCAGCCGGGAGTCGACCTCGGCCTGCACCACGGCGTCGGGCACCGGGACGTCGGTCATCTCGAGCAGCGCGTCGAGCACCTTGTCGCGGGCCTGGGTGGCCTGCTCGACCTGCTTGACCCGGCCGACGCGCTCGCGCAGGTCGGCGACGAGCTCGTCGAGGGTGTCGAACTCGCTGGCCAGCTGGGCGAACTCGTCGTCGGCGTCGGGCAGCTCGCGGATCTTGACCGAGCCGAGGCCGACGGTGACGACGGCGTCCTGCCCGGCGTGCTCGCCGGCGAGCAGCGCGGTGGTGAACTCCCCGGTGTCGCCTGAGGACATGCCGACCAGCGCCTCGTCAATGCCCTCGATGAGCTGGCCGGAGCCGACCTCGTAGGACATGCCGGTGGTGCGGGCGTCCGGGACGTCCTCGCCGCCGACGGTGGCGGACAGGTCGAGGGTGACGAAGTCGCCGTCGGCGACAGGCCGGTCGACCCCGGTCAAGGTGCCGAAGCGGGCGCGCAGCGCGTCGAGCTGCTCGAGGACCGCGGCCTCGTCGACCTCGAGCGGGTCGACGGTGACGGCGATGTCGCCGATCGCGGGGATGGTGATCTCGGGGCGCACGTCGACCTCGGCGGTGAAGGCGAGCTGCTCGCCGTCGTCGATGCGGGTGACCTCGATCTCCGGCTGGCCGATGACCTTGACCTCGGCGGAGGTGACGGCCTCGGAGTAGCGCGCCGGGATCGCGTCGTTGACGACCTGCTCGAGCACGGCGCCGCGGCCGACGCGCGCCTCCAGGAGGCGGGCGGGAGCCTTGCCGGGGCGGAAGCCGGGCAGCCGCACCTGCTGGGCCAGGGCCTTGTAGGCGCGGTCGAAGTCCGGCTTCAGCTCGTCGAAGGGCACCTCGACGTTGATCCGGACCCGGGTCGGGCTCAGCTGCTCGACGGTGCTCTTCACGTTCGGTGCTCCTCAGCGTCGGGATGGTCGTGCTCGGTCAGGCGTGCTCGGGCGTGCGCGGGCAGGGACGGACCCGGGTGCGGTGGTGGCTGCCCGGGTCGCGAGTCGGGGTGGCGGGATTCGAACCCACGGCCCCTCGCTCCCAAAGCGAGTGCGCTACCAAGCTGCGCCACACCCCGTGACGACCTGCGCGGACGATCCTACGGGGGCGGTGGGTACAGTCTCGAACCGCACGTGGCGCCGGCGGCGATCCCGAGGCGCCACGGCACGCGGATGTAGCTCAATGGTAGAGCCTCAGTCTTCCAAACTGATGACGCGGGTTCGATTCCCGTCATCCGCTCCCCTCCCCCCCCGACGTTCCGACCCGCGCGGCTCGGGGAGCCCCGCGGGTCGGGTCGGGCGGTACGGCGACCGCTCAGGCGCGGCGCACGAGCGGGGTGTGCGGGTCGAGCAGCCAGTGCAGCGTCAGCACGGTGACGACGCCGTAGGCCAGGTGGCTCACGGCCTCGACGGCCGTCGACGCCGCGGAGGTCGAGCGCGCCGCCCCGGTCACGGACGCGGCGCCGAGGGTGCTCCCCCAGGCGGCGCCACCGACCGCGGCCATGGCCAGGGGCTGCGGCGGGGTGGCCGTCTCCCCGCGCAGGGCACCGGCGGCCGCACCGACGGCGAGCGAGACGAGCACGCCGCCGAGCGGGCCCGCGGCGGCCGACTTCGCGTCGGGGGCCGAGGGGCTGCCGCCCTGGGCGCCCTCGGCGGTGGCGGCGGGGGTGTTGGACCGCGGCGAGGATGGCGAGGTGCCGCCGGTGACGGCCTGGTACAGGTAGGTCACCGCGTCGTGGGCGGTGGCGCCGGCAGCGCCGGCGAGCAGACCGGCGGCGATGCCGGCGAGTCGGGTGTCAGCCATGGGGTTCTCCTCGATCGGGTGGGTGGAGCTCGGTGGGCACCCGACCTGCTTCAGGCGACCCCCCGACCGTAGGACCCGCTGGACGTCGCCGCCGGACGGGAGCGCGGGCCCGCCTCAGGTCGTCGCGGGCTCGCCCGCGCCACCGGCCACCCCGGGTGCCGGGGCGGTGGTCGGTGCGGTGGTCGGTGCGGTCGACGCCGCGCGCGCGGCCGACGCCTTCTCGTCGCGCTTCTGCGACCAGTTCATCCACAGGACGAGCAGCACGACGGTGGCGATCCACATCACGTTGCCCAGCCCCACCATCACGTCCACGGGGAGCGTGTACGTCAGGACCACGTGCAGCAGGCCCTCCCCCAGCAGCGCCAGTCCCCACACCAGCGTGGCGACCTTGTAGCCGTGCCGGACCTCCGGGTCGGTGTCGTAGGCACGCTGCAGCTCGGCCGCGCCGTCGCCCGACCACTTCTTGGACGCGTCCAGGGTGAGCGGGCGGCCCACCGCCTGGCTGACGAGGAACAGCAGTCCGACGCCCGAGGTGATGAGCGCGTCCTTCGCGATGGCCAGCCGGACGTCGCCCGTGGTCAGGGTCGCGATCACGCCCCCGGCGAACACGACGAGCATGAGCGCGGAGAACGCGTTCAGCCGGCCGCCGCGCACCGCGGACACCACCGTCTGCACGGATGCGACCAGCGCCGCCCACAGGTTGGCCGTGAGGCTGCTGGTGCCGATGCCGTCGCGCAGGGCGTAGTAGGTGATGACGGCAGGCCCGACGTCGGCGAGCAGGCCGGTCACGATGTGCGGGGTGGTCGACGTCCTCAGGTCGGGCACGGGGCACTCCTCGGGAGCGGTAGCGGGTCGCAGGACGCGCCGCCTGCAGGCACTCGAAAAGTACCGGCGGCCGCGTGCGGTTCGGCGGTGATCGAACTAGCCCGATCAGGTGATCTCCGCCCGAGCGGGCCCCGCCGCGGGTCCGCCGACACCCCGGCCCGGCGGGCGCCGTCCGGGTCCCGGGGGTGCCCGCAGGGGGTCGCCGCGGGAGACCACCCCGGCAATCCGGCGCGCGGGCCGCCGACGCGCCAGACTGGCCCCGGGGGACACCGGCTGCGCTGCGGCGCCAGGGGTCCCACGCACCATCCTCGAACTGGAAGGCCCACTCGTCATGACCGACTACGCCGAGTACTCCGATGTCATGGAGGGCAAGTGCCCCTTCGGTGGCGACACCATCGGCGGCGCCTACACCTCCAAGCCCACCCTCTCCGACTGGTACCCCGACCGGCTGCGCGTCGAGCAGCTGCACCGCGACGGCCCGGCGGCCAACCCGCTAAGCGACCTCGACTACACCGCGGCGTTCAACGCCCTGGACCTCGACGAGCTCAAGGGCGAGATCAAGACCTTCCTGACCACCTCGGTCTCTTGGTGGCCCAGCGACTACGGCAACTACGCCCCGCAGATGATCCGCATGGCGTGGCACGCGGCGGGCACCTACCGCATCGCCGACGGCCGCGGTGGCGCGGGGCAGGCGCTGCAGCGCTTCGCCCCCATCAACTCCTGGTGGGACAACGGCAACACCGACAAGTCGCGCCGCCTGCTGTGGCCGATCAAGAAGAAGTACGGCACCTCGCTGTCCTGGGCCGACCTGATGATCCTCACCGGCAACTGCGCGCTGGAGATCATGGGCTTCCCCACCACCGGCTTCGGCGGCGGCCGCCGCGACTCCTGGGAGGCCGACGACGCCACCTACTGGGGTGCGGAGTGGATCGAGAACAGCAACCCCGAGTCGTTCGACGCGATGGTCATGCGCAGCGACCGCTGGACCGGTGAGCCCGGGGACAGCAACTACGAGCTGCAGCAGCCGCTGGCCGCCTCGCACCAGGCGCTGATCTACGTCAACCCCGAGGGCCCCAACGAGAACGGCAACCCCCGCGACTCCGCCGTCGACATCCGCATCACCTTCGGCCGGATGGCCATGAACGACGTGGAGACCGTGGCGCTGATCGCGGGCGGCCACGCCTTCGGCAAGAGCCACGGCAAGGTCGCCGCCGACAAGATCGGCCCGCCGCCGGAGATCGCCCCTACCGAGGCGATGGGTCTGGGCTGGGCCAACCCCGAGGGCCCCGGCTTCGCCGAGTACACGATGACCAACGGCATCGAGGGCTCCTGGACGCCGAACCCCACCCAGTGGGACAACGACTACCTGACGAACCTCTTCGCCTACGAGTGGGAGAAGATCGAGAACTCGATCACCGGGGCCACCCAGTGGAAGCCGGTCGACCCCGACGCGCCGAAGACCCCCGACGCGCACGTCGAGGGCCAGATGAACGAGCTCATGATGATGACCAGCGACATCGCGCTCAAGGTCGACCCGGTCTACCGCGAGATCTGCCTGAAGTTCCGCGACGACTTCGACTACTTCACCCAGGAGTTCTCCAAGGCCTGGTACAAGCTGACGCACCGCGACATGGGCCCGAAGTCGCGCTACCTCGGCCCCGAGGTCCCGGCCGAGGACTTCATCTGGCAGGACCCGCTGCCCACCTACCACGGTGCCCAGCTCGCCGACGCCGACGTCGACACCCTCAAGCAGGCGATCCTCGGCTCCGGGGTGTCGGTCTCGGACCTGGCCTACACCGCGTTCTCCGCGGCGGTGACCTACCGCGACACCGACAAGCGCGGCGGCGCCAACGGGGCCCGGCTGGCGCTGGCCCCGCAGAAGGACTGGAAGGTCAACGTCCGCACCGGCGACGTCATCGCGGCGCTGAAGCAGGTGCAGGCCGCGAGCGCCGTGCAGGTCAGCCTGGCCGACCTCATCGTGCTCGGCGGCTGCGTGGCCGTGGAGCAGGCCGCCCGGGCGGCCGGCGTCGAGGTCACGGTGCCGTTCACCTCGGGCCGGGTCGACGCGACCGACGAGCAGACCGACGTCACCCAGTTCGAGTGGCTGGCGCCGGTCGTCGACGGGTTCCGCAACTTCGTGCTGCCGGAGTTCTCCACTATCTCCCGCGTGGCGCCGGAGGAGATGTTCCTCGACAAGGCCGCGCAGCTGGGCCTGTCCGCCCCGCAGTGGGTGGCGCTGACCGGCGGCCTGCGGGCGCTGGGCTGCAACCACGACGGGTCCGCGACGGGGGTCTTCACCGACCGCGTCGGCGTTCTCTCCACCGACTTCTTCGACGTGGTGACGAGCATGGACTACGAGTGGGCCAAGCTCGACGACGAGGGCTCGGCGTTCGCGGTCAACGACCGTGCCACGGGCGCCAAGGTCTACGACGCCACGCGCAACGACCTGCTCTTCGGGTCGAACCAGCAGCTGCGCGCGGTGGCCGAGGTCTACGCGGGCGGCGACGGCCAGGAGCGCTTCGTGCGCGACTTCGTCGCCGTGTGGGACAAGCTCATGATGGCCGACCGCTACGACGTCAAGGTCGGCTAGCCACGCCCGCTCCCCGATCCCCCCGGACCACCGCACCACGGTCCGGGGGGATCGTCGCGTCCGGTGGGGCCGGCGGGGTGCGGTGTGCTCAGGAGGCCTGGCAGGTGGGGCACCAGAACAGGTTCCGCCCACCCAGGTCGGCGCGGAGCACCGTCGTCCCGCACAGCCGGCAGGGCAGGCCGGCCCGGCGGTAGACGTAGCTGCGGGGCCCACCGCGCCGGCCCCGGGGCAGGTCGCCGGGGGTGTCGCCGTGGTCGTCGCCCGGGCGCACGGTGACGATGCGGCCCTTGCGCACCCCGACGCGCATGAGCTCGACGAGGTCGTCCCACATCTGCTCCCAGCGCGAGCGCCCCAGCTCCCTGCCCGGCAGGTAGGGGTCGACGTGGTGGCGGAAGAGCAGCTCCGCGCGGTAGACGTTGCCGATCCCGGCGACCACGGCCTGGTCCATGAGCAGCCCGGCGACCGGGGCCCGCGAGCGGCCGATCCGCGCCCAGGCCCGGTCCGGGTCGGGGTTGCGGCGCAACGGGTCCGGGCCCAGCTTGGCCGTCACCGCGTGCACGTCGTCGGCGGTGATGACCTCGCAGGTGATGGCGCCGCGCAGGTCGGTCCACCGCTCCTCGCCGACCATCCGCATGCGCACCGCCCCGCGCGGCTCGGTCACCTCGCCGAGGTGTGGCTCGAACTTGCCGTACAGCCCGAGGTGGACGTGGACCACGGCATCGGGGCCGTAGCGGTGGAACAGGTGCTTGCCCCACGCCTCGGCCTTGAGCAGGGTCCGGCCGTCGACCAGCTCGGCGCCGGTGGCGAAGCGACCCTGCGGGCTGGAGACGTGATCGTCTGCCCGGCGAAGTGCTTCTGGTGGTCCCGGGCCAGCCGGTGCAGGGTGTGGCCCTCGGGCACGGCGCTACTGCTGCTCGGCCGGGGCGGCGTCCGGGGGCAGCGGCGGCGGGGTGCCGGTCCGCTGGTAGTCGCTGAGCTGGTCGATGCGCCGCTGGTGACGCTCCTCGCCGGAGAACGGGGTGGCCAGGAACGCGTCGACGATGGCCAGCGCCTCCTCCAGGGTGTGCATCCGGCCGCCGATGCCGGCGACCTGGGCGTCGTTGTGCTGACGGGCGAGCTGCGCGGTCTCCACCGACCAGGTGAGCGCGGCGCGGCAGCCGGGCACCTTGTTGGCCGCGATCTGCTCACCGTTGCCCGAGCCGCCGAGGACGAGGCCGAGGCTGCCGGGGTCGGCCACGGTGCGCCGCGCCGCCTCGACGCAGAACGACGGGTAGTCGTCGACCGGGTCGTAGTGGTGGGCCCCGCAGTCCACCGGCTCGTGCCCGGCCGCGGTGAGGTGCCGGACGATCTCGGCCTTGAACTCCAGGCCCGCGTGGTCGGCGGCGAGGTAGACGCGCATGCCTACAGTCTCGCAGGTGAGCGCCACCGCCCGGCCACCCGGCCACCGCGTCGCCGGCGTCGACGGCTTCGCCGGGCGCTGGGTGGTGTGCCTGCTCGACGGCCGCCGCGTCCGGTTCACCACGGCCGACGACGCGTCGGGCGTGCTGGCGCTGACCGGGGACCGGGCGGCCGTGGGCGTCGACGTGCCCCTGGGCCTGGCCGAGGACGCGGTGCGCTCGTGCGAGCCGGTGGCCCGGCGCCGGCTGCGGGCGGCGGGCGGCTCGGGGGCGGCCTCGTCGGTGTTCCCCACCCCCGCCCGCGCGGTGCTCGCCGCGGGCACCTACGCGGAGGCGTGCGCGGTGTCGCGGGCGGTGGCGGGCAAGGCGATCAGCAAGCAGACCTGGTTCATCACCCCGGGCATCCGCGACTTCGACGAGGTGGGCCCCGACCCGGCCCGGGTCGTGGAGACCCACCCGGAGCTGTCTCTGCGCGCGCTGGCCCCCGGCGTGGCCTTCGTCGGCAAGAAGACCGCCCGGGGGCAGGGGCAGCGGGTCGCCGCGCTGGCACGGTGGTGCGACCTGGCCGCCGGGCTGGCCGACCTGCCCCCGGGCCCGGCGCTGGACGACGTGCTCGACGCCGTGGCCTGCGCTTGGTCGGCGCGGCGCTGGGCGGCCGGCACGGCGGACGTGCTGGGCGGCGAGCCCGACGCGCGGGGCACCCCGATGCGGATCGTCGTCTGAGCGCCCCGGGGACGATCGCGGGCCCGGTGTCGCTACCCGGGGTGCGGGAGCGACAGCGGGCCCGTGATCATCGCCCGGCTGGGCTCAGCTGAACTCGGGGTCCTCGTCGCGGCTGCGCTTGAGCTCGAAGAAGTGCGGGTACGAGGCCAGCGCGACGGCGCCGTCCCAGACCTTCCCTGCCGTCTCGCCGCGCGGGATGCGGGAGAGCACGGGGCCGAAGAACGCGACGCCGTTGATGTGGATGGTGGGGGTGCCCACGTCGTCACCGACGGCGTCCATGCCCGCGTGGTGGCTGGCGCGCAGCTCGTCGTCCTTGGCGTCGGTGTCGGCGGCCTCGGCCCGCTCGGCCGGCAGCCCGACCTCGGCCAGGGAGTCCCGCACGACCTTCGGCCAGTCCTGCTCACCCTGGTTGTGGATGCGCGTGCCCATGGCCGTGTACAGCTCGGCCAGCTTGGCGTCGCCGTCCTCGCGCTGGACCTCCATCGCGACCCGGACGTTGCCCCACGCCTTGCCCATCATCTCCCGGTAGTTCTCGGGGAGGTCGCGGCCCTCGTTGAGCACGGCGAGGCTCATGACGTGGAAGTTCACGTCGATGTCGCGGACCTTCTCGACCTCGAGGACCCAGCGGGAGGTGATCCAGCACCACGGGCACAGCGGGTCGAACCAGAAGTCGACCCGGTCCCGCGACGACCCGGTGTCGGGGGTCTCGTCGGTCGGCTGGGGTCCGGAGCCGGTGAGGTCAGTCGCAGCAGTCATGGCAGGTCCAACCACACCGGTGCCCGGCCTCTTCCCGCACCCGGCAGGGTGTCGGTGCGCCGTGATGGGATGGCCAGATGACCGCTCCCAACCTCACCCGCGACCAGGCCCGCGAGCGCGCCGCGCTGCTCGACGTGGCGTCCTACTCCGTCGAGCTCGACCTCACCGACGGCGCGGGCGCGCCCAGCACCGCCACCTTCGCCTCCACCAGCACCGTCCGCTTCGCCGCCACGGCGGGCGGGCGGACGTTCGTCGACGTCGTCGGCCGCAGCGTGCGCCGCGCCGTCCTGAACGGCACCGAGCTCGACGTCTCGGGCTACGACGAGGAGCAGGGCCTGGAGCTGACCGACCTCGCCGCGGACAACGAGCTCGTGGTCGAGGCCGAGCTGGAGTACTCCCACACCGGTGAGGGCCTGCACCGCTTCGTCGACCCCACCGACGACGCCGTCTACCTCTACAGCCAGTTCGAGACCGCGGACGCCAAGCGCATGTTCGCCTGCTTCGACCAGCCCGACCTCAAGGCCACCTTCGACGTCGCCGTCACCGCGCCCAGCAGCTGGACCGTGCTCTCCAACGCCGCGGTCGCCACCACCGACGCCGCCGGGGACGCCACCCGCCACGTCTTCGCGACCACCCCGGTGATGAGCACCTACCTCGTGGCCCTCGTCGCCGGGCCCTACGCGTCGTGGACCGACACCTACTCCGACTCCCACGGCGACATCCCGCTCGGCCTGTACTGCCGCGCCTCGCTGGCCGAGTTCATGGACCCGGAGCGGCTGTTCGCCGAGACCAAGCAGGGCTTCGGCTTCTACCACGAGAACTTCGGCGTCCCCTACGCCTTCGGCAAGTACGACCAGTGCTTCGTGCCCGAGTTCAACGCGGGCGCGATGGAGAACGCCGGCTGCGTCACGTTCCTCGAGGACTACGTCTTCCGCAGCCGCGTCACCCACGCCCAGTACGAGCGCCGCGCCGAGACCGTGCTGCACGAGATGGCGCACATGTGGTTCGGCGACCTGGTCACCATGCGCTGGTGGGACGACCTGTGGCTCAACGAGTCCTTCGCCACCTTCGCCTCGGTGCTGTGCCAGTCCCAGGTGACCGAGTACACCTCGGCGTGGACCACGTTCGCGACCGTGGAGAAGTCCTGGGCCTACCGCCAGGACCAGCTGCCCTCGACGCACCCCGTGGCCGCGGACATCCCCGACCTGCAGGCCGTGGAGGTCAACTTCGACGGCATCACCTACGCCAAGGGTGCGAGCGTGCTCAAGCAGCTCGTGGCCTACGTGGGGCTGGAGTCGTTCCTGGAGGGGCTGCGCGCGTACTTCCGCGAGCACGCCTTCGGCAACGCCGAGTTCTCCGACCTGCTGGGCGCGCTGGAGCAGGCGTCGGGCCGGGACCTGTCGGACTGGGGCGCGCAGTGGCTGCGCACCACCGGGCTCAACACGCTGCGCCCCGAGCTCGAGGTCGGAGAGGACGGCACCTACACCGCCGTGACCGTGGTGCAGGGCGGCGCCGCCCCCGGGGAGGGCGAGCTGCGCACCCACCGCCTGGCCGTGGGCGTCTACGCCGACGACGGCTCCGGTGCCCTGGTCCGCACCCACCGCGCCGAGCTCGACGTCACCGACGAGCGGACGAGCGTCGACGAGCTCGTCGGCGTGCCCGCGGGCGACCTGGTGCTGGTCAACGACGAGGACCTCACCTACTGCTCGCTGCGCCTCGACGAGCGCTCGCTGGCGACCCTCGTCGGGCGCATCGCGGACATCGCCGACCCGCTGGCCCGCACCCTGTGCTGGTCGGCGGCCTGGGAGATGACCCGCGACGCCGAGATGCGCGCCCGGGACTTCGCCGCCCTGGTGCAGGGCGGGGTGGGCCGGGAGACCGAGATCGCGGTGGTCTCGCGGCTGCTGCTGCAGGTGCAGACCGCGGTGGCCAGCTACGCCGACCCGACGTGGGCCGAGGAGACCGGCCGCCCCGAGCTGGCCGACCGGCTGCTCGAGCTGGCCCGCGGCGCCGAGGCGGGCTCGGACGCGCAGCTGGCGTTCACCACCTCGCTCGCCGGCTCCGCGCTGGCCGACCGCCACCTCGACGTGCTGCGCGGCCTGCTCGACGGCGACCCGGCCGAGCAGGGGCTGCCCGGCCTGACGGTGGACACCGACCTGCGCTGGTCGCTGGTGCAGGGCCTCGCCGCGCACGGCCGCATCGACGCCGACGGACTGGACACCCCGGAGATCGACGCCGAGGTGCAGCGCGACCCGACGTCGGCCGGCCGTCGCCAGGGGGCCCGCGCCGCGGCGTTGCGCCCGACGGCGGAGTCCAAGGCCCACGCCTGGGAGCAGGCCACCGTGGACGACGACCTGTCCCACACCGTGGCCCGGGCGGTCATCTCCGGGTTCAGCGGTCCGGGGCAGTCCGCGCTGCTGGCGCCCTACGTCGACCGCTACTTCGACGAGGTCGCCGGGATCTGGGCGCGCCGCTCCTCCGAGCGCGCCCAGGCCGTCGTCGTCGGGCTGTTCCCCTCGTGGTCGGTCGAGCAGGCCACCGCCGACCGGGCCGAGGAGTTCCTCGCCGGCGACCACCCCGCCGCGCTGCGCCGCCTCGTCAGCGAGGGTCGCGCCGGGATCGTCCGCTCGCTGGCCGCGCGCGAGGCCGACGCGCGGTAGGCCCGCACCGACGACGGCGCCCCCCGGACCAGCAGGTCCGGGGGGCGCCGTCGTCACGGGCGGGCACGTCAGCTCGTGCGGTGGCCCGCGGTCAGCTCGTGCGGTGGCCCGCCTGGTCGGCGAGCATGCGCAGGCCGCCGAGGATGCCCTCGATGAGGTCGCCCTCCTTGAAGGAGGTGACCATCGACATCACGGCCAGCCGCGCTCCCCGGTCGGTGACCCGGCGCGCCACGTGGGCCCCGGTGACGACCTCGACGACGCGCTCACCGGGCGAGACGGCGACGACCACGGAGTCGGGGGCGGTGTCCCCGAGGCCGGAGAGCAGCTCCTCGGCCCGGGCGCGGGTGTCGGACCCCAGCTCACCGAGGTAGACGGAGAAGTGGACGCCGGTGTCGCGCTCGGCGAAGGTCAGCGCCTCGTCGATGCGGGCGAGCTGGGGGACGCTGAACAGCGGGGGCCGGCCGTGGTCACCGGGCTGGCGGGCCGCCGAGATGCGGCCGGTGCCGACCTCGGCCTCGCCCAGGTGCAGCTCGCGGACCTCGGAGACGCGGGGGTCCTCCGCGAGGGCCTCCCGACGCGTCTCCGGGTTGCGCTCGCGCCGGGCGAGCTCGCCGGAGGTCTGCTCACCACGTGCCACGTGCGCCACCCCCGACCACGTCGGCGCCACCGCGCAGCGGCTGGGCGTCGCTCCCGGCGGGCAGCCCGGCCGGGTTGGCCGTCCACCACACCGGCGGGTGGTCCCACTCCTGGCCCGGCTTGTAGCGCACGGGACGGTGGGGCCTGCGGGCCATCGTCACCGCCGCGAGCAGCACCAGGGACCCGACCGGGATCACGACGTAGACGAGGAGCGTCTCCACGATGGTCACGGCCGCCACCGTAGTGGGTCCGGCGCCCGTCGCACCCGTCGGGTCGCGCGCCTCACCGGGCCCGGGCAGCCGCCTCGACCTCGCCCGGCCGGGCGGGGCGCAGCAGCCCCGGCCGCGCGACCAGCGCCGCCACCACGAGCAGCGCTCCCCCGGCCACGAACACGGCCGGCTGGCCCAGCAGCGCGGCCACGCCACCCCCCGCGCCCGCGCCCAGCGGCATGGCCCCCCACCCGACGGTCCGGTTGGCGTTGGCCACGCGGGCCTGCAGCGCGTCCGGCGTCACCCGCTGGCGGCGCGCGGCGACCGCCACGTTCCACCAGCCGAACCCGACGCCGCTCACCACGTAGGCGGGGAAGACGACCGCGACCACGGGGGCCAGCCCGACGACGGCGAAGGCCAGCCCGGTCAGCACCAGCGCCGCCACCAGGACTGGGCCGTCCCCGCGGCGCGCCACCAGCCCCGTGACGGTGCGGGCGCCGACGAGCACCCCCGCCGCCTGCCCGACCAGCAGCAGCGGCACGGTCGCGACGGGGAGGCCGAGCGTGTCCAGGGCGAACAGGGCCAGCATCGCGTTGACCCCGCCCACCGCGACCGAGGCGGCCAGCGTGGTGCCCGCCAGCACCCGCAGCACCGGGGTGCGCACGACCACGGCCAGGCCCTCCCGGACGTCGGCGGTCAGGTCGGCCAGCACCGCCCGCCCGGGCCGCGCCGGCGCGCGCCGGGAGCGGGGCAGGGCCAGGCCGAGCAGGCCCGCGACCAGGAAGGTCGCCCCGTCCACGGCGAACGCCAGGCCCGGGGACACCGCGACCAGCACACCGCCGAGCACCGGTCCCACCGTCACCAGGGTGAGCGTCTCGACGGTGCGGAACCGGGCGTTGGCCCAGGTCAGCCGTCGGCGCGGCACGAGCCGGACCAGCACCACCTGCTGCGCGGCGTCGGCGAACGTGTCGGCCACGGTGAGCGTGAAGGCCGCGACGCAGAGCGCGGCGATGCCGGCCGAGCCCGTCAGCAGCGCGGCCGCCAGGGCGAGGGAGAGCACGACGCGCACCAGGTGGCCGGCGACGACGACGGTGCGCGGGTCCCAGCGGTCGACCAGCGCCCCCGCGGGCAGGGAGAGCAGCAGCCACGGCAGCAGCTCCGCGGCCGCCACCGCGGTCACGGCCAGCGGGTTGCTGGTGAGCAGCGCGGCGGTGAGCGGCAGCGCCACCATCCGCACGCCGTCCCCGGTGAGCGACACCACCCAGCTCGCGGTGAGCACGGCGAACCCGCGGCCGCGGGCCCGCGGCGACACCTCCAGCACGACCCACCCCCCGGCTTCGCGGGCGGCCTGCGAGCCCGACCCGCGCCACGCTAGCCGCGGCGGCAGGCCCCGCCCAGCCGGACCGCGACTCTCACCCAGCACCACCACACCGACACCCAGGGTGACTGGATCTGCGAGAACGGCGCCAGCCCACGCACCGGTCGGTCACGCAGCGTCAGGCTGCGGGCTCGCCGAGGTAGCGCAACCAGGACGGGTCGAGCTCGGTGGCCGAGGCCAGCAGCCGCCAGTGCCGACCCTTCGGCGGCACCAGCGCAGCACGCAGGGTCCAGCCGATCTCGGCGAGCAGCCGGTCGGCCTTGCGGTGGTTGCAGTCCGCGCAGCACGCCACGCAGTTCTCCCAGGAGTGCTCGCCGCCGCGGCTGCGCGGCACCACGTGGTCGATCGTCTCGGCCTTGCCGCCGCAGTAGGCGCAGCGGAACCGGTCGCGGTGCATGAGCGCGGCCCGGGTCATGGGGATGCGGGCGCGGTAGGGCACGTGGACGTAGGTGCGCAGCCGGACGACCGAGGGCACCTGCACGCTGCGGCCCGCGGAGTGCAGCACCAGGCCGGACGGGTCCTCGTGCACCACGTCGGCCTTGCCGCACACGAGCAGGACCACCGCCCGTCGCAGCGGCAGGGCGGTGAGCGGCTCGTAGGTGGCGTTGAGCAGCAGGACCCGGCGCTTGACCCAGGCCGGTACCGCGTCCTCCGAGACCACGGGGGGACCCGGTGGCGCCTCGACCCCCGCCGGCCCCCGGGTGAGCGGCACGACGGAGCGCGGCACCCGGCCCTGCCGGGACCCGCTCGACCTGGGTTGTCGTCCGGTCACGCACCACCTCCGTGGAGACGCCCCCACTGAACCAGGTCCGGGCCCCGCGCGCACGCGTCCGCCCGGCGATCCGTCGGTGAACAGCAGGTGAGGAGGGTCGACGGCGTCCCGTGGGGCCCGATGTCCACAGTGGACCTTGGTACGGTGGTGGCCGTGCCTTCCCCGATCTTCGACCCGTTCTCCGCCACGCTGGCCGACCCCACCGTCCTCGGCCTGTCCGAGCTGGCCCAGCAGTGGCTGATCCGCAAGCCGATCACCGTCGTCGTCATCGTCGTGGTCGCCGTGGTGGTCAGGCTCGTCGCGCACCGCGCCATCGACCGGCTCACCCGCCCGCCCTCGCTGGGCGCGCGCCCCGCCCTGCTGCGGCCGCTGCGCGAGCGGGGCACCCGGGTGGACGACCGCGGCCGCACCGCGGCCATGCAGCACGAGCGGCGCACCCAGCGGGCCACGACCATCGGCTCGGTGCTGAAGTCGATCACCTCGGTGGTCGTGCTCACGTTCGCGGTGATCTACGTCCTGCGCGAGCTGGGCCTCGACATCGCGCCGCTGCTCGCCTCCGCGGGGATCGTCGGGGTGGCGCTCGGGTTCGGCGCCCAGAACCTCGTCCGCGACTTCCTCTCGGGGATCTTCATGATCCTCGAGGACCAGTACGGGGTGGGCGACGTCATCGACACCGGGGAGGCGACCGGGGTCGTGGAGTCGGTCGGGCTGCGGGTGACCGTGCTGCGCGACGTGCCCGGCACGGTCTGGTACGTCCGCAACGGCGAGGTCCAGCGCATCGGCAACAAGAGCCAGGGCTACGCCGTCGCCGTCATCGACCTGCCGCTGGCCCACACCACCGACGTCGACGATGCCTCCGACGTCGCGCTGGAGACCGCCACCACCTCGGTCACCGAGGGACCGCTGGCCGAGCTCGTGCTCGCCCCGCCGGAGGTGCTCGGGGTGGAGAGCGTCACCGCGGACACGGTGACGCTGCGCCTGACCGTCAAGGTCAAGCCGGGCAAGCAGTGGGCGGTGCAGCGCACCCTCAACCAGCGGATCCTCGACGAGTTCGACGAGCGCGGCATCCGCCCGCCCTACCCGCAGGGCCGCCCCCTGGGTGGGCTGCCCACCCCGTCGCCGTGAGCCGGACCGCGCCCGCCGGGGCGGCGGCGGGCAGGATGGGGCCACGATGACCTCACCGACCAGCCCCGACGGGCCGACCACCTTCTACGACGCCGTCGGCGGCCACGACACGTTCCGCGACATCGTGGCGCACTTCTACGCCACGGTCGCCCACGACCCGGTGCTGCGTCCGCTCTACCCGGAGGACGACCTCGGCCCCGCGGAGGAGCGCTTCCGGATGTTCCTCGAGCAGTACTGGGGCGGGCCGCGCACCTACTCCGACGAGCGCGGCCACCCCCGGCTGCGGATGCGCCACCACCCGTTCCGCATCGCCTCCCGGGAGCGCGACGCCTGGCTGGCCGCCATCCACGCCGCGGTCGCCTCCGTCGGGCCCGACCGGCTCGACGACGAGCACCGCCGCGCCCTGCTGGACTACCTGGAGATGGCGGCGCACTCCATGGTGAACACCCCCGGCTGACGCGCCACCGGCCGCCCGGCCACGCCGGGTCGTCCGCTTTGGCAGGATGACGACCCGTGACCAACCTGCAGCAGGACCCGTCCCCCACCGCGGACGGCCCGAGCGACGCCGCGGGGTCCCCGCAGGACTGGTGGCGCTCGGCCGTGTTCTACCAGGTGTACCCGCGGTCGTTCGCCGACTCCGACGGTGACGGGGTGGGCGACCTCGAGGGGATCCGGGCCAAGCTCGGCTACCTCGAGCTGCTCGGGGTGGACGCGCTGTGGCTCTCCCCCGTGATGCGCTCCCCCATGGCCGACCACGGCTACGACGTGTCCGACCCGCGCGACGTCGACCCGCTGTTCGGCTCGCTGGCCGACCTCGACGCCCTCGTCGCCGAGGCCCACGACCGGGGCATGAAGCTGACCATGGACCTGGTGCCCAACCACACCAGCGACCAGCACGAGTGGTTCCGCGCCGCGCTGGACTCGGCCCCCGGCAGCCCGCAGCGGGCGCGCTACCTGTTCCGCGACGGCCGTGGGCCCGACGGCGACGAGCCGCCCAACAACTGGACGTCCACCTTCGGCGGGCCGGCCTGGACCCGGGTGACCGACGACGGCCGACCCGGCCAGTGGTACCTGCACCTGTTCGCCCCGGAGCAGCCCGACCTCGACTGGACCAACCCGGAGGTGGCGCAGGACCTGGCCACCACCCTGCGCTTCTGGCTCGACCGGGGCGTCGACGGGTTCCGGATCGACGTCGCCCACGGGATGGCCAAGCCCGACGGGCTGCCCGACATGGACCCCACCGAGACCCGGCTGCTGGCCAACGTCGACGGCGACCCCCGCTTCGACCAGGACGGGGTGCACGACATCCACCGGATGATCCGGTCCGTGCTCGACGAGTACCCCGGCGCGATGGCCGTCGGCGAGATCTGGGTCGACGACGACGAGCGCTTCTCCCGCTACGTCCGCCCCGACGAGCTGCAGCTCGGGTTCAACTTCCGGCTCGCACAGGTGCCGTTCGAGGCCGACGCGGTCCGCGAGGCCGTGGACCACTCCCTGGCCGCCGTGGCCCGGGTGGGCGCTCCCCCGACGTGGGCGCTGGCCAACCACGACGTGGTGCGCCAGGTGACGCGCTACGGCGGCGGCGAGGTCGGCACCGCCCGGGCGCGGGCCATGCTGCTGGTCGAGCTGGCGCTGCCCGGCGTGGTCTACCTCTACAACGGCGAGGAGCTCGGCCTGCCCAACGTCGAGCTGCCCGAGGCGGTGCTGCAGGACCCGGTGTGGGAGCGCTCGGGGCACACCGAGCGCGGCCGCGACGGGTGCCGCGTGCCGGTGCCGTGGGAGGGCGACGCCCCGCCGTTCGCGTTCTCCGACACCCCGGACACCTGGCTGCCGGTGCCCGCCGAGTGGGCGCCGCTCACCGTCGAGGCCCAGCTGGAGGACCCGGCCTCCACCCTGTCGCTGTACCGGGAGGCGCTCGAGCTGCGGTCCGCCCGGCCGGCGTTCCGCGGCGACGAGGTGGAGTGGTACGGCGCGCCGCAGGGGTGCCTGGCGTTCCGCCGCCGCGGGGGCGGCCTGGTGTGCGCGCTGAACGCCTCCGACGCGCCCGTGCCGCTGCCCCCGGGTGAGCTGCTGCTGGCCAGCGCGCCACTCGTGGACGGGGCGCTGCCGCCCGACGCCGCCGCCTGGCTGGCCTGAGCGGGGCGGCTCAGGCGATGAGCAGCGGCAGCTGCGGGTGGCGCCGGCGCAGCACCGAGCCGTAGCGGGCGTCGAGCCGCAGCCACCCCGCGCTGGCCCGCACCCGCACCAGCGCGTCACCCCCGCCCGCGACGGTGCCGGCGTCCTCCCCGACGAAGCCCATCCCCTGCAGCGCGAACACGCACCGCATCGGCACCTCGACGCTGACCGCGCCGCCGTCGGCGGCCGACCCGGCCACGGTGAGCACGGCCTGGTCGAGCAGCGACGGCGGCGGGCCCTGCGGCCCGGCGTGCTCCCGGGCCAGGGCCACGCCCCGCTCGGCGAGCTCGGCCAGCACCCGGGCGGGCACGTCGTCGACGTGGTGGAAGCCGTCCTCCGGCGGCAGCGCGGAGCGCCAGGCGGCGTCGACGGCGAACCCGGGGTCGACGGCGTCGGCCCGCCCCACGGCGAGGGCGGAGAGCAGGTCCGTGGCGTTGACGGTGGTGTCGGCGGGCTCGAGGTCGGCGCGCACCACGCGGGCGGCGAGGGCGTCGAAGCCGGTGGAGGCGTACACCGCCACCGTGCCCGCGGCCCGGCGGCGCAGCCGCACGACGGCCGCGTCGTCCAGGCGCACCACCCGGCCGACGAAGGTGGCGAGGTCGTCGCGCTCGGCCCGGTCGTGCACCCGCAGCAGCCGCCCGCCGTGCCCGGCGCTCACCGCTGGGCCATCGCGAGGGCCTGCTTCTCCGCGGCGCTGAACCGCCGGGGCCGCTGGGTGGCCATGTCGAACGCGACGAGCTGGGTCACCGCGGCGACGGACGGCGCGACGTCCACGCCCACCCCCGTGGGGCGCAGCTCGTAGGACAGGTCGAAGTCCGCCGCACGCAGCCGCGACACCCACATCTCCACCTCGAGCGGGGAGTCGGCGTGCACGAGCTGCCCGGCGTAGCGGACCGACAGCGACGCCACCAGCACCCCCGCGGCGAGGGTGGCCAGCGGCTGGCCGGGCGCGAAGAGCACCGCGACCCGCGCCTCCTCGAGCAGGGTGACGGTGCGGGCGTGGTTGAGGTGGCCGTAGGCGTCCATGTCCGACCAGCGGACGACGACGGCGGTGCGGAAGCCGGGCCCGCTCACGCGTCGAGCCCCGTCCGGGACGCGGCGCCGCGCACCATGCTGCGCACCTGGCGGGCGGCCACCGAGAGGGTGGCGAGGTCGTAGGTGCCCCGCTCGGCGATCTCGCCCAGGGTGGTGCGGGCCCGCGCCAGCCGGGAGCGGTTGCCCAGCTCCCACTGCTCGATCTTCTCCGCCGCGCTCTCCTGCGGCTCGCTCTCCCGCAGCACGTCGAGGGTCAGCGCGCGCACCGAGCCGTAGATGTCGTCGCGCAGCGCGAGCCGGGCCAGCGAGTGCCAGCGGTCGCCGCGCTCGAGGCCGGTGACGGCGGTGAGCAGCCGGTCGGCCTCGAGGTGCTCGGAGAGGGCGAAGTACAGCTCGGCGACCTCCCGGTCCTCGCGGTCGGTGACGTCCGCGACGTCGACGACGTCGAGCAGCGCGAAGGCGTGCAGCAGGGCCGCGGTGCGGCGGGCCAGGGCGGCCGGCACGCCCGCGTCCTCCCAGCCCCGGGCCTGCTCCTCGACCGACGTGGCCTCGGCGCCCTGCAGCCACCCCGGCACCCCGGCGGCGAGCTCGGCGACCCGGTCCCGGTAGCGGGCGATCTCGGCGCCGACCGCCAACGGCTGCGGCCGGTTGGCCAGCAGCCACCGGACCACACGGTCCAGCAGCCGGCACAGCTCGAGGCTCAGCGAGTCGGTCGCGGTGACCGGGGCGGTGGCCCCGGCCGCACGGATGTCGGCCTGCAGGCTCGCCACGTCGAAGATCTCGGTGGTGGCGGCGTGCGCCCGGACGACGTCGGTGGTCGACGCCCCCGTCTCCTCGGCCGCGCGGAAGACGTAGGAGATGCCACCGGACCACACCAGCTCGTTGACGACCATGGTGGTGATGACCTGCCGGCGCAGCGGGTGCGCGGCGATCGCGGCGGGGTGCCGCTCGCGCAGGGCCGTCGGGAAGTACAGCGGGAGCCGGCCGGTGAAGACGTCGAGGTCGGGCAGGTCGGACTCGGCCAGCTCGTGCTTGAGCGCGAGCTTGACGTGGGCCATCAGGGTAGCGGTCTCCGGCGAGCTCAGGCCCTCGCCGCGCTCGACGAGCCGGGCCATCTCCCGGCGCGAGGGCAGCACCTCCAGCTCACGGTCCAGCCCGCGGTCGCGCTCCAGGGCGGTGAGGAGCCGGGCGTGCACCCCGGCCAGCGGGACGGACAGGGTGCGGCTGACCCCCACCAGCTCGTTCTGCTCGACGTTGTCCGCCAGGACCAGGCGCGCGACGTCGTCGGTCATCTCCTCGAGCAGGTCGACCCGCTCGCGGGCGGTGATCTCGCCGCGGGTGACAAGCCCGTCGAGCAGCACCTTGATGTTGACCTCGTGGTCGGAGCAGTCGACCCCGGCGGAGTTGTCCAGGGCGTCGGTGTTGACCCGCCCGCCCGCCCGGTCGTACTCGATGCGGCCGCGCTGGGTCAGGCCGAGGTTGCCGCCCTCGCCGACCACCCGGACCCGCAGGTCGCGGCCGTCGACCCGGACCGCGTCGTTGGCCTTGTCCCCCACCTCGGCGTGGGTCTCGCCGGCGGCCTTGACGTAGGTGCCGATGCCGCCGTTCCACAGCAGGTCCGCCGGCGCCAGCAGGATGGCCCGCACCAGCTGCGGCGGGGTGAGCGAGGTGGTGTCGTCGGGCAGGCCCAGCGCGGTGCGGGCCTGCGCCGAGACGGGCACCGACTTGGCCGTGCGCGGCCACACCCCGCCGCCCTCGCTGATCACCGAGGTGTCGTAGTCCGCCCACGACGAGCGTCCCAGGCCGAACACCCGGGCCCGCTCGGCGAACGAGGCGTCCCGCTCGGGGGTGGGGTCGAGGAAGACGTGGCGGTGGTCGAACGCGGCGACGAGGCCGATCCGCTCGCTGAGCAGCATCCCGTTGCCGAAGACGTCGCCGCTCATGTCCCCCACGCCGACCACGGTGGTGTCGTCGCGCTGCACGTCGACCCCGAGCTCGCGGAAGTGGCGGCGCACGCTCTCCCACGCGCCCTTCGCGGTGATGCCCATGGCCTTGTGGTCGTAGCCGACGGAGCCGCCGGAGGCGAACGCGTCGCCCAGCCAGAAGCCGTACGACGCGGCCACCTCGTTGGCGGTGTCGGAGAAGCTGGCGGTGCCCTTGTCGGCGGCCACCACGAGGTAGGTGTCGTCGCCGTCGTGGCGCACCACGCCCTCCGGCGGGATCACCTCACGGCTGACGGGGTCGAGGTTGTCGGTGAGGTCGAGCAGGCCGGAGATGAACCACCGGTAGCAGGTGGTGCCCTCCGCCGCGGTCGCCTCCCGGTCCGCGGCGGCGTCCCCGGTGCGGGCGGGCGGGCGCTTGACGACGAACCCGCCCTTGGCCCCGACCGGGACGATGACGGCGTTCTTCACCTCCTGGGCCTTGACCAGGCCCAGGACCTCGGTGCGGTAGTCCTCGAGGCGGTCCGACCAGCGCAGCCCGCCGCGGGCGACCGCGCCGAAGCGCAGGTGCACGCCCTCGACGCGCGGGGAGTGCACGAAGATCTCGAAGCGGGGCCGGGGCTCGGGCAGCCCGGGCACCGAGCGGGGGTCGAGCTTGAGCGAGAGGTAGGGCCGGGACCGGCCGTCGGCGTCGCGGACGAAGTAGCTGGTGCGCAGCGTGGCGCGGACCAGGGCCAGGTACGAGCGCAGGATTCGGTCGGCGTCGAGGCTGGTGACCTCGTCGGCCAGCCGGCTGACCTCGTCGACGAGCGGCTGGGTGGCCTCGGCGTCGAGGCCCTGCTCGGGGTCGAACCGGGCGGTGAACAGCTCGACCAGCGCGCGGGCCGCCCGCGGGGTGCCCAGCAGCACGGTGGGCACGTAGGTGGGGCTGTAGGGCAGGCCCGTCTGGCGCAGGTAGGCGGCGTAGGCGCGCAGCAGGGCCGCCTCCCGCCACGTCAGCCCGGCCACCAGCACCAAGGAGTTGAACCGGTCGGCCTCGGCCTCGCCGCGCCACACGGCGGCGACGGTGTCGGCGAAGCGCTGCTGCACGGCCCCGAGCTGGTCGTCGGCCAGCAGCTCGGGCGCGACGGCGAGTCCGAAGTCGTAGATCCAGCAGCGGGCACCGTCGGGCCGGGTCACCGCGTACGGGCGCTCGTCGAGCACCTCGACATCCATGGACTGCAGCACCGGCAGCACCCGGCTCAGCGGCACGGCGTCCCCGGTGACGTACATCGTCAGCCGGGCCTCCCCCGGCGCGGCGTCTGACCTGCGGTACAGCGCCAGGTCGAGGTCGTCCGCGCCGAGGGCCTGCAGCCGGGTCAGGTCGGCCAGCGCCCGCTCGGCGTCGAAGTCCTCCTTGTAGGCCTCCGGCAGCGACCGCGCCCAGGTCTGCGCGCGGCGCGCCGCGGTGCCCCCGCTGCTGCCGGCCCGCTCCAGCAGCCGGTCGTCCCAGGTCCGGGCCAGCCGGGCGATCTCGGCCTCGAGGCGCGCCTCGGTGCCCTCGGGCGGCGGGCCGCCGCGGGGGGTCTGCACGGTCACGTGCAGCACGGCCGAGCTCGACTCCCCCACCCGCGAGGCGTGGGCGAGGGTGGTGCCGCCCAGCTCGCGCAGCAGCAGGTCCTGCGTGGCCACCCGCACCTCGGTCGAGTAGCGGTCCCGCGGCAGGTAGACCAGGCAGGACACGAAGCGGCCCAGGTCGTCGGGGCGCAGGAACAGCCGCACCCCGGTGGCGGCGTCGAGCGAGGACACCGCGGTGACGGTGCGCAGCAGGGTGTCGGTGTCGATGGCGAACAGCTCGCTGCGCGGGTAGGTCTGCACCACCTCGAGCAGCTCCTGGCCGGAGAACGAGTCCAGGTCGTGGCCCGCGGCGGCGACAACCTCGCGGGTGCGCCGGCGCAGCACGGGGATGTCGAGGACGTCCTCGTGCAGGGCGGCGACGGGCAGCGCCCCGACGAAGCGGTGCTCGGTGGTGACCCGGCCCGCGGAGTCGGTCTCCCGGATGCCGACGAGGTAGGGCGCGGTCGAGCCCCGCACGGTCGCGGGGACCGACGCCGAGGTCAGCACCAGCTGCGGCGCGCCCGGGGCGGAGCGGTGGACCGCGTCGGCCGGGCCGTCGGGGTCGTCGGGGGCGGGGTCGGCGTGCAGCACGCCCAGCCCGCTGCCGACGATGGCGGACCGGGTGCCCGCCGCGTCGACGTCGTAGCGGCGGTAGCCGAGGAACGAGTAGTGCCCGGCGGCGAACCAGCGCAGCAGCGCGGCCGACTCGGCCGCGCCCCCGTCGGTGCTGTCGGCGGCGGCCCCGTCCCCGCGGCCCGTCGCGGCGTCGGCGGGCAGCAGGCGCTCGGCGAGGTCGAGCAGCCGTTCGCGCATCACGGCGGTGTCGTCGACGACGCGACCCACGGCGGCGACCACCTCGCCCACGCCGTCCTGCAGCGCGCGGAGGTCGACGTCTCCGTCGCGGACGTCGAGCTCGAGCGCGATCCAGGACTCGACCAGCGCCGTTGTGCCGTCGCCCGCGTCGTCGGGGCTCGGGCGGGTGCGGGCCGGGGCGACCCCGAGCAGGGTCCCGTCGGCCGCGCGCCTCACCCGCAGCACGGGGTGCAGCAGCCGGCCGGGCCGGGCCCCGGCGCGCTCGACGCGCGCGGTGACGGAGTCGACCAGCAGCGGCACGTCGTCGGTGACCACGAGCAGCACCGGTGCGGCGTCCGGGCGCTCGTGCACGTCGACGAGGGTGCGCCCGGGCTCCCGCCGTGCGGCCAGGGTGCGGTGGGCCCGCAGGAGGTCCAGCGTCGCGCGGGCGGCGTCGGCGTCGAGCGCGTCCAGGTCGAGGTCGCGGTGGTAGACGGCGGCCAGCGCGTCCAGGTCGGCATCCTCGCCCGGCAGCGGGCTCGTCGCACTCATGGGGGTAGGTCTGCTCCCGGTCGACCGCGGCCCTCGCGCACGCGGGTTCGCGGGCCACACTATCCACGGCCCGGCGGGCCGGGGGGAGGCCGAGCCCTACCGATCGGTAGCGCCGACGACCACCCCGGGCGAGGTCTCCGGTGCGGCCCCGGCCGCGCCGTCGAGCAGGGCGGTGAGCGCATCGCGGGAGGCGTCGGTCAGCGGCACGGAGCGCCCGGCGGCGGCGTCGAACCCGACGACGACGCTGCGGATGCGGGCGAAGACCCGGTCGCGCCCGGGCTCCTCCGTGGTGGGGGCGGTCTCGACGACCTGCTCGACGGTGACCGACGACCGGCCCACCGCGGCGACCTGGACCCGCACGTGGACCGGGGCGTCGCGCAGCTCGAGGACGCGGTCGTAGTCGATCTCCTGGCGGACCACGACGGTCGGGCGGCGCGGCAGCACCCCGTGGGCGTCGAGCAGGGTGAGGTACTTGATGCGGGCCTCCTGGGCGTACTCCAGGAACCGGACGTTGTTGACGTGGCCGAGCAGGTCCAGGTCCGCCCACCGCAGCTGCAGCGGGAAGACCTGGACCGGCGCCATCGGCTGCCCGGTGCCGGCCGGCTCGGTCACCGCCGGCTCAGTCGCGGGTGAGCTTGCGGTGGGTGACGCGGTGCGGCCGGGCCGCGTCGGCGCCGAGCCGCTCGACCTTGTTCGCCTCGTAGGCCTCGAAGTTGCCCTCGAACCAGAACCAGTCCGCGCCGTCGCCGCCCTTGCCGTCGCCCTCCCAGGCGAGGATGTGGGTGCAGGTGCGGTCGAGGAACCACCGGTCGTGCGAGATGACCACGGCGCACCCGGGGAACAGCTCGAGCGCGTTCTCCAGCGAGCCCAGGGTCTCGACGTCGAGGTCGTTGGTGGGCTCGTCGAGCAGGATCAGGTTGCCGCCCTGCTTGAGGGTCATGGCCAGGTTGAGCCGGTTGCGCTCGCCGCCGGAGAGCACACCCGCGGGCTTCTGCTGGTCGTGGCCCTTGAAGCCGAAGGAGGAGATGTAGGCGCGGCTGGGCATCTCGGTCTGGCCGACGACGATGTGGTCGAGGCCGTCGGAGACGACCTCCCACACGCTCTTCGACGAGTCGATGCCGGAGCGGTTCTGGTCGACGTAGCTCAGCTGCACTGTCTGGCCGACGTCGACGGTGCCCGAGTCCGGGTCCTCCAGGCCGACGACGGTCTTGAACAGCGTGGTCTTGCCGACGCCGTTGGGGCCGATGACGCCGACGATGCCGTTGCGCGGCAGCGTGAACGACAGGTCCTTGATGAGCAGCCGGCCGTCGAAGCCCTTGTCGAGGTGGCTGACCTCGACCACCTTGTCGCCGAGCCGCGGCGGCGCGGGGATCTGGATCTCGTCGAAGTCGAGCTTGCGGGTCTTCTCCGCCTCGTTCGCCATCTCCTCGTAGCGCGAGAGGCGGGCCTTGTTCTTGGCCTGGCGGGCCTTGGCGCCGGAGCGGACCCAGGCCAGCTCCTCCTTGAGCCGCTTCTGCAGCTTCTGGTCCTTCTTGCCGGCGACCTCGAGGCGCTCGGACTTCTTCTCGAGGTAGGTCGAGTAGTTGCCCTCGTAGGGGTAGAGGTGGCCGCGGTCGACCTCGGCGATCCACTGGGCGATGTTGTCCAGGAAGTACCGGTCGTGGGTCACGGCCAGCACGGCGCCCGCGTAGGCGGACAGGTGCTGCTCGAGCCAGAGCACGCTCTCGGCGTCGAGGTGGTTGGTGGGCTCGTCGAGCAGCAGCAGGTCGGGCTTGCTGAGCAGCAGCTTGCACAGCGCGACACGGCGCTTCTCACCGCCGGACAGGTGGGTGACGCCCTCGTCGGGCGGCGGGCAGCGCAGCGCGTCCATGGCCTGCTCGAGCTGGGAGTCGACCTCCCAGGCGTCGGCGTGGTCGAGCTTCTCCTGCAGGTCCCCCATCTCCTCCATGAGCTCGTCGGAGTAGTCGGTGGCCATCAGCTCGGCGATCTCGTTGTAGCGCTTGAGCTGCACCATCACCTCGCCGAGGCCGTCCTCGACGTTCTGCCGGACGGTCTTGGACTCGTCGAGCTGGGGCTCCTGCATGAGGATGCCGACGGTGGCGCCCGCGGCGAGGAACGCCTCACCGTTGCCGGGCTGGTCCAGCCCCGCCATGATCTTGAGGATGCTCGACTTGCCCGCCCCGTTCGGGCCGACGACACCGATCTTGGCGCCCGGGTAGAAGGACATCGTGACGTCGTCGAGGATGACCTTGTCGCCGTGCGCCTTGCGCACCTTCTTCATGGTGTAGATGAACTCAGCCATGCCCCCAGCGTAGTGGTGGCGCGCCGGTCGCCGGGCCACCCGCCCGGGGCGGCCCCCGCCGGCACCCGGCCGGCGGGGGCGCGCCTCAGCGGGCGGTGAGCTCCTCCGGGCTGTCGGGCACCTCGAGGCCCGCGCCGACCTCGGCCAGGGACCCCGCGTCGGTGCCGTCACCGTCCTGCTCGGCGCCGCCCGCCCGCTGCGGCGGGCGCATGATCGTGGCCTGGCAGCGGGCCAGGTCCGGACCCACCGCGGCGGCGTCGATCTCGAGGCTGGACCGCTTCGCGCCGTCGACCTCGTACTGCCGGGTGAACATGCGGCCGGTGACGATCACCGGCGCCCCCTTGTAGAGCGAGAAGGACACCCCGCCGACCAGCCGGCGCCAGCAGGTCACCTGGGCGTAGGTGGTCTCCCCGTCGTGCCACTCGCCGGACTCGCGGTCGCGGCGGCGCTCGTTGGCGGCGACGCGGAAGCTCACCAGCTCCGCGCCGCCGTCCCCGACGCCGCGGCGGCGCAGGTCGCTGGTGATGGTGCCGACGAGGGTCACCTGGGTCTCGTTCATGGTCGTCTCCCCTGCTCGTGTTTCCCGCCGAGCTGCTCAGCCGGGCCCGGTCGGTGCCGGATCGTCCGTCCGGCTGGGACCCACGGTGCTGGGTGGCGGCGGACGGCAGCAGTGGTCACCGGCGAGCTGGGGACGGGTGCGGACGGACGGGCCCGACCGCCCCGGGGGCGGGGCCGCTCAGGCGGAGCTGTCGGTGGGGTGTGCTGCGCGCTCGGGGCCCGGCGCCCCGGGGGTGCGGGCGGGGGCGGCGGACCGGGCGGCCAGCGCCGCGAACATGGCGTTGTGGGCCTCGAGCTCGCGGTGGTGGTCGCGCTCCGCGGCTCGGTCGGTGCGCCGGGCCAGGCGCTCGTCGTCGCGCGACCACTGCACCACCAGGGCCAGCATCACCAGCACGAGCGGGATCTCCCCGGTGGCCCAGGCGATGCCGCCGCCCAGACGCTGGTCACCCAGCAGGTCGGTGTTCCACCCGAGCCCGAGCGAGCGGAACCAGTCCTCGCCCATCACCTGCGTGGAGCCCATGAGGACGACGCCGAAGAACGCGTGGAACGGCAGCGCGGCGAAGACCAGGCCCAGCTTGGCCAGCGACGGCAGCTCCCGGGGCGCCGGGTCGACGCCGATCGCGAGCCAGTAGAAGAGGTAGCCGGAGAGCAGGAAGTGCACGTTCATGAGGACGTGCGCGGCGTGGCTGCCGACGGTCGCGCCGTAGATGCCGCCGAAGTAGAGCGCGTAGAAGCTGCCGACGAAGAGCAGGAGCGCGACCACGGGGTGGGTGAGCACGCGTGTCACCCGGCTGTGCAGCGCCGCGAGCAGCCACTCCCGCGGTCCTGGCACGCCGTCGCGTCCCGCCGCCGGCAGCGCCCGCAGCGCCAGCGTCACGGGCCCGCCCAGCACCAGCAGGACCGGCACAAGCATGGACAGCAGCATGTGGGTGACCATGTGCACGCTGAACACCGCGGGGCTGTAGCGGCCCAGCCCCGACGACGTGGCGACGAGCAACGCCGCGCAGCCCAGCAGCCAGCTCACGGTGCGCCCGACCGGCCAGCGGTCCCCCCGCCGGCGCAGCCGCAGCACGCCCGCGACGTAGCCGGCGGCGAGCACGAGCGCCGCGGTGCCCAGCACGAGGTCGAACCTCCAGTCCAGGGCGAGGGTGGACAGGCTCGGCGGGCGGGGCAGGTCGTAGCCGATCTCCACCTGGGCGATGCTCGGCAGCGTGGTCGGCGGCGGGGGCGGGGTGCGGCCGAGCCCGACGGCCAGGCCGACGGTGGCCGAGAGCAGCAGCACCTCCACCCCGGCGATGCGGACGAGCGGGCCGCGCGCGGTGGGGTCGGCGGCGAGCGCGGCCACCGAGCGGCGGCGGTGCAGGTAGCCCGCCACCCCGGCCAGGCCCAGGGCCACCGCCTTCGCCAGCACGAGCCGGCCGTAGGTGGTGGTGAGCAGGTCGCCCGGGTTGAGGCGCACCGCGGCGTTGACCACGCCCGTGACCGCCATCGCCACGAAGCAGACCAGGGCCAGGGAGGAGAAGCGGCGGGTCGCCACGTCGGTGTGCGCCCCGCGGCGCAGCGCGTGGGCGAGCAGCGCGACCAGGCCGCCGACCCACAGCGACGCCGCCGCGAGGTGGATCAGCAGCGAGTTCGTCGCCAGGTCGTGGGAGCCGCCCGCCGAGGAGTGCCCGGTCAGGCCCAGCGGGACCAGGCTGAGCAGGCCCAGCGCGAGCAGCGCGGGGGTCCAGCTCCAGCGCAGCACCGACCGGCAGGCGACGGCGAGGACGGCGGCGATCCCCGCGGTCCACGCCCACGCCTGGGCGGTCTGCACCGTGCCCAGGGTGGCGAGCACGTTCGCCGGGTCCACGGCCGCGGAGAGGGGCTGGCCGGAGGAGTCCGACAGCGTCAGCGGCACCAGCAGCGCGGCGCACCCCGCCCACACCGCGGCCGCGGTGGCCGCCGTGCGCACCGCGCGGTAGCCGTCGGCGTCGAGCACGCCGGAGCGCTGCGGCGGGACCAGGAACGCGGCCAGCAGCAGCGACCCGACCGCGACCACGGCGGCCAGCTCCCCGACTGCTCGGGCAGCCGGCAGCCCGTAGGTGGTGAGCGGGCCGGGGTCGGGGATGCCCAGCAGCACCAGCGCCTGCGCTGCGGAGAGGCCGACCAGGGCGGTGGCGACCAGCCCGGCCAGCGCCCCGGCGACGACGGTCAGACCGGCCGCCGGGGTGCGCAGCGGGCGCGTCTCGGCGGGGGCGGCGACGGCCTGCTCGGTGCTCACCGCTCCCAGGGTAGGGACCTCGGCTCCGGCCGGCCCCGCCGCGCAGCCGCTACCGTGGTCGCGCACACCACGCCCCCGTAGCTCAGCTGGACAGAGCAAGGGCCTTCTAATCCCGAGGTGGCAGGTTCGAGTCCTGCCGGGGGCACCGAGCGTCGTCCGTCCCCGCGGCGGCGCCGGTGAGCGTCCGCGGCACCGAGGGCCGTGAGGAGCCCGGCTGCAACGCAGGGTCGTCGACACCCAGGCGACCACCGGCGGACTCGGCGGCGGCGACACCACCTGCCCCGACCTGCCCGCCGCCGTGCGATGACCCCCGGAAGCCTCCAGCCGCGGGGCCCGCGACTCGGCGTGGGAGCCGGACCCGCTCGTGGCCCACAGCGTGGACAGCGGCGCCGCACCGACCCGTCGACCGCCGGGCGCTGACGACGAGCCGGCCCGCTCGGCTCAGCCCAGCCGTTCGACGACCGCGAACCAGGTGACGACCACCAGCTCGTCGTCGTCCGGGACGAACGTGGGACGGCCCAGCCGGGCGCGCACCTCGTCTGAGGTCCAGAACCGTTCGTGCTCGGCACGCCACTGCGCCGCGGACGCGAAGCCCTCCCCCTCGGCCAGCGCCACCTCGAGGCCGACGTCGGCGAGACGCGCCTGCTCCACCCGCGTCACCTCCAGCACGGCCACCGGGCGCGCGTCCTCGTCGACCATCACCTCGCGGTCACCCACGACGGGCAGCGGGACACCCTCGGCCTCGTGCTCCCGCCGCAGGCTCGAGCCGGCGGTCTTGGTCCCGTCGAGGTACGCGGCGACGAGCCGGGCACGCAACGGCCCGGGCGAGCCCATCTCCGCGACCGCCAGGCCGGCCAGGTCCGGGCGGAGACGCCGGAGCTCGTCGACCGTGGCTGCCACGCGCACGACCGTAGACCGGGACCGTCCGCGGCGGGACGGCCCCGACGTCCCGCGGGGTCAGGGCCGACCCGCGATCGCGGGGGTCAGCACGCGGGCCCCGGTCATCCCCGGCGGAACCACCGCCTCGGGCCTGCCGCCGGCGCGGGGGTCCGGTCGCAGGTGCACCGCTGTGACGTCGGCACCCCGGCCATGACGGCGTCGACGTGCTGACCGCAGCCGGCCCAGGTGGTCTTCCCGCAGGTCCGGCAGGTCGCTGCTCGGCACATGTGGTCTCTCCTTCGTGGTGGCCGCCGGGCGGCGTACCGGTGAGGCGCAGGACGACCGGGAGCGGGTCGGCCAGCATGAATGTTGTCCGGACAAATCTACACCACTACCCCCGGGGGTATGGTCGAGACCGAGGGCGGCCCCGCCCGGACGACCGGAGGAGCACCGTGGAGATCGACACCGACCAGCTCGTCGACGTGCTGGCCCGGTTGCGCCGGGTCCAGGGCCAGGTCGGCGGGGTCATCCGCCTCATCGAGGAGGGCCAGGACTGCGCCAAGGTCGTCACCCAGCTCGCCGCCGCGTCGAAGGCGCTGGACAAGGCCGGGTTCCAGATCATCGCCACCGGCCTGCGCCAGTGCCTGCTCAGCCCCGACGGCGAGCAGCAGTCGCTCGACCGAGCCCAGCTCGAGAAGCTCTTCCTCTCCCTCGCCTGACCACCCACCCACCGCACCGGAGGACCCCGTGACCACCTACGAGAACAGCGTCACCCTCGAGATCGGCTACGACGAAGCCGTCGCCGCCACCAAGGCCGCGCTGGCCGAGCAGGGCTTCGGCGTGCTCACCGAGATCGACATGCAGGCCACCATGAAGGCCAAGCGGGACAAGGACATGGAGCCCTACGTCATCCTCGGGGCCTGCAACCCGGTGCTGGCCGAGCAGGCCATCGACGCCGACCGCTCCACCGGGGTCCTGCTGCCCTGCAACGTCGTCGTCCGCGGACGGGGCAGCGGCAGCGTGGTGCACGTGCTCGACCCGCAGCTGATGGCCTCGGTCAGCGACCTGCCCGCCATGGCGACGCTGGCCGACGAGGCCACCACCCGCCTCGACGCCGTGCTCGCCGCCCTGGCGGGGTGACGGCGCGGCGCCCGTGCCGCGCCACGCGGCCCGGGCGCGTGCGCCACTGCGCGGATACGCTGAGCGGGCATCCCGGGACCACGGACGCACCCCACCACCCGCCCGCACGAGAGGTCGCGCGTGTCCCTGGACCAGTCCGTCACCCCCACCCGTCGCGCCGCACCGGACGAGCTGCACCGGCTCCTGGCCGACGGTGCGGTGACCGCGTCGCTGCAGCCGGTCGTCGACCTCGCCACGGGCCGTCCGGTCGCCTACGAAGCCCTCGCGCGCGGGCCGGTCGACACGCCGCTGCACACCCCGGACGCCCTGTTCGCCGCTGCCCGGGCCGCCGGCCGGCTCACCGAGCTCGACGCCGCCTGCGTGCGCGCGGCGCTCGACGCCGGGGTGCGGGCCCGCCTGGCTCGACCCTGGACCCTGCTGGTCAACCTCGAGCCCGACTCCCGCACCCGCGACGTGCTGCCCGCGGCCGTCCCAGCCGGGCTGCCCGTGGTGGTCGAGCTGACGGAGCGGGCACTGCTCGCCGACCCCGCCGCCGTCCTCGCCACGGTGGACCGCGTCCGACAGCTGGGGTGGGGCGTGGCGCTGGACGACGTGGGGGTGGACCCGGCGTCGCTGGCGCTGCTGCCGCTGCTGCGGCCCGACGTGGTCAAGCTCGACGCGCAGGTGGTGCAGCGCGCGCCCGACCGCAGCACGGCCGCGTTGTTCTCGGCCGTGGCCGCGGAGGCGGAACGAACCGGCGCGGTGGTGGTCGCCGAGGGCATCGAGACCCGCGAGCACCTGGCAGCGGCGCGGGCCCTGGGCGCCCAGCTCGGCCAGGGCTGGCTGTTCGGCCGCCCCACCGCCGAGCTGCCCGACGGGCCGGGCGAGGCCCCGCCCCGCAGCGCGGTCCGACCGGTCACGGCGGCCACGGGGGTGCCGCCGCAGACGCCGTTCGCGCTGGCCGCGGCCGTGCGCCCGGTGTGCCGCTCCGACGGCCACCTGCTCTCCGCCACCAGCCGCCACCTGGAGCGGCAGGCCGCGGCGCTCGGCGAGGGCGCCGTGGTCCTGACGACGTTCCAGCGGGCGCGCGCCTTCCGGCCCGCGGCCCGCCGGTACGCCGAGATCGCGCGCTCGGCGACGTTCGTGGCGGCGCTCGGCGTGGGGCTGGAGGCCGAGCCGGCGCCCGGGGTGCGCGGGGTGGACCTGAGCGCGGACGACCCGTTGGCGCCGGAGTGGGACCTGGTGGTGCTCGGACCGCACCACGCCGTGCTGCTCGCCGCCCGACCCGCCCCGGACGACGGTCGCCTGGGGGCGGGCCCGGCCGTCTACGAGCACGTGCTCAGCCACGACCGGTCCCTGGTCGTGGCGGCGGCCCGGTCACTGGCGGGACGGGTCACGGCGACCCGCGCCGACGGCTGAGCCGCCGGGGTCAGTCGTCGGTCTGCTCGTCCTTGCCGGGCACCCCGCTGCGGGGCTCGTTCTCCTCGATCTCCTCCTCGCGGTCGGCGGCCATCGCGTCCTCGGGCCGGTCGTGCTGGTCGCCGTCACGGGCGGGGGTGCTCACGGGTGTCCTCCTGGGGTCGGTGCGGGTGCTGCCGCCACCCTGCGCCCCGCCGGGGCGGGGCGCAGGGTGAGGCCGGGCACCGGGGCCCGGGCTGCCGTGCGGCTCAGCGCGACCCGTCGTCGTGGCCGTGCCTGCCGGTCTCGCGGCCCTGGGCGTCGCGCTGCGCGTCGTCGACGGGGCGGCCGTCCTCGTCCTCGAGGGTGTAGACCTCCTTCTCGACGGGCACGGTGATCGTCTGCATCTCCGTCACGGTGTGCTTGCGCAGCCGCGGACCCGTCGAGCCCCGCCGCCCGCCGTCCCGGTCACGGTCGCGGTCGCGGTCGTCGCCGCGGTCCCGGTCCTCGTCGCGGTCGCGCACCCCGTCGTGGTCGCGGTCGCCGTGGACGCGGTCGCCGACCCGCTCGCCCACGGACTCGCCCCGGCCGCCGTCACGGTCGTCGCGGTCGCGCACCCCGTCGCGGTCCCGGTCGTCACGGTCCCGGTCGTCGTGGTCGCCCCGGCCGCGGGCCGCTGCCCCGCCCGCGACACCGGCCACGCCGGCCGCACCCGCCGCCGCGGCGGTCCGACCGGTCCCGCCGTGGTCACCGTCCCGGTCCCGGTCCCCGTCGTGGTCGCGGTCCCGCGCACCCTCGTGGTCGCGGTCCTGCACCCCGTCGCGGTCACGCACCCCGTCGCCGTCGCGGTCGCGGTCCCGGTCGCCGTGGGAGGCGTCCCGCCCGCCGTGGCTGCCGTCGACGCCGTAGTGCCGGTACAGCTCGTCCTCGGCCTCCGGCGTCAGCGACTCGTCGTCGCCGATGTTCGGGGCGTCCTTGACGGTGGCCTTGCTGTGCGGCAGCCGGAGGTCGTCGCCGTCCAGGCTCGCCCCGTCCAGCGGCACGAAGCTCTGGCGCGTGCCGAACATGCCGGTCGAGACGGTCACCCAGGCGGGCTCCCCGCTGTCGTTGTCGAGGTAGACCTCGCCGACCTTGCCCAGCTTGGAGCCGTCGTCGCTGTAGGCGGTGCTGCCCCGGACCGTGTCGATGTGCTCACGAGTGATCATGGTTCGTCCCTGCTTCCCCCGCGCGTCGTCGCGCGAAGTGATCATCGTGACTCACGACACGCCTCCGTGCGGAAGGAAGCGGCCCCGCAGGCGGGGGCGAGGTCAGCCGCGGTGTCGACGACGCGCCCGCAGGCACGCCGTGGCCGACCCCGCGACGGCCACGACGAGCACCGCGAGCTCCCACCAGGGCGTCACGACGACCCGGTCAGAGCAACTTCTCGATGTCGCCGGTGAGCTTCTCCGGCTTGGTCGTGGGCGCGTAGCGCTTGACGACGTTGCCCTTCCCGTCGACGAGGAACTTGGTGAAGTTCCACTTGATCTTGCCGCCGAGCAGGCCCGACTTCTCGCCGCGCAGGTGGTCGTAGAGCGGGTGCGCGTCGTCGCCGTTGACGTCGATCTTGCTGAACATCGGGAACGACACGTCGTAGCGGGTCGAGCAGAAGCTCTTGATCTCCTGCTCGTCACCGGGCTCCTGGTGGCCGAACTGGTCGCACGGGAAGCCGAGCACGGTGAAACCCCGCTCGCCGTAGGTCTGCTGCAGCTGCTCCAGGCCCTCGTACTGCGGCGTGAACCCGCACTGCGAGGCGGTGTTGACCACCAGCAGGACCTGGCCCTCGTAGTCGGCGAGGCGCTGGGGCTCGCCGTCGATCGTGGTGGCCTCGAAGTCGTGGACGGTGGTCACGGGGGCTCTCCTCAGGGACGGCAGCGGTTCTCGTCACTCCTACGCCCGCGGGGGCCCCGGCGGTTCACCCGTGCGAGTGGCCGTGCCCGTGACCAGCGCCGTCGTCGCCGCGGTGGTGGTGGCCGCCGGACCACACCTGGCCGGCCGCGGGGACCCAGTCACCGAGGTCGAGCTGGGCGACGGACCCACCCTCGACGTGGACCACCCCGCCGAGCGGGGAGCCGTCGGCGGGGTGCAGCAGCTGGTAGTCCCCCGTGGTCAGCGACGGGTAGACCGCGGTCAGCCGCTGGTGGCCGTCCGGGCCCCGCAGGTGCACCCCGGTGTGGGCGAACGGCGCGCCGCCCGCCACGCAGATGTCGATCTCCTCGCCCTCGAGGCTCTCGGGGACGAGGACGAGCAGCGCGCCGATGTCGCCCCCGATGTCGAGGACGACCGGTCCGGTCCCGACGGGCGCCCCCTCCGGGACCGGACCACCCACGTCAGCTGCCGCTGTCGTAGCGGCTCGGGTCCGAGGCGAAACCGGAGTTCGGCAGGGCCAGGTACGGGAAGCTCGGCAGCAGCGGCCCGTTGTCGTTGGGCGCGAAGTCGTCGAGCACGTTGACCGCGATGTCGACCTTGTAGTCCGGCTCCACCAGCGGCAGTGTCGCGCCCGCGATGGCGCGGAGCTCGATGCCGACGATGTCGTCGCCGAGGCGCCGGCCGTTGGGGAAGCCCTGCAGGTCGCCGGCGAGCACGCCGAACGGCTTGGGCTGCGGCGTGACCGGGACAGCCACGTTGAGCCGCAGCATGTCCGCCTGGGTGGTGGCGTTGCCGATCTGCGTCTTCAGGCCCGGGATGATCCCGGCGGGCAGCCCGGTCAGCAGGATGGCCAGCAGGTCCGCGCGGGGCTTCCCGCTGGCCGACCGGGCGGCCAGGTTGGGGAACACCCGGGGGTAGAGCACGTTGAGCAGCGAGGCCAGACCGGGGCTCGCGACGCCGCCCGCGTAGGCGGAGTCACCCGCGGGCGTGGAGGCGTTCCACGCGTCCTTCTGGGTCAGCGGGACGAGGACCTCGTTGAACAGCGGGTTGCCCAGCCGGGAGACCTGCACGGGAGCGCCGGAGTCGACCGGGGCGCCGTTGGTCGTGTAGACGCGGCTGCCGGGGCGGGCCGCGGCCGACCAGATCCCGACGACGGCGTTGGCGGCCGTCACGTCGCCGTCCCGGGGCACCGTGCCGCCGGCCACGATCTCGCTGGTGGGGACCTGCAGCACGATCGAGAGCACGTTGAGCCCGCGCAGGTTGTTCTTGGCGAAGGCGGGCCCGAGCGGGCCGGTGTGCAGGAACTGGATGGGCCGGATGTCGGCGAGGTCGAAGATGGCGCCGAGGTCGGCGTAGAACGGGTCGGCCCGCTGCCCGGCGAACACCTTGCCGCCGCCGCTGAGGGCGGTCACCGCGGGCGCGGCCAGGGCGCCGTAGTTCGGGGTGGAGTGCACGCCGACGTTGCACGGCGGCACGGGCACGTTGCTGGCGACAGTCGTGCCGTTGCGCCGCACCGTGTACGTCTGCGGAACGCTGTAGTTGGTGTACGTGCCGCCGGAGTAGGTGATGGTGCCGGTGTTGTAGAGGAAGAACTGGCTGGCGGCCGCGGTCGGGTTGGTCGTGAAGTTGAAGGAGTAGGTGACGTCGGGGACGCCGTCACCGGTCTGGTCGACGTAGATGTAGTACGTGACGCTCGGGTCGAACTCGAAGAAGTTCGGCCCCGCCGCCGGCCCCTGCTGGGGGACGAAGTTGGCGACGATGGTGGTCGTGGTCGGGGCGTCCGGGCTGCGGAACGCGTACACGTCCGTGTTGTCGGCCGTGGGGTCCTTCGAGATCGACGGTGCTTCGCGGTGGGAGGACATGAGGTACCTCGTCTGTGGTGTGGGGGCCCGGCTCGCGGTCCACCCGGGGGGGAGGGAGAGCTGGGGTCAGGCGAGGGCGGCGGTGATGCGCGCCGCGAGGGCCTTGTCGGTGAACTCGATGGTGCGCGCGCCGATCATGAGCCGGAACTCGCCGGACGGCGCGTCCTCGAGGTAGGCGACGACGGGCGCGCCCAGGTCGGAGGGCGCAGCCTCCGGGGCGGGGGCGGGCACGGCGGCGACGGGCGTGGCCGCCGCGGCGGTGCCGGTGCCGACGAGGGCGGGGACGGCGGCCGCGGCGCTCAGGGCGGCGGCCCCGAACCCGGCACGGCGGAGGAAGTCACGACGGTTGGACTCGGGCACGGTGGCACCTCTCCGGGGGACGCCCGGCACAGCGCACCGGATCCCCGAGAACAGTGGTGCACCACACAACGCCTGTCAACCGCTGGACGGGGCAGAGATCCGTTGCGGCTCAGTTGATCTAGGAACGCGGCCCACGACCGCCGCCACCCCGTCGCCGCCCGGTCACCGACCGGGGGCAGACTGCCGCCCCGTGACCACCCCCGCGACGCCCCGCACCGCGCTCGTCCTCGGGGGCGGTGGCATCACCGGCATTGCCTGGGAGATCGGTCTGCTGGCCGGGCTCGCCGAGGCCGGGCTCGACCTGTCCACCGCCGACCTCGTCGTCGGCACCTCGGCCGGGTCGGTCGTCGGCGCGCTGCTCACCTCCGGGCGGCCGCCGGCCGAGCTGCTGGAGCGCCAGCTCGGGCCGGTGGGCCACGAGCGCGCCGCGAGCACCGGCCCGCGGGTGCTGCTCGGGCTGGGGTGGGCGCTGCTGCGCTCCCGCGGCGACGCCGCCGGCTTCCGCCGCCGCGCGGGCCGCTTCGCCCTCGGCGCCAGCACCCCGAGCGAGGCGGAGCGCCTCGAGGTCATCGGGGAGCGGCTGCGCGGGGTCGACTGGCCGGAGCGCGACCTGCGGGTCACCGCCGTCGATGCCCGCTCGGGCGAGCCCGTGGTGTGGCAGCGCAGCAGCGGCGTCGGCCTCGTCGAGGCCGTGGCGTCGAGCTGCGCGGTGCCCGGCGTGTACCCACCGGTGACCATCGGCGAGCGGCGCTACGTCGACGGCGGCATGCGCTCGGTGGCCAACGTCGACCTCGCCGCCGGCCACGACCGGGTGGTCGTGCTCGCCCCGCTCGCCCGTGGGATGGGCGTCCTGCGCTCCCCCGCCGACCAGCTCGCCGAGCTGGGAGCCGACCGCGGCGTGGTCGTCAGCCCGGACGGGGACTCCCGGGCCGCGATCGGCCGCAACGTGCTCGACCCCGCCGCCCGCGCCCCGTCCGCCCGGGCCGGTCGCGCGCAGGCCGCCACCGAGCTCGACCGGGTCGCCGCGGTCTGGCGGTGACCCCCGCCCGCTAGAGCCGCCCGGAGTTCCACCGGCCGGCGACGGCGGCGACGTGGGCGCACATCTCCTCGCCCGCGGTGCTGGCCAGCACGCGCTCCAGCGGCTCGGAGCCACCGGGGTCCGCCGCCGACCAGCCGTCCCGCAGGGCGGCGTCGACGAGATCACCCACGCCGCTGCCCTCGTCGAACTGCGACTTCGTCCGCCACGTCACCTCGTCGGGCAGCAGGTCGGCCACCGCCTGGCGCAGGACCCACTTCTCCGGCCCGCCCTCGGGCAGCTTCAGGTCCACCGGCACGGTCTGGGCCACCCCGATGACGTCGAGGTCGAGGAACGGCACCCGCGCCTCGAGCCCGTGGGCCATGGTCATCCGGTCCACCCGCTGCAGGTTGACGTGGTGCATCTCGGTGATGGACCGGTGCAGCTCGTCGGCGAGGACCTCGCGCCGGACGTCGCCGTGGTACCGGTACCCGGCGTACAGCTCGTCCGCGCCCTCCCCCGTCATGACCACCTTGACGTGCTGCGCGGCCGCCTCCGCGACGAACCACGTCGGCACCGCGCTGCGGACCAGGTCCGGGTCGGTCGACTCCAGGAACCACACGATCTCGGGCAGCGCGTCGGCCACCTCCTCCGGGCGCACCACCCGCTCGTGGTGGGTGGTGCCCAGGTGGGCGGCCACCACCCGGGCCGCGGCCAGGTCGGGGCTGCCCTCGAACCCGCAGGCGAAGGTGTGCAGCTCGCGCACCCGGGTGGCGAGCATCGCGCAGACCAGCGACGAGTCGAGGCCGCCGGAGAGGAACGCCCCCACGGGCACGTCGGACATGAGGTGCCGGTCGACGGAGCGCTCCAGGCTGTCGCGCACCGCGGCGACGTGCTCCGCGGTGGACCGCTGCACCGGGGCGGGCGCGGGGACGGCGGCGAAGCGCTGCTCGCCGGTGCGCGAGGACCACACCGTGCCGGGGGCCTGCGGCACGACGCCGGTGGTGCCGGGGGCGAAGGCCTTGACCTCGGAGGCGAAGACGGTGCCCCCGCCCAGCGAGCCGCGGTAGAGGGGCTTGATGCCGATGGGGTCGCGGGCGAGCAGCAGCTCCCCGTCGCGCTGGGCGGCGAAGGCGAACATGCCGTGCAGCCGGGAGGCGGCGACGACGGGGTCGGCCTCGGCCTCCAGCACCCGCAGCGCGACCTCGCTGTCGGACAGCGACAGCCACGCGACGTCCTCGAGGTCCTCGCGCAGGCCCGGCGCGTTGTAGATCTCGCCGTTGACCACGATGGCCTCGCTGGGCGAGGCCACCAGCGGCTGGCGACCGCCCTTCGGGTCCACGATGGACAGCCGTCGGTGGCCGAGCACGCCCACCCCGTCCTCGACGTGGAAGCCCTCGTCGTCCGGCCCGCGGTGGGCCAGCGCCTCCGTCATCCCCGCCACGTCCTGCGCGGTCAGGTCCCCCGAGCCCCCGGCGATCCCACACATCTCCGCGTCCTCCCGTCGTCCCGACCCACGTCCTGCGGCCCACTGTGCCCCGTGCACCCGGAACCACTGTGCCCCGTGCACCCGGTACCACTGTGCCCCGTGCACCGGTGCGTCCGCCGACCGTGTCGCAGTGTTCACAGCGCGGAAACCGACCGACCCGGCCCGTGGCCCACCATCACCGCACGGCGGCGGGTGCCGGCGGGCTCGGGGTCGGGAGGTGGGCGCGTGGACGCGGTGATCTGGCAGGGCAGCGGGGCGGTCTGGCGCGGCGCGGGGTGGGGGTCACCGCTGCAGCGCCGGCTCGACGAGACGGGGTGGCGGACCCACCTGGTGCCCTGGGGGGACCCGGGGCACCACGTCCGGGGGGCCGCGGACGTGCTGCACGTGTTCACCGGCGGGGCCGAGCCGCTGGCGCTGCGCAGCGCCGAGTCGGTCGACCGCGTCGAGGCGGTGGCGGCGGCCGTGCGCACCGCCGAGCGCGGCGCCTGCGCGGTGGTGGGCATCTGCCTCGGGGCGCAGATGCTCGCCCAGGTGCACGCGGGCCTGGGCCCGGAGCGGGTGCCCGGCGGGGGCGAGGCCGGGGTGGCCCGGGTGCACGGCCGCACGGGCGGGGTGGGTGACCTCGTCGTGGGCACCGTCCACGTCGAGCAGGTCCCGGCGGCCTTCCTCGACGAGCCGGGCGTGACGCACCTCTGGGGCAACCGCACCACCACCGTGCAGGGCTTCCGCGTCGGCAGCCGGGTGGTCGGGGTGCAGTTCCACCCCGAGCTCGACGGCGCCGAGGCGCAGCGGGCGGGCCGGCGGTTCCGCCGCCTGCTGCACGCCCCGTTCGCGGTGGCCGACGCCGACGCGGTCGACCCCGCGCGCAACCTGGCGGCCGTGCTGGCCGCGGCGGGGGCGAGTGCCCGCGGGCTCGTCGCGGTTCCCCCGGTGCCGACCTCCCGGGACGTGGCCGTCGCGGGCTGACGCCGTCCCCGGGACGCGACGCAGCCCCCGCCGGGGGGACGGGGGCTGTGTCGTGCGCGAGGGGTGCTCGGGCGTCCTAGGAGCCGAGGAACTCGATCAGCACCCGGTTGAACTCCTCGGCGTGGCTCGCGTTGATCGCGTGCGGGCCACCCTCGACCACGTGCAGCGTCGCGCCGCTGATCAGCTCGGCGGACCGCTTGCCCGAGACCTCGAACGGCACCACCGCGTCGGAGTCGCCGTGGATGACGAGCGTGGGCACGTCGATCTTCTCGACGTCACCGCGGAAGTCCGTGCGGGCGAAGGCGGCGATGCAGTCCAGGGTGCCCTTGGGCGAGGCCCAGGCGGCCAGGTCGCGGGCGTACACGCGCTGCATCTCGCTGACCTTCAGCTCGCCGCCTGCGGAGAAGAAGTTCGTCGCGAACCCGTCGAGGAAGTCGAGCCGGTCGCCGCGGACCCCGCTCTCGAACTGGCCGATGGTGTCGTCGTCGAGACCACCGTCCGGGTTGTCGTCGGACTGGTAGAGGTACGGCGGCACAGCCGAGGCCAGCACCGCCTTGGCGACGCGCTCGGAGCCGAAGCGGGAGAGGTAGCGCACCACCTCACCGCCGCCCATGGAGAAGCCGACGAGGGTGACCCCGGTCAGGTCGAGGTGCTCGAGCAGCGCCTGCAGGTCGTCGGCGAACGTGTCGTAGTCGTAGCCGCTCCAGGGCTGCGACGAGGCGCCGAACCCGCGGCGGTCGTAGGTGACGACGCGGTGGCCCGCCTCGACGAGGGCGGGGACCTGCGCCTCCCAGGAACGGCCCGAGAGCGGCCAGCCGTGGATGAGGACGACGGGCGAGCCGCTGCCGTGGTCCTCGTAGTAGAGCTCGACCGGGGTGCTGTTGTCGGTGCCGACCAGAAGCCTCGCCATGAGGTGACCTCCCAGGTGGTTGATCGTTGGACTGTCCTCGGGTGCAGCGCCCACGGTGGGCCGCGTGTTCCACCCCGGCGACGGCCGTCCCAGTCCGTGGGAACGTCGGCCCCGGCGGCTATCGTGGCCGCCGCGACCGCGGGAGATCCTCGCCGGGCGCCGACGAGGACCCCAGGAGGACGTGACGGTGGCTGCGGCAGACGCTCCGGACCCGACGACCGGCACCGGGGGCTGTCCCGTCGACCACACCACGCTGACCGCACCCCGACCGCCGCGCGGCTCCCGGCTGCCGTCCCTGGTGCAGGTGGTCCGCAGCCTGCGCGACCCGGTCGGCTTCACCCACCGCCAGCACCGCGCCTTCGGTGACGTCTTCGCCGTGCGCTCGCTGGCCGGGCCGTCGGTGTCCGTGGCCGACCCGTCCGTGGTGGAGGCCGTGTTCTCCGGCCCGCACGACGCGCTGCACGCCGGGGCGGCCAACGGCATCTTCCTGCGGGCGATCTTCGGCGCCCGCGGCATCCTCGCGGTCGACGGCGAGGAGCACACCGCCACCCGCAAGGCCCTGCTGCCCCCGTTCCGCGGCAAGGAGATCGCGCGCTACCGCGACATCATGCGGGAGGAGACCGAGCGCCGGATCGCGACCTGGCCCGTGGGCGGCGAGATCCGGATGCACGAGGAGGCCCGCGCGATCACCCTCGAGGTCATCCTGCGCACCGTGTTCGGCGCCGAGACCGGCCCCGAGCTCGACGAGCTGCGCACCGCGGTCACCGACGCCTCGCACATCACGCTGCTGCGCGGCATGTGGCTGGTGCTGCCCCGCCTGGGGGCGCTGCCGCCGTGGCGCTCCTACGCGCGGCTCATCGCCCGGACCAACGCGATGCTCGACGACTTCATCGCCGCCCGCCGCACCGCGCCCGACCTGGCCGAGCGCACCGACACCCTCTCCCTGCTGGTCCGCAGCTCGGGCGAGGACGACGAGTGGCTGCGCAACCAGCTGATGAGCCTGCTCGGCGCGGGGCACGAGACGACGACGACCTCGCTGTCGTGGGCGGTGGAGCTGCTCAGCCGCCACCCCGACGTCCGGGAGAAGGCGCGGACGGGTGACGACGAGTACCTCGACGCGGTGATCAACGAGACGCTGCGCATCCGCACCGTGCTGCCCGGCGTGGGCCGCAAGCTGAGCCGGCGGATGTCGTTGGGCGGCTACACGTTCGACGAGGGCGCCATGCTCAACCCGCAGATCGAGGCCATCCACACCGACCCGCGCATCTGGGGCGACCCCGAGGTGTTCCGCCCGGAGCGGTTCCTGGAGCGCAAGCCCTCGACCACCGAGTTCCTGCCCTACGGGGGCGGCAAGCGCCGCTGCATCGGGGCGCTGTTCGCCCACGCCGAGATGAAGGTCGCGCTGCGGACCATCCTCGACGCCACCGACTTCACCCACGTCGGGGACGGGGCCGAGACCCAGAAGCACTCCTTCGTCACCCTGGTGCCCTCCCGCGGGGCCACCATCCGCCGCACCCGGTGAGCCCGCTGCCGCGCCGCGCCCCGCGCCACCGGGTGGCCGGCCGCACCGCTGTGGTCACCGGGGCCGGCTCCGGCATCGGCCGGGCCCTGGCCCACGAGCTGGTCCGCCGCGGGGCCGTGGTGGCGCTGAGCGACGTCGACGGCGCCGCCGCCGAGCGGACCGCCGCCGACTGCCGGGCGTCCGGCGGCACGGCCCGGGCGTGGCGGCTGGACGTCACCGACCGGGCCGCGGTCCTCGCCCACGCCGACGAGGTCGCCGCCGAGCTCGGCCCGGTGCACCTGGTCGTCTGCAACGCGGGCGTCTCGGTCAACGCCTCGGTGGCGGAGTCCACCGAGGAGGACATGCGCTGGGTGATGGAGGTCAACCACTGGGGCATGGTCCACGGCGCCCAGGCCTTCCTGCCCCACCTCACGGCCTCCGGCGACGGCCAGCTCGCGGTGGTGTCGAGCCTGTTCGGCCTCGTCGCCGCGCCGGGGCAGGCCGCCTACAACGCCAGCAAGTTCGCCGTCCGCGGCTTCGCCGAGGCGCTGCGCATGGAGCTGCGGCTGGCGGGCACCCCCGTGGCGGTGAGCACGGTCCACCCCGGCGGCATCCGCACCAACATCGCCCGCAACGCCCGGGTGGGGGCCTCGGAGGACCGCGACGCGGCCGCCGCCGCGTTCGAGACCCTGGCCCGCACCTCGCCGGAGACGGCGGCCCGGGTGATCCTCGACGGCCTGGCCCGCGGCCGCTCCCGGATCCTCGTCGGGCCGGACGCCGTCGCGGTCGCGGTGCTGCCGCGGCTGCTCGGTGCCCGCTACACCGGCCTCGTCGAGCTGGTCAGCAAGCGGCTGGGCTGAGCGCGGCGCCGGGCGGCTGAACCCGGTCCCGCGGTTGTGATGCACCGCACTGCTACCGGCCGGTAGGTTCTGCGGGCACCCCCGGCACACGGCGCCGGGCCGCCCGACGGCGCGTGGCGCCACCACCAGGCAGAGAGGCCTCCCGTGCGACTGCTCCAGCACCCCGCCGTCCAGAACGCCGTCCAGCTCGCCGCGGGCCTCGGTCCCGTGGCCCGGTCGGGGATCATCTCCCCGATGCGGCCGGACCGGCTGGCCAAGGTGGCGGTCGACTGGGTCCGCTGGGACTTCACCCCCGGCTCGCTGCTGGCCATCTCCGCGCACCGCTACCCCGACCGCGTCGCCGTGGTCGACGACGCCGGGGAGATCACCTACGCCGAGCTCGTCGAGTCGGTGGAGGCGCTGGCCCGCGCGCTGGCCGCGAAGGGCGTCGGCGAGCGGGACAAGATCGGCGTGCTGTGCCGCAACCACCGCGCGGTGCTGCAGGTCCTCGGGGCCACCGGGCGCCTGGGCGGGGACCTGGTGCTGCTCAACACCGGCCTGTCCGAGGGGCAGCTGGCCGACGTCATCGCCGAGCAGGACCTCGACGTCATCGTCGCCGACGCCGAGTTCGCCGACTCGATCCCCGACGACCTCGGCGACACGCTCGTCCTGCAGGCGTGGGCCGACGTCGAGGACGCCGAGCAGGCCAAGGACCGCACCGAGCACGAGATCGCCCGCGCCGTGCCCACCCTGGCCGAGCTGATCCAGGACGCCCCGTCGAAGGACGAGCAGAAGCTGCCCCGCCGGCCCCGCCGCGGCCGCACGGTGGTGCTGACCTCCGGCACCACCGGCACGCCCAAGGGGGCCAAGCGCCCGGAGCCCAGCAACTGGATGCCCGCGGCGTCGGTGCTCTCCCGGATCCCGCTCAAGGCGGGCGGGGTCACCCTGGTGCCCGCCCCGCTGTTCCACACCTGGGGCTTCGCCGGGATGCAGCTGAGCCTGGCGCTGAGCTCGACGATGGTGCTGCGCCGCCGCTTCGACCCCAAGGGCCTGGTCGCGGACCTCGAGCGCCACCGCGCGGACACCGTGGTGGCGGTGCCGGTGATGCTGCAGCGGGTGGCCGAGCTCGACGAGTCCGAGCGGGCGGCCGACACCTCCTCGCTGCGGGTCGTGGCCGCCTCCGGCTCCCCCATCCGGCCCGCGCTGGTCGAGCGCATCCTCGACAGCTGGGGCCCCGTGCTCTACAACCTCTACGGCTCGACCGAGGTCAGCTGGGTGTCCATCGCCACCCCCGAGGAGATCCGCGAGCACCCGACCACGGCCGGTCGACCGCCGATGGGCACCGACCTCGCGATCCTCGACGACGACGGCAACCCGACGCCCGACGGCGAGGTCGGCCGCGTGTTCGTCGGCAACGGGATGCTCTTCGAGGGCTACACCCGCGAGGGCGAGGACAAGGAGGTCGTCGACGGGATGATGAGCACCGGCGACCTGGGCAAGATCGACCACGGCGGGCTGCTGTTCCTGTCCGGCCGCAGCGACGACATGATCGTCTCCGGCGGGGAGAACGTGTACCCGAACGAGGTCGAGGACCTGCTCAGCGGCCTCGACGGGGTCCGGGAGGCGGCCGTGGTCGGGGTGGACGACGAGGACTGGGGCACCCGGCTGGCCGCCTACGTGGTGCGCACCGACGACACCGCGGGCCAGGACCTCGACGCCGAGGCGATCAAGAGCCACGTCAAGTCCGAGCTGGCGAAGTTCTCCGTCCCCCGCGACGTGCACTTCCTGCCCGAGCTGCCCCGCAACGCCACCGGCAAGGTCGTGCCCCGCCAGCTGGCCGACGCGGCGGAGGAGGCCGGGGAGGACGACGTCGCCCCGCCCACCGACGCCGACCCGGACGAGGAGTCCGGCAGCGACACCGGCAGCGACGAGACCGCCGACGCCTCGAGCCGCAGCGGGTCCTGACCGTGCCCACCGGCAGCGCCCGAGCGCCCTTCCCCCCGCGCGGCGCACCTGCGAGGCTGGGCGCCCAGCCCGCCCACCCCGCACGCCGCCCCGCACCCGTCCCACCCCACACCCCCGGAGGTCGACGATGACCGTCTACGTCGTGACGGGGGGCACCGGCTTCCTGGGCCGCTACGTGCTCCCGCTGCTGCTCGAGCGCGACGACTGCGAGGCCGTGCACGTGCTGGTCCGCGAGTCCTCGGTGGGCCGGCTGGAGGAGATGTCGGCCCGCTGGCCCGGGCACGCCAAGCTGCACCCGCTCGTCGGCGACCTCACCGAGCCCGGCCTCGGGCTGGGCCGGCGCGGGCCGCGCTCGGCCGACCACCTGCTCCACCTCGGCGCGGTCTACGACATGACCGCCCCCGAGGCCAAGAGCCGCGCCGCGAACGTCGAGGGCACGCGCGCGGTGATCGAGCTCGCGGAGCGCCTCGGCGCCCGGCTGCACCACGTCTCCTCGGTGGCCGTTGCCGGCGACCACCGCGGCACGTTCCGGGAGCAGGACTTCGACCTCGGCCAGCCGCTGCCCTCGCCCTACCACCAGACCAAGTTCGAGGCCGAGAAGCTGGTCCGCGACACCTGCACCACGCCGTGGCGCGTGTACCGCCCCGCGATCGTCGTGGGGCACTCCCGGACCGGGCAGATGGACAAGATCGACGGGCCCTACTACTTCTTCAGCGCGCTCAAGCGGCTCGCGGCGCTGCCCGCGCAGCTGCCGGTGGCGGTGCCCGACCTGGGCGACACCAACATCGTCCCCGTCGACTACGTCGCCGCGGCCATCGACCACCTCATGCACCGGGAGGAGGGCGACGGCGAGGCCTTCCACCTGGTCGAGCGCCGGCCCCAGCCGCTGGCCGACGTCTACGGCGCGCTCGCCGAGGCCGCGGGCGCACCCTGGGCCGCCGCATCGCTGCCCAAGCAGGTGCTCACCCCGCTGGCGCTGCTGCGCCGCCTGCCGGGGGCCGACGTCGCGCTGAACCTGGTCCTCGGCCAGCTCGGCATCCCCCCCGAGGTCATCGACCACACCACCTTCACCGCGGAGTTCGCCAGCCGCCGGACGCGGGAGGCGCTGCGCGGCACCGGGATCACCCCGCCCCCGTTCCGCACCTACGCCAACGCGCTGTGGCGGTACTGGGCCAACAACCTCGACCCCGACCGCGCCCGGTACGACGACCCGGCGGGCCCGCTGGTGGGCCGCGTCGTCGTCATCACCGGCGCCTCCTCGGGCATCGGCAAGGCGCTGGCCCTGCAGCTCGCCCGCGAGGGCGCCGTCTCGCTGCTGCTGGCCCGCCGGGAGGACGAGCTCAACGAGGTCGTCGAGGAGGTCCGCGACGCCGGTGGGCGCTCCTACGGCTACCCGTGCGACATCACCGACCAGGAGTCGGTCTCCGCCGTGGTCAAGACGATCATCGAGGAGCACGACCACGTCGACGTGCTCGTCAACAACGCCGGCCGGTCGATCCGCCGCTCGATCACCCTGTCCACCGACCGGTTCCACGACTTCGAGCGGACCATGGCGGTGAACTACTTCGGCGCCGTGCGGCTCGTCCTCGAGCTGCTGCCGCACATGGAGGCGCGCCGGTTCGGCCACGTCGTCAACGTCAGCTCCATCGGCGTGCAGACCCACCCGCCGCGGTTCTCCGCCTACGTGGCCAGCAAGGCCGCGCTCGACGCGTTCTCCGACGTGGTCGCCAGCGAGACCTGGCACGACGGCATCACCTTCACCTCGGTGCGCATGCCCCTGGTGCGCACCCCGATGATCGCGCCGACCTCGCTCTACGACCGTTTCCCCGCCCACACCCCGGACGAGGCCGCGGCGATGCTGGTGCGGGCGATCAAGGACCGGCCCAAGCGCATCAACACCCCGGTGGGCACCCTGGGCGAGCTGACCGGGGTGTTCACCCCCAAGCTCAAGGACGCCCTGCTCCACCAGGCCTACCGGGTCTTCCCCGACTCGGCCTCCGCCAAGGGCGAGAAGAAGGCCCTCCCCGCCGCGGAGGAGCAGAAGCCGGGCGCCGAGGTGGCCACCCGGTCCTCGACCGCCCCGCCGGGCGTCGGCGCCGCCGGGGTGGCGGGCAAGCAGGCGAGCCGGGCGGCGTTCGCCCTGGTGCGGCTCATGCCCGGCATCCACTGGTGAGCCGCTGAGCCCGGACCCCGGGCCCGGCACCGGCACCGGCACCCAGGTGCTCGTCGACGCCGACAACCTCGACGTGGCGCGGCTGCGCCTCGTCGCCGCCGCCCTGCGCGCGGCGCCCCCGGGGGTCCGCGTCGTGGTGGGCGGCCGTCCCGCGCGGCTCGCCGCCCTCGCCTGGCCCCCGACGGCCCGGCAGCTCGCGGCCACCGGGTGGCAGCGGGCGGACCTGGCGCTCGCCGAGGCCTACGAGCCGGACCGGGCCCCGCTCGTGCTGGTCAGCGGGGACGGCGACTTCGTCCACCTCGCCGCCCGCCACGCCGGGCCCGTCCTGGTGGTCGCTGCCCGTCCCTCCCGCTCCGCGGCCCACCGCGAGGGCACCGTCCACACCGACCCCGCCACGGAGGGGACGGCGGCGCTGGTGCGCTGGCTGCGCGGTGACCTGGGGTGATGGCCCCGGGACCCGGCCAGCGGACGACGACCCCGGGCAGCCCGTCCGGGACGTCCGTACCGTCGGGGGGGTGAGAGGACTGCGCCGCTGGGCGCTGGTGGCGGTGGCCACCGCAGCCCTCGTCGGGGTACCCACCGTCGTGCTGCACCAGCCGGCGGCCGACGACCCCGTGCCCGCCACGGAGCTGCTGGCCCGGGTCACCGGCTCCACCGACGTCGGCTGGTCGGGGTACGCGGAGTCGGTGGGGACGCTGGCGCTGCCCGAGACCGACCGGCTCAGCCAGCTCGCCGACCTGCTGGGCAGCCGCACCCGGGTCCGCGCCTGGTACCTCTCCCCCACCGCCTACCGCGTCGACACCCAGCTCGTCGCCGGCGAGGACGACCTCATCGTGGACGCGGCCGGCTCGTGGCGGTGGAGCTACGAGCAGAACCTCGCCACCCGCACCGCCACCGGGGGCGCCCGGCTGCCGGAGGCCGTCGACCTGACCCCGCCGGAGCTCGGCCGCCGGCTGCTCAGCGAGGCCGACCCGACCGCGGTCAGCCGGCTGCCCCCGCGCACCGTCGCCGGCGTCGACGCCCCCGGGCTGCGGGTGGTGCCGTCGGACCCGCGCAGCACCGTCAGCGCCGTCGACGTGTGGGCCGACCCCACCACCGGGGTGCCGCTGGCCGTGCAGGTGCTCGGGGTGGGCAGCGACCGGCCCGTGGTCGACACCGCGTTCCTCGACGTGGACCTGACCCCGCCGGCCCCCGAGCGCGTCGAGTTCACCCCGCCCCCGAACGCGCGGGTGGAGCTGCAGAACTCGGACGCGCTGGACCAGCTGGCCGCGCAGGTCGGGGGGCGCGGGGCACCGGACACCCTCGTCGGCCTGCCCGTGCGCCGCGACGTCCTCGACGCCACCAGCGTCGGGGTCTACGGCCGCGGCGTGACGGCCGTGGTCGCACTGCCGCTGCCCCGCTCGGCGTTCGGCGCGCTGCGCACCCAGCTGATCGGCGCCCCCGGCGCGGAGACCAGCGGGGAGAGCGTGGCGGTCTCCGTCGGGCCGTTCGGCATCGTGCTCGTCTCCCCCGCCGACCGCAGGCCCGCCTACCTCGTCACCGGCACCCTGACCCTGGACACCCTGCGCCAGGCCGGCGCCGACCTGAGCGCGAGGCGCACGTGAGCGAGGACCGGACGAGCGTGCTCGTCACCCGGGGGCTGACCAAGCGGTACGGCCGGGTCACGGCGGTCTCCGGGGTCGACCTCGACGTCCGCCGCGGGGACGTCTTCGGCTTCCTGGGCGCCAACGGCTCCGGCAAGACGACGACGGTGCGGATGCTGCTGGGCCTCGTGCTGGCCACGTCGGGCTCCATCGAGCTGCTCGGCGAGCCGATGCCGAAGCGGCGGCGCAGCGTGCTGCCGCGGGTGGGGGCGCTCATCGAGGGCCCCGCCCACCAGGACCGGCTCTCGGGCCGGGCGAACCTGCTGGCGCTGGACGCCGCGGGGCCCGGCAGCGGGCGCGGCCGCCGGGCGCGGGTCGACACCGTGCTCGAGCAGGTGGGCCTCGGCGAGGTGGGCCGGCGCCCGGTGGGCAAGTACTCCCTCGGCATGCGCCAGCGGCTCGGCCTGGCCGGCGCCCTGCTGCGCGCCCCGGACCTGCTCGTGCTCGACGAGCCCACCAACGGCCTGGACCCCCAGGGCATCCGGGAGATCCGCGACCTGCTGCTCGAGCTCAACGCAGCGGGGACGACCATCTTCCTCTCGAGCCACCTGCTGGCCGAGGTGGAGCAGCTGTGCACCCGGGTGGCGGTGCTCGACGGAGGGCGGCTCGTGCTGCAGGACGACCTGGAGGCGCTGCGGCGCCCCACCGGACGGGTGCTCGTCGACACCCCGGACCCGGCGCGGGCGGTGGCCGAGCTCGCCGGGTGGGACGGCGTCGACGTCGCCGACCGGGAGGGCTCGCGGCTCGTCGTCACCGGCCGGGCCCCCTCCGAGGTGGCGTCGCGGCTCGTGGGCCGCGGGGTGCGGCTGTCCGGGCTGGCCGAGGAGCGCCGCTCCCTGGAGGAGACGGTGCTGGCCGCGACCGTGCGGGGCAGCGGCGACCGCGCCCGGCCCGTGGGGCGGGGGGCCCGGTGATCCGCACCGAGCTGGCCTCGATGCTGCGGCGGCCGCGTACCTGGCTGATCATCCTGCTGCTCGACGCGCTGCCCACCCTGGTGGCGGTGCTGCTGTCGGTCACGAAGATCGCGCCGCGACCGGGCACCGGGCCCGCGTTCCTCTCCGCGGTGCTCTCCAGCGGGCAGCTGTTCCCGCTGGCGGCGCTGGCCATCGTGCTGCCGCTGTTCCTGCCCATCGCGGTGGCCGTCATGGCCGGGGACGCGGTGGCCGGGGAGGCGCAGCAGGGCACCCTGCGCTACCTGCTCACCCGCCCGGTGGGCCGCACCCGCTTCCTCGTGGCCAAGCTCGTCAGCGTCGTGGTGTTCGTGCTGCTCGCCGTGGTCATCGTCGCGGCGACCGGCTACGTCACCGGGGTGACGCTGCTCGGCGACAACCCCGTGGCCGGGGTCTCGGGGGTCTCGGGCACTCCGCTGACCCAGCAGGAGGTGGTCTACCGGACGCTGCTGGCCATCGGCTACGTGACCATGTGCATGCTCGGGGTGGCGGCCGCGGCGCTGTTCTTCTCCACGTTCACCGACTCCCCGCTGGCCGCGTCGCTGGGGGCCATCGCGTTCCTCATCGCGTCGTCGTCGCTGCTGACCCTGGACGCCGCGCAGGCGCTGCAGCCCTACCTGCCGACGCGGTACTGGCTGGCGTTCGTGGACCTGTTCCGCCAGCCGATCCCCAGCCACGACCTCGTCCGCGGCGTCGGGCTGCAGCTGGCCTACGTCGGGGTGCTGCTCGCGGGCGCGTGGGCCAACTTCTCCACCAAGGACATCACCAGCTAGTCGCCCGCCCACGCGCGCGCCACACTGCGGGCAGTGTGCGGGGGAACCGCCGGGCTCCGGCCACACTGCGGGCAGTGTGCGGGGGACGGACGGGTCAGCCGGCGGTGAGCGTGGCGCAGTCGGCCGGGGTGAACCCGGTGACGTCGGCCGTGCCCAGCTCGCGGCTGACGATCGCGCCGACGAGCGGGTCGCTGGGCAGCCCCGAGTGGTCCACCCGCGAGCTCGCGCACACGTCCTGCAGCGGCTGGTTCACCGCCCCGTCGAGCCGTGCCGAGTCGGGCGGGGTCACCACCTGGTCCACGGTCGTCCACACCGACACGTACTCCGGGCTACCCGGGGTCTCGTCGTCGGCGTTGAGCCGGGTGAGGACGTCGCTGCCCGGGGCCAGCTGCTGGCACGCCTGCCCGCAGATCGACAGGCCCAGCGCCACCCCCAGGCCCGCGATCTGGGTGCCGTGGTGCGGCGAGCCGAGGGTGACCACGCGCCGGGTCACCGCGTCACCGCCCTGCTCGCCCAGCCAGATGCGGGCCACCACCCCGCCCGCGGAGTAGCCGACGAGGTCGACCGACCCCGCCCCGGTGCGCGCCAGCGTGGCCGCGACGACCTCACCGAGGGTGCGGGCCTGGGCCACGAGGTCGCCTGTGCCGCCGTCGGGCAGGTCGACCACGGTGGCGTCCCGGCCCTGGGCGCGGAGCCGCTCGGCGAGCACGGTCAACGACTGGGTGGACCCGCCGTAGCCGGGCACGAGCACCACGGGCCCGGGCCGGTCCGCGGCCACCGCCGGGGTGGCGCCGCTGCCGGAGCCGCGGACGACGACGACCCCCACCGCGACGGCCACGACGAGCACCACCCCGCCCAGCAGCAGGAGCAGGCGGCGGCGGGCCGGGGCGAGGTGGGACAGCACGCCCCCATCGTCCCCGGCGGGGACGGTCGGCGCAGCGACGCAGGTCAGGCGGCCGCAGGGTCCCTCGGTCGAGCCCCCGGCGCAGCCCTCACCGCCGCCGGCGGGTCCCGAACGCCCCGCGGGCGATCTCGCGGCCCGCGGCCGACGCGGCCGAGCGCAGGAAGCTCTTCACCGCCGGGTTGCCCAGCACCCCGGCGAAGAAGCTCTCCCGCTCCGGCTCGGGCGGCGGCGGGGGCAGCTGCTCGGCGGGCGCGCCGTAGGGCTCGGCCGGGCCGGGTGGGGGTGCCTGCTCCGGTGGCGGGGCCAGCCGGGCGGCGAGCTGCTCGTAGGCCGACTCCCGGTCCACGGTGGTGCCGTACTTCCCGGCGAGCTCGCTGCCCGCGGCGGCGGCCCGGATCGCGTCGGGTCCGATCGAGGCCATGAGCGAGCGCGGCGCCCGCAGCCGGGTCCACGCGACGGGGGTCGGGGCACCCCGCTCGGAGAGCACGGTGACCACGGCCTCGCCGGTGCCGAGCGTGGTCAGCGCCTCCTCGAGGTCGTAGTGGGCGGTGCGCGGGTAGGTCCGCACGGTGCGGACCAGCGCCTTCTGGTCGTCCGGGGTGAACGCCCGCAGCGCGTGCTGGATGCGCGCCCCGAGCTGGGAGAGCACCGCGTCGGGCACGTCGGTGGGCTGCTGGGTGCAGAAGAACACCGAGACGCCCTTGGACCGGATCAGCTTGACGGTCTGCTCGACCTGGGCGAGGAACGCCTTGGAGGCGTCGGTGAACAGCAGGTGCGCCTCGTCGAGCACGAACACCAGCTTCGGGGCGGGCAGGTCGCCGGCCTCGGGCAGGTCCTCGAACAGGGTGGCCAGCAGCCACATGAGGAACGTGGAGAACAGCACGGGTCGCGCGGCGTCGGAGCCCAGCTCGAGCAGGCTGACCACCCCGCGGCCGTCGACGGTCCGCATCAGGTCGGCCGGGTCGACCTCCGGCTCGCCGAAGAAGGTGTCCCCGCCCTCGGCCTCGAGGGTCACCAGCGCCCGGAGGATGACCCCGGTGGTCGCCTTGGACACCCCGCCGATGCCCTCGAGCTCGGCCTTCCCCTCGTCGGAGGTCAGGTGGGTGATGACGGCGCGCAGGTCCTTGAGGTCGAGCAGCGGCAGCCCGCGGGTGTCGGCCCAGTGGAAGATCAGCCCCAGGGTGGACTCCTGCGTGGGGTTCAGCGCCAGCACCTTGCTCATCAGCACCGGGCCGAAGCTGCTGATCGTGGCCCGCACGGGCACGCCGAGGCCCTCGGTGCCCAGGGAGAGGAACTGGGTGGGGCACGCCGTCGGCGCCCAGTCGTCCCCGGTGTCCGTGGCCCGGGTGGTGACCCGGTCGGAGGTCTCGCCCGCGGCGCTCAGCCCGGACAGGTCGCCCTTGACGTCGGCGAGCAGCACGGGCACCCCGGCGGCGCTGAGCTGCTCGGCCATGAGCTGCAGCGTCTTCGTCTTGCCCGTGCCGGTGGCCCCGGCGACGAGGCCGTGGCGGTTCAGGGTGGCCAGCGGGATGCGCACCCGGGCGTCGGGGTGGGCGGCACCCCCGGTGACGACGCTGCCGAGCTCGAGCGCGGCGCCCTCGGAGGTGTAGCCGGCGGCGATCTCGGTGGCGGCAGCGGCGGGGTCGGTGTCGGGCACGGTCGCAGGACCTCCGGGACGGGGGGCGGGGCTCGTGGAGGGTAGCCCGGGCCGTGCCTGGCTAGGGTGGCTGACGTGCAGGACAAACTGGTGTGGATCGACTGCGAGATGACCGGGCTCGAGCTGGCCTCGGACAAGCTCATCGAGATCGCCGCCCTCGTGACCGACAGCGACCTCAACGTCCTCGGCGAGGGCGTCGACATCGTCATCCACGCCGACGACGAGGCGCTGGCGAACATGCCCGAGGTGGTCACCCGGATGCACGCGAGCTCGGGGCTCACCGAGGAGGTGCGGGCCTCCGCCGTGTCCCTGGCCGACGCCGAGGCGCAGGTGCTGGCCTACGTCCGCGAGCACGTCCCGGACCGGCACGGCGCCCCGCTGTGCGGCAACTCGATCGGCACCGACCGCGGCTTCCTCGCCCGGGACATGCCGACCCTGGACGACCACCTGCACTACCGGATGGTCGACGTCAGCTCGATCAAGGAGCTGTGCCGGCGCTGGTACCCGCGCATCTACTTCAACCAGCCCGAGAAGGGCCTGGCCCACCGCGCGCTCGCCGACATCCGCGAGTCGATCCGTGAGCTGGCGTACTACCGGCGGACCGCGTTCGTCGCCCAGCCCGGCCCGGCGACCGACGAGGTCACCGCCGTCGCCCAGGAGCTCATGGCCGGCTCCTGACCCGGCCCGCGGGGTGCGGCGCGAGCACCCCGTCCCACCCGGTAGTCTCTGCGACGGCCCGGACGCAGGTCGACCGGGCCGTGGTGGGTGTAGCTCAGGTGGTAGAGCACTGGGTTGTGATCCCAGGTGTCGCGGGTTCAAGTCCCGTCACTCACCCCACGCACGACGAAGGCCCCGCTCCGGTCCGGAGCGGGGCCTTCGTCGTGCGTCGGGGCTAGCGGTTGCCCTGCACCCACTGCGACCACGGGATGTTCCAGTCCCCCAGGCCGTCGTCGCCCGGCAGCGTGTCCCCCGACGTGCCGTTGACGGTGACGATGTCGCCCTTCTTGGTGTTCTCGTAGAACCACACCGCGTTGGCGGGCGAGACGTTGAGGCAGCCGTGGCTGACGTTGCGCACCCCCTGGTCGGAGATCGACCACGGCGCGGAGTGGACGAAGATCCCGCTGTAGCTCATCCGCGTCGCGTACTGCACGTGCGTGCGGTACCCGTCGGCGGAGTCCACGGCCAGGCCGAAGGTCGAGGAGTCCATGACGATGTCGGTGTAGCGCTCGGCGACGATGTAGACGCCGTTGTTGGTGACCTTGCCCGGCACCTCCTCGCCCATCGAGATCGGCATCGTCTTCTCGACGACGCCGCCGCGGGAGATCGTCAGGGTCTTCGTGTCGTTGTCGGCCACCGCGGTCACCGCGTCACCGATGGTGAAGCTGGCGCTCTGGTCGGCCTGGCCGTACGTGCCACCGCCGAGGTCCTGGCCGTAGACCTTCGCCGCCACGGAGACGGTGGTGCCCGGCGCCCAGTAGGTCTCCGGGCGCCAGCGCACCTCGGTGTCGTTCAGCCAGTAGAACGCGCCCGCGACGGGCGGCGTGGTGGTGACGGTGATGGCCTTCTCCGCGGCCGCCTTGTCGGCGATCGACTCGTCGAACTTGACCGCGACGGTCTGCCCGATGCCGACCGTCTCACCGTTGTTCGGGTTCAGGTAGGGCATCGTCAGGAGCTTGGGCGACAGCGTCGTGAAGCGGCTGGTGCGCGTGGTCGGGGTGCCGGTGGGGCTCGTGGCCGCGGCCGTCACCGTGTACGTGGTGCCGTAGCCCAGCGGCTCCGAGGCCGTCCAGGTGGACCCGTCGGGCGCGCTCGTCCCCGCCACGGTCGTGCCGTCGGCCCGGGCCAGCGTCACCGCCCCGAGCGAGCCGCCGGCCGCCGTGACGGTCAGCGGCGCGACGGGCGAGACACCCGTGGCCCCGTCGGCCGCCGACACCGTCAGCGTCGGCGCGACCGGGGCCGGGGTGGTCGTCGTCGGCGCCGCGGCACCGGCGTCCGCCACCGGGGACGACCCCGCCTGGACGCCCGCGGGGGTGCCGATCGTGCAGCCCGTCGTCACGGCGCCCAGCGCGACGACGACGGCCCCCACCGCCCGCACCCGCCACGACCCGCGGCGTCCTGCTCCACCCACCCGCATGCGACACACCTGTTCCCGCTCGACCCAGGCCCCCCGAGGCCCCGTGCGGGACATCATGCCTTACCACGACCGTGATCAGGCCGGGTCACTGGATGTCGGGGGTGTCCGGCTGGATCGATCATGGTCCTGCGCCCGCCGGGGCCCCGGGGTCGATTTCTCCGGGCCCGGACCCGGCTGCTAGCCTTCTGCCGCACCGCTCGCCGGTGCCACGCGCCATTAGCTCAATTGGCAGAGCAGCTGACTCTTAATCAGCGGGTTCGGGGTTCAAGTCCCTGATGGCGCACCCACCCCCTCGGCCCCGTAGGGTCGGACCCGTCGAGGGTCCCCCGCACGCCGGCTGCCACGCCGGCCTCGCCCCCGGTGCTCGGAGACCGGCCGTCCACGGCCCGGACAGGCGTCCCATGACGACCACCACCGCACCAGCCACCCCCAGCTCGGCCCCGGACCCCGGCCGCCCCAGCAGCACCGACCGGCGCGCGCCCGAGCTGGGCCGCGCCGACCCGTCGGGCGGCTACCGCGACGGCACCTGGTCGCCGCGCACCCGCGACCTGGCCGCCGAGGTCGCCGCCCTGGTGACCGAGGTCGAGCGCGGCGGCCCCCGGGTCGACCGGGTGACCCACCACCTCGGGGACTGGGAGCCCGGCGCGGCCGGACGGGTCACCGTGGGCGACCACGTGGTCCACCTCGACGGCTACCGCACCCAGCCCAGCGGCACCGTCACGCTCGTCGGGGTCACCGGCTGGCCTCGGACCTGCCTGGCGGTGGTCCGACCGGGCCCGGACCCGGCGGCGGCACCGCGCCCGGGGACGGTGCCGGCGTGAGCGGGGACGTGCCGGGCGAGGCCTGCGCCGCCTGCCGGCACCCGCTGGCCGAGCACGACGACCTCGGCCGGCGCTTCTGCGCGGCGACCGAGGCCGGTGCGCTGCCCCGCGCCTGCATCTGCCGGACCTGACCGGCCCGACCGCGGTCGCGGGGCGTCCCGCCCACGGGGCACGCTGGCGGGATGCCTGACCCCATCACGCTGCACATCGGCCACGACGAGCTCGTCATCCGCAAGCGCTACGAGACGCTCAGCATCGTCAACGACATCCTCGTCGCGGTCTGGTTCATCGTCGGCAGCATCCTGTTCTTCTCCGAGTCGACGACGACGCTCGGCACGTGGTTGTTCCTCGTCGGCAGCATCGAGCTGCTGGTCCGTCCGCTGATCCGGCTGGCCCGCAACATCCACGTGGGTCGCACCGGCTCCGGCGGCCCCTCGACCACGCAGGACTACTGAGCCGCCCGCACCCGGTCAGTCCCCGGGCACCGCGACGGCGCGGGTCATCCCGGTGAGCACGTCGCGGTGGCGCACCCAGCCCACCAGGCGGTGCTCCGCGTCGACCACGGCCACCGCGTCGACCCCGTCCTCGAGGTGGTCGATGGCCTCGCCGAGCGGCGCCTCGGGCCCGACCGGGTCCGGCCCCGCGGTCAGCGTGCGCACCGGCACCGCCTCCCCCGCCCCCAGCGCGTCGAGCACGGCCCGGGCGCTGAGCACGCCGTGGAAGCGGCCGTCGGCGTCGACCACGGGCAGGTCGTGCTCCCCCTCGGCCAGCAGGGTGGCCGCGGCCGTGACGTCCGCGTCGGCGTCGACGCCCTCGGGGGGTGCCACCATGACCGAGCCGACGGCCGAGCGCCGCAGCGCGGCGTGGGGCGTCTCGTCGATGTCGATGCCGCGGCGCAGCAGCTTGCGGGTGTAGATCGTGTCGTGGGAGACCAGGGCGCTGACCCCCGCGGCCAGGACGATGGCCATCATCAGCGGCAGGATGATCGTGTACTCCCCGGTCAGCTCGAAGAGGATGACCACGGCCGTGATCGGGGCCCGCGCCGACCCGGCGAACACCGCCCCCATGCCGACCACCGCGTAGGCCCCCACCGAGCCGCCCGTGCCGGGCAGCAGCGCGTGCACCCCGTCGCCGAAGGCGGCGCCCAGCATCGCCCCGATGAACAGGCTGGGCGCGAACACCCCGCCCGAGCCGCCGATGCCGATGGTCAGGCTGCACGCGACGACCTTGCCGACGAGCAGGGCGACGAGGAACGCGACGGAGTAGCCGCCCGCCACGGCCGTGCCCAGCACCGGGTAGCCGACGCCGTACATCTCCGGCAGCACCAGCAGCACCACGCCCAGCAGCAGGCCCCCCGCGGCGGGGCGTGCCCACTCCGGACCGCGCCACGCCCAGTCGCAGGCGTCCTCGACCGCGTAGAGCACCCGGGAGAACACCACCCCGCCGAGGCCGGCGACCACCCCGAGCAGGGCGAACAACGGGTACTGCACCAGGTGGTCGACGGCGAACGAGGGGAGCGCCAGGAAGGGGTCGTTGCCCAGCACGGTGCGGCCGATGACGCTGGCGGTCACCGAGGAGAGCACGACGAGGCCGAAGGACTCGGCCGTCCACCGGCGCAGGATCAGCTCCATCGCGAAGAACACCCCGGCCAGCGGGGCGTTGAAGGTGGCCGCGATGCCGCCCGCGGCACCGCAGGCCACGAGCAGGGTGACGCGGCGCTCGTCCAGGCCGACCCGCTGGCCCAGCGTCGAGCCGAGCGCGGAGCCGATCTGGACGATGGGCCCCTCGCGCCCGACGGAGCCGCCGCCACCGATGGTCAGCGCGGAGGCCAGCGCCTTGACCACCGCGACCTGCGGGCGGATGCGACCGCCGTTGCGGGCGACGGCCAGCATCACCTCGGGCACGCCGTGCCCGCGGGCCTCCCGGGCGAAGCGGTACACCAGCGGGCCGTAGAGGATCCCGGCCACCACCGGGGTGAGCAGGACGAAGAAGGGGCCTAGCCACGACAGGTGCGGGTTGGCCACCCGGCCCTGCCCCGCGTAGTCGGTGAACCCCGTGAACACCACCGTGAGGCCCTCGATGAGGTAGCGGAACACCACCGCCCCGAGCCCGGCGCCGATCCCGACGAGCAGGGACAGCGTCACCGCGCCGGTGCGGCCGGACCACCCCGGGGCGCGGTCGAGCACCCGCGCCCCCAGGGAGGGGCGGGCGAGGGGCTGGGATGGGCTCGTCACCGTTCGACAGTGCAACACTTGCACTGTCGAACGCAACGGGGGCACGGTGGGGGCGTGACCGATCCCGCACCCCCCGGTGCTGCCGCCGCCGACCCCGTCGACGCCGTGCTGTCCGCGTCGCGCGCCCTGGTCGCCGTGTCGGCGCGCTCGGTGGCCGCCGCGCCCGACGTGACGCTGCCGCAGTTCCGGATGCTCGTGGTGCTCGAGGCGGGGCCGTCGAACCTCGGGGGGCTGGCGGCCGCGCTGGACGTGGCCGCCTCGACCGCCGTGCGCATGGTCGACCGGCTCGTCGCCGCCGGGCTCGTGGAGCGCGGCGTGGTGCCGACCAACCGGCGCGAGTCCCGCGTGGCGCTCACCGCGGCCGGGCGGCGCACGGTCAGCACGGTCACGGCCCGGCGCCGCCGCGACCTCGCCGCCGTGCTCGGCCGCATCCCGCACCGCCAGCAGACCGAGCTGGCCGCGGCGATGACGTCGTTCGCCGCAGCGGCCGAGAGCCTGTGGCCGGGCATCACCCCGCCGGCCCCCTGAGCCGGGTGCTCAGCTGCCGCAGGGGGTCTCGGTGACCTGCGGGGCCGCCGCCGGGTCCAGGGCCACCAGCTCGCGCAGCGCGGCGCCGAGCCGGTCGACGTCCGCGCTGGAGCTGCCCACCCCGAGGCTCACCCGCACCGCACCCCCGGGCACCCCGAGCCGGGCCAGCAGCGGGTGGGCGCAGAAGCGTCCGTCGCGCACCCCGATGCCGTGCTCGTCGGCGAGGTACGCGGCCACGGCGGCCGGCCGCCACCCGGGGACGGTGAAGGCGACGACCCCGACGACGTCGGCCGGGTCGGCCCAGATCCGCAGCGGGGCCAGGCCGGCCGACGCCAGCTCGTCGAGGACGTGGGCGTGCAGCACGCGCTCGTGCTCGTGCCACGCGGCCTCGTCCCAGGCGGTCAGCTCGCGGCACGCGGCGGCGAGCGCGAGCACCCCGAGCAGGTTGGGCGTGCCGCCCTCGTGCCGGGCCGGGGCGGGCGCCCAGGTGGTGCCGGTGGTGGTGACCTCGGCGACGGCGCCACCCCCGGCCAGGTGCGGCGGGGCGGCGTCGAGCCAGTCCCGGCGCCCGACGAGCACGCCGGCCCCGAACGGTGCGTAGAGCTTGTGCCCGGAGAACGCGAGGTAGTCCAGGCCCAGGGCGGTGAGGTCGATACGGCGGTGCGGCACCAGCTGGGCCCCGTCGACGGCGATGCGCGCGCCGTGGCGGTGGGCCAGCGCGGCGAGCTCGGCCAGCGGCAGCACCTCGCCGGTGACGTTGGAGGCCCCGGTGACGGTGAGCAGCGCGACGGGCTCGCGGCGCAGCGCGGCCTCGACCGCGGCCAGCGTCCCGGCCACGGTCCGGGCCACCGGGACCAGCGTGTCGCCGGACTCCTGCCAGGGCAGGAAGTTCGCGTGGTGCTCCACGTCGAGGTAGACCACCCGCCCGGGCACGGCGGTGGCGAGGAGGTTCAGCGCGTCGGTGGTGTTGCGGGTGAACACGACCACGTCGCGCTCCCCCGCGCCGACGGCCGCGGCCACGTCCCGGCGGGCCTGCTCGTGGGCCCGGGTGCACACCTGGGAGAGGTGCCCCGCCCCGCGGTGGACGCTGGCGTACTGCGGCAGGAACCTGGTGACCTCGTCGGCCACGGCGGCCAGGGCCGGGGTGCTGGCGGCGTTGTCGAGGTTGACGTACGGACGATCGCCGCGACGGGTGGGGGTCGGCAGGCCGGCGCCGACGAGCGCGGCGAACGGGGCCACGGCCGGGCCGGTCGTCGGGTGCGGCCGGGCGGGGGCGAGGCTGGTGGTCACGGCAGGGCTCCTCGGGTCCGGGAGCCCACGGGCGAGCTCCGCGCTTGCCCGCCCCGGGCGGGGCGGGCCGTGTCATCACCCGGGGCACCCCGTCGCGGAGGAGGGTTGCCGGCCAGCGAGCCGGGGCTTCGCGCTGGCACTCGTGACGGCCAGGAAGGTAGCGAGCCCCGGGCCGGGCCCGCAACCCCCCGGCGCGGCGCGCCCCGACCTACAGCGCGGCGCCGGCCCGCACGGCCACGTAGCCGGCGACGACGACGAGCAGGGCGACGAACCCGCGGGTGAGCACCCGGGCGGGCACGTGCTGGGCCACCCGGCCGCCGACCAGCGACGTGAGCACGGCGGCCACCGTGAACGGGACCACCACGTGCCACGGCACGTCGAGGTGGCCCCACCGGGCGAGCAGGCCCGCGGCGCTGTTCAGCGCGATGACCACCAGCGAGGTCGCCGCGGCCACCGGCAGGGGCAGCCCCAGGGCGAGCACGAGGGCGGGCACGATGACGAAACCGCCACCGACGCCGAAGAACCCGGTCAGCAGCCCCACCCCCAGCGCCGCCCCGACCACGACCACCCGTCGGCGCACGGCCGAGCGGATGGTGGTCCGCTCCAGCGTCGTCACCCCACCGGCGTCGGCACGGGCGGCCGGTACCGCCGCGGCCCGGTGCTCCCGGTGCAGCAGTCCCCCGGCGGCCACCAGCATCAGCGCCGCGAACCCGAGCAGCAGCACCTCGGGGGCGACGTGGCGGCCGGCGACGGTGCCCAGCAGCGCGGCGACCGAGCCGAGCAGGCCGAAGGTCAGCCCCGGGCCCCAGCGGACCCGCCCGCACCGGTGGTGCTCGGCCGCCGCGACGACGGACGAGACGCCGACGATGACGAGCGAGGCGGTGGTGGCCGTCGTGGTGCCCTGGCCCAGCCCGTAGACCAGGACCGGCACGGTGAGGATCGACCCGCCGCCGCCCAGCGCGCCGAGCAGCAGGCCGATCACCGCGCCGGCGGCCAGGGCGACCGCGACCACCACGGCTCAGACCACCGTGCCCGGCTGACCGCGGCCGTCGCGGACCTCGAGACCCGCTGCGGCCCAGGCCGTCATGCCGCCGGTGAGGTTGTGCGCCTCGATCCCGCGCTCGGCCAGCGCCTCGACGGCCCGGGCGGAGCGGGCGCCGCTGCGGCACACCGCGACCACGGGGGTGCCGGCGGGCAGGTCGACCGCGGCCAGGGTGCCCAGCGGCACGTGGACCGCCTGCGGGGCGTGGCCCGCCTCCCACTCGCTGTCCTCGCGGACGTCGACGAGCAGGTGGCTGCCGTCCGCGGTGAGCTCGGCGGCACGGGCCGGCGTGAGCTCGCTCGGCTGGTTCTCGGACATCCTGTCTCCCTCCGGTTCTCCGCTGCCGGTCAGGCCGTGGCGTGGACGTCGGTGGTGACCTCGAGCCCGGCGTCGGCGGCGGCGTCGAAGTCGGCGTCGACGTGGACGACGTCGCGGCCGGCGCGGTCGAGCACGCTGGCGGCGACGGCCGCGCGGTAGCCCGAGCCGCAGTGCACCCAGACCTGCCCGGCGGGGACCTCGTCGAGCCGGTCGAGCAGGGTGTGCAGCGGGACGTTGACCGCGTCGACGAGGTGCCCGCCGGCGAACTCGTCGGTGCGGCGGACGTCGAGCAGCGGGCCGGGGTGCTCGGCCGCCACCTCGGCCCAGCCGACCCGGCGGTACGAGCGCACCTCGTGGTCGGCGAGCGCGGTCGCGGGGTCGCCGAGCACCGCGTCCGGGTGGTCCCAGCCGATGCGGGCGAGCTCGCGCACCGCGGTCTCGACGTCGCCCTCCTCGCCCAGCAGCGTCAGCGGCTCGCCCCAGGGCAGGGTCCACCCCAGGTAGGTCAGGAAGCTCGCGCCCGGCTCGAACGAGAGGGTCCCGGCGAGGTGGCCGTCGGCGAACGCCCGCCGGGTGCGCAGGTCGACCACCCAGCCGCCGTCGGCGAGCCGGCGGCGCAGCTCGTCGGCCCCGAGCGGGGCGGGCACGGCCAGGTCCGGGGCGCTCGGACCGTGGGCGTTGGCCGGGCCCATGTGCGCGTAGTAGGTCGGGTACGCCGCGAGCCCGGCGACGAGCTCGGTGACGAACCGGTCCTCGTCCTGCGTCGTCAACGCGTGGTTGCTGCGGCGCTGCTCCCCCACCGTCGAGCTGTCGGCGCCGGTGGCCGGGCCCGAGGAGCAGAAGGACCCGAAGCCGTGCGTCGGGTAGAGCGCGGCCTCGTCGGCCGCGGCGGCGGCCAGCGCCCGCACCGAGTGGAACTGGTCGTGGGTGAGCCCGTCGGTGTCGTCGGGCGAGACGAGGTCGGTGCGGCCCACGGAGCCGAACAGCAGGCTGCCGCCGGAGAACACGGCCTGCTCGCCGTCGTGGCTGACCACGTAGGACAGGTGGGTGTGGGTGTGGCCCGGGGTCGCCACCACCCGGACGGTCAGCCCGCCGAGGGTGAGCTCGTCGCCGTCGGAGACCGCGCGGCGGTCGAAGTCGACCGGGTCGGCGGCGTTGACGAGGTAGTCCACCCCGAGCGACCGGGCCAGGTGGTGCCCCCCGGTGACGTAGTCGTTGTGCAGGTGGGTCTCGGCGACGGCGACGACCCGCACCCCGAGCCGCGCGGCGGCGTCGGTGACCCGGTCGGTGTCGCGCTGGGGGTCGACGACCAGCGCCACCGCGCCGTCGTGCACCAGGTAGGTGCGGTCCCCCAGGGACGGGGTCTCGAGCGTCTCGACGTGCACGGCACTCTCCTCACGCGGTGATTAGTACGTACATTCGGACCGTACGTCACTGCGCGCCGCAGCACCAGGGCCGTCGGGGCCCCGGTGCTCCCGCCGTGGCGCCTAGTGCGCCATCCAGCCGCCGTCGAGGGTGTAGCTGGACCCGTTCGCCATGCCGCCGTGCGGCCCGGCCAGGTAGGCGACGAGCTCGCCGACCTCGGCCGGGGTGACCATCCGCTTGACCGCGGTCTCAGCGAGGAACACCTTGTCGAGCACCTCGTCCTCGGTGATGCCGCGGGTGCGGGCCTGGTCGGCGACCTGCCCGGCGACCAGCGCCGTCTGCACGTAGCCGGGGTTGACGCAGACGCTCGTCACGCCGCGGCCGCCGCCCTCGAGCGCGAGGGTCTTGCTCAGCCCCTCGAGGCCGTGCTTGGCCGCGACGTAGGCCGACTTGTTCGGCGAGGCGACCAGGCCGTGCACCGAGCTGACGTTGACCACGCGGCCGAAGCCCTGGGCGTACATGTGCGGCAGCGCCGCCCGCACCAGCAGGAACGGGACCTCGAGCATCAGCGTGAGGATGCGGTGGAAGGTCTCGGGCGGGAACTCCTCGATCGGCGAGACGTGCTGGATGCCGGCGTTGTTGACCAGCACGTCGCACTCCAGGCTCAGCCCCGCCAGCGCGGCGGTGTCGAGCAGGTCCACCACCCAGGGCGTGCCGCCGACCTCGCCCGCGACGCGCTCGGCGGCGTCGCCGTCCCGGTCGGCCACGGTCACCCGCGCCCCGCCGGCGGCCAGGGCGCGGGCCACGGCCTCACCGATGCCCGCCCCCGCCCCGGTGACGAGGGCGGTGCGGCCCTGGAACGGCGGGGTGGCGGGTGCGGTCATGGTGGGCTCCAGAGCAGAGGGGTCGCGGGCGGGGACGACGGGCTACTCGACGTGGTGGGTGTCCCAGATGCCCTCGAGGTCGGCCTCGGCCACCGGCGACCAGCCGTCCACCCGGGACACCGCGACCGAGAGCACCGCGAGCGTGGTGCCGGCGGTGCGGGCGTTGGCCAGGTGCACGGTGTCGAGCTCGGCCGGCTCGGCGTCGACGAGCGCGAGGTCCTGCTCGTCGGCCAGGGACTCGAAGCGCTCGGCCCCGGACTCCCCGCCGGACTGGTGGCGCGCGGCGAGCCGGGCGGCGGTGGTGGGGTGCACGGCGACCCCGGTCACCAGGGCGCCGCCGACGAGCAGGCTCACCGGTGCGCCCAGCGACGGCGAGGCGGTGCGCTCGAGCAGCCACTCCCGCAGCGCGCGCTGGTGCACCCCGGCGTCGCGGGCGGCGGTCTGGTCGGCCGGGTGGTCCGCCGCGGCGGCCTCGGCGGCGTCGGGGGGCAGGGTCAGTCCGGTGTCGTCGCTCACACCCGGGATCATGCCGGGTCGGGGAGCGCGTGGGGTGGTGGACGCGCCCTCACGCGACGACGGCCGGACCCCGTGCGGGGCCCGGCCGTCGTCGGGGTCGGCGGTGCGGCTCAGCTGCGCACGGCGCGCACCACGAGGACGAGGACGAGAACCCCGGCCCCGGCGAGCGCGGCGCGCACGGCGGGCTCGTCGAGCTTGGCGCGCAGCCCGGTCTTGGCGTCCTCCACCAGCCGCTTGGGGTTGGCGCGGACGGAGAGCTCGTCGAGCGTGCTGGCCAGCTGGTCTCGGGCGCGCTCGATGTCGCGCTCGATGCTGTCGGTGTCCCGGGCCACTGGGCCTCCTTCGGTGCGCGGACGTCGCGCTCACCGTAGAGCAGAGCGGGCCCGGGCCGTGCGCCGGAGCGCTAGCGTGGCCGCGTGAGCACCGCAGCACGCCTGTCGCCCGGCGACCGGGCCCCCGACTTCACCCTCCCCGACGCCGACGGCACAGAGGTCTCGCTGGCCGACTACCGCGGCCGCCGCGTCGTCGTCTACTTCTACCCGGCGGCCGGGACGCCCGGGTGCACCAAGCAGGCGTGCGACTTCACCGAGTCGCTGGGCGACCTGGACGGCGCCGGCCTGGACGTCGTCGGGATCTCCCCCGACCCGCCCGCGACGCTGCGGACGTTCCGCGACGCCGAGGGGCTGGGGTTCCCGCTGCTCTCCGACGCCGATCGCAGCGTGATGACGGCGTGGGGGGCGTTCGGGGAGAAGACGATGTACGGCAAGGTCGTCACCGGGGTCATCCGCTCCACCTTCGTCGTCGAGGCGGACGGGACCATCGGGGTGGCGCAGTACAACGTCCGCGCCACCGGCCACGTGGCCAAGCTGCGCCGTGACCTCGGGGTCTGACCGGTCCGGTCACTCGGGACGCGGTGCCGCCGCGTCCGCCCCGACGGCCCGCTGGATGCTGGCCAGCTGCGCACGCACCGCCGCCAGCTCGCTCGCCAGCTCCCCCACCCGGTCCTGCTGCTCGCGGTCCTGGGTGCTGCGGCCCTGCGCCACGAACCACGCGGCGACGCTGGCGCTGACGATGCCGACCATGGAGATGCCCACCAGCATCAGCGCGGCGGCGACCACCCGGCCCAGCCCGGTCACCGGGTAGAGGTCGCCGTAACCGACGGTGGTGACCGTGGTGATGCCCCACCACAGCGCGTCACCGATCGAGGTGATGCTCGCGTCGGGCGCCCCCCGCTCCGCGTCGAGCATGGCCAGCGCGGCCACGGCGACGAGCAGCACCGCGCCCACCACGATCGCCTGCCCGGAGGCCAGCAGCCCCAGCCGGCGGGTGAAGATCGTCTGGCTTACCGCGAACACGCGCAGCACCCGCAGCGGGCGGAACACGGGCAGCGCGACGGCCAGCACGTCGACCGGGTGGCTGAGCAGGAACTGCACCGGGCTCTCGGCCAGCCGCAGCCGCCAGCCCAGGTCGAGCGCGAAGGCGATCCACACCGCCAGGTCGGCCCAGTCGCACACGGTGCGCAGCCAGCCGTCGACCGCCGGGTCGAGGATCGGGACGGCGTAGGAGGCGAGGAAGACCAGGGCCAGGCCGGTCATCGGCCCCGCGGTGCGGCGCTCGTAGCGCTCGAGTCGGCTCACGGGGCACCACCCTGGCAGACCGTCCGGCGCCGGGGGCCCGGCCGTGCGCGAGGCGGGACTCGAACCCGCACGCCCTCTCGGGCACCAGGACCTAAACCTGGCGCGGCTGCCGGTTACGCCACTCGCGCGCGGCCCCTGCCGGGGCCGCTGCGAGCATAGGTCGTCCCCGCCCGCCGTCCGGTGGCCCGGCCCGCCCGCGCGGGTACCGTCGCGGGCGTGTCCACCCCGTCCGCGCACCGCCGGCCCGCGGTCGTCGCGCTGGTCGTGCTGGCCGCGGCGGCGTGCCTGGCGCTGGGCTGGTGGCAGTGGACGCGCTACGAGTCGGGCTCGGGCTCCTTCCAGAACCTGGGCTACGCGCTGCAGTGGCCGCTGTTCGCCGCGTTCGTGGTCTACGCCTACCGCCGCGTGGTGCGGCTCGAGGCCGGCGAGCCCGAGGACGCCGACGCGGCCACGGACGAGCAGGGTCGCGTCGGCCGCCCCGCCCAGCGCACCCCCGTGGTCACCGAGATCTCCGCCGCGGCGCTGCCCACCCGCGCCGCCCGCCCGGCCCGTGACGACGGGGCGGCCGACGACCCCGGCACCGACGACGACCCGGTGCTCGCCGAGTACAACGCCTACCTCGCCCAGCTCGACCGTGACACCCGGAGGACCACCCCGTGACCGAGCAGACCGGCACCGCGACCCCGGCCGGGGCGCTGCCCCCGAAGATCTCCGGGGCCCTGCTGCGCTACCGCGTGCTCGCCTACGTCACCGGGATCTGGCTGCTGCTGCTCACCGCGGTGGTGGTGGCCAAGTACGGCTTCGGCGCCTCGCCCCCGGGCTTCGTCGCCGTGGTCCACGGCTGGGTCTACGCGGTGTACCTGGTGCTGACCCTGGACCTGGCCGTGAAGGCCCGGTGGCGGCCGCTGCCCGCCGTCGGCGTGCTCGTGGCGGGGACGGTCCCGTTCCTGTCCTTCGTGGTCGAGCGGGCCGTCACCGCCAAGGTGCGCCGCGGCGAGCGGCTCTAGCCCGTCCCGTCGGCCAGCGCCCGCAGCGCGGGCACCAGCTGGGCCAGTGCCCGGCCGCGGTGCGAGGCGGCGTCCTTCTCCGCCGGGCTCAGCTCGGCCGCGGTGCGCGAGGACCCGTGCGGGGCGAAGACCGGGTCGTAGCCGAAGCCGCCGGAGCCCCGCGGCGCGGTGAGCACCGCGCCCGGCCACTCGCCGCGCACCACCGTCTCCCCCGCGGGGGACACCAGCGCGCACGCGGAGACGAAGGCCGCGCCGCGGCGCGCGGCGGGCACGTCGGCGAGCTGGGCGAGCAGCAGCGCGGTGTTGGCGGCGTCGTCGCCGTGGCGGCCCGACCACCGGGCCGAGAGCACGCCCGGCATGCCGCGCAGCGCGTCGACCTCCAGCCCGGAGTCGTCCGCAACGCAGGCCAGCCCGGTCGCCGCGGCACCGTCGCGCGCCTTGGCCAGGGCGTTCTCCTCGAAGCTGGCCCCGGTCTCGGGGGCCTCGGGGTAGGGCGGGACCTCGTCGAGGCCGACGACGTCGACGCCCGCCACGCCCGCCTCGGTGACGATGCGGCGCAGCTCGGCCAGCTTGCCGGCGTTGCGGCTGGCCAGGAGCACCCTCACGCCGCGCTCAGCCCTTCTTCTTGCCCTTGGCGGGCGGCTCGGGCAGCACGCCGGGGTAGGGCTCGGCCAGCACGCGGGCCTGCTCGGCGGCCAGCTGGGCGCAGCCCGCGGTGGCCAGGTCGAGCATCTTGTCCAGGGTGGAGCGGGCGAAGGTGGCGCCCTCCCCGGTGCCCTGCACCTCGACCAGGGTGCCGGCGTCGGTGGCGACCACGTTCATGTCGACCTCGGCGCGGGAGTCCTCCTCGTAGGGCAGGTCGAGGCGCACCCGGCCGTCGACCACGCCCACGCTGACCGCGCTGACGGCGCAGGACAGCGGCTGCGGGTCCTCCAGCGCACCCTTGGCCCGCAGCCAGGTGATGGCGTCGGCCAGGGCGACGTAGGCCCCGGTGATGGCCGCGGTGCGGGTGCCGCCGTCGGCCTGCAGCACGTCGCAGTCCAGCGCGATGGTGTTCTCCCCGATGGCGCCGAGGTCGATGCAGGCCCGCAGCGCGCGCCCCACCAGCCGGGAGATCTCCTGGGTGCGCCCGCCGACCTTGCCCTTGACCGACTCGCGGTCGTTGCGGGTGTGGGTGGCCGCGGGCAGCATCGCGTACTCCGCGGTGACCCAGCCCAGCCCGGAGCCCTTGCGCCAGCGGGGCACGCCCTCGGTGACGCTGGCGGTGCACAGCACCCGGGTGGAGCCGAACTCGACGAGCACGGAGCCCGCCGGGTGGTCGGTGTAGCCGCGGGTCAGCCGGACGGCCCGCATCTCGTCGTCTGCTCTGCCGTCGGCGCGTCGGGACACGCGGCGAGCCTATCGGCCGCGGGTGGGCGCGCTCCCACCCCGGGCGCCGACCCGGTCCCGGCCCCGGTACAGCGCCAGGTGCGCCGCGGCGGCCGCGTCCCAGGTGTACCCCAGCGCCAGGTCGCGGCCGCGGCCCGGTGCGACGCTGGGCGCGGCGAGGGCCGCGGCGAGGGCGGGGACGTCGGCGGCGCGGTCGACGGTGTCGCCGAGCACCTCGCGCAGCACCGGCAGGTCCCGGCACACCACCGGCACCCCCGCGGCCAGGGCCTCCAGCGCGGCCAGTCCGAAGCCCTCCTGCACCGAGGGGAAGGCGAACACCCGCGCCGCGGCCACCAGCGACGGCAGCGCCGCGTGGTCGACGGGGCCCAGCAGCACCAGGTCGACCCCCAGCTCGGCGGCGCGGGCCAGCACGGCGTCGCGGTAGCCGCGGTGGTCGAACACCGTCGACCCGCCGGCCACGACGAGGCGCCGCCCGCCGGGCACCCGGGCCACGGCCTCGACGAGGTCGGCGGTGCCCTTGCGCGGCTCGATGCCACCCACGGCCAGCACGTAGTCCCCCAGCTCGCCGCGCCACCGGTCCCGGGCGGCCGCGGCGGCGGGCTCGTCGGCGGCCGCGGCGACGAAGCGGGCGGCGTCGACCCCGTTGGGGATGACGGTGGCCGTGATGCCCCACCCGGCGTGCAGCTCGGCGGCCACGGCGGCGGAGACGCAGACGTGCCCGGCGGGCTCGACGACGGCGCGCTCGTGGCAGCGGGCCAGCACGGGGGTGGTGAACCGGTCGAGGTGGTGGACGGTGCGCAGCACGTCGTCGTGGCTGCGCGCGGCGGCGGTGAAGCTCAGGCAGTCCTGGGCGTGGACCACCGCGTACCGCTCGGTGCGGGCGGCGAAGGCGGCACCGAGGGCGTCGATGGACCGGACGATGCGGTCGGCGAAGTCCTCGCCGTCGCGGTCCGGCACGCCCACGACGCGCAGGGTGACGCGGGGGTCGACGGGGCGGAAGAAGCCCGCGTCGCCGTCGCGGCCGATGCTCCACACGGTGACGTCCTCGCCGCGGGCGGCCAGGGCCTCGGCCAGGGCGAGGGTGTGCACCACCCCGCCGCGGGGCCGGGTCGAGTACGTCAGCAGCGCGACCGGGCCCGCGAGCGCGGCCACGTCAGGCCGCGCCGAGCCCGGTGACGCCCCCGGGCACGGCCACCGTCGTCGCCCCGTCGGGCCACCGCAGGGCCACCCCGGCGCCGGCGACGAGCCGGCCGCACTCGGCGGTCACGGCCGGGCCGGCGGGCAGGCCCGGCGCCCCGGGGGTCTCGGTGGTGAGCATGCCGAAACCGGGGAAGCACGTCAGCCAGTCCCCGACCCCGGCGCCCGCGGGACGGGGCACGGCGACGACGTCGAGCACCGCCCCGCACCCCGAGGCCTCGGCCAGCATGCCCAGGGTGCCCACCACCCCGGCCATCGAGACGTCCTTGGCCGCGTGGGGCCGGGCCAGGCCGACCCCGGCGTGCATCGCGCGCAGCTCGGCGCCCGAGCGGTGGCTCGAGGAGTCCCACTGCCGCCCCGTCGCCCCCGCTCGCCAGCCGCCGCCGAGGTCGGCGGTGAGGCGCACCGCGTCGCCCACCCGTCCGCCACCCGCGGGCACCGGGTGCGGCGTCCGGCCGAGCGCGGTGACGCTGAGCGCGGCGGGCACCCCGAGCTGGGTGTGCCCGCCGAGCAGCGGCACCCCCCAGGCCTCGCAGCCGCGGCGCAGGCCGGCGACCACGCGGCTGACGAAGGAGGCGTCGCGCCCGGCGACGGCGTCGAGCAGGCCGACCGGGGCGGCGCCCATCGCGGCGAGGTCGTTGAGGTTCACCAGCACCCCGCACCACCCCGCCCACTCCGGGTCGCGCTCGACCATCGAGGGGACGATGGCGTCGTTCGCGGCCACGAGGTCGCTGCCCGGCACCGGGGCGGCGTCGTCACCCACGAAGCCGGGGCCCCCGAGAGCCGCACCACCGGAACCTCCCGCACCGGCGAGCAGCGCCGCCAGCGGGGCCTTGGTCGCGGCGACGAGGGCGGCGACCCGGCCGACGGGCCAGCGCATCCGCACGTGCGGGTGGCCGTGGACCACGCCGGCGCCCACCGCGTCCCAGCCCAGCCGGGTGAACAGCCGGGCGTTGGCGGGCTGCACGTCGGCCTCGAAGCGCAGCGCGCCGTGGGCCTCGGCGCGGGCGCAGGCGGCCCGGACCAGGGCGGGGCCCACCAGCCCGCCGCGGCGGGCGTCGCGCCGGACCACGAGCCGGTCGCCGTGCCACCACCCCAGGTCGGGGCCCGGGCCGGCCGGGTGCAGCCGCACCCCGCCGACCACCTCGCCGCGGGCGTCGCGCGCCACGAGGACGACGGTGCGGGGGTCGCGGTCGAACTCGTCGGTGTCGTCGCGGTCGAAGATCCCCTGCTCGTCGACGAACACCGCCCGGCGCAGCGCGGCGTGGGCGGCGAGGTCGGCCCCGTCGCGCGCCTCGCGGAGGACGGGGCCGGACCCGGACCGCCCCCGCCGCTCCCCGAGCAGCGCGGTCACCTCGACGGGCGGGTCCGGGTCGACCAGTGGGCGCCCCGACAGCATGGGTCCGATCCTTCGCCCGGTGCGTGTCGGTCGCGTTGCCCGGTGGTCACACCCGGATGACCGGCGGGCGGGGCCTAGCTGCCGTCGAGGGCCTTGGTGATGCCCTCCACGGTCTCGTCGCCGAGCTTCTCGAAGGTGTGGCCCATGAACGGGTCGGCCACCTTGGCGACGCCGTGGAACTCGATGTGCGAGGAGTAGGTGATCTGCGAGCCCTCGCCGTCGGGCTCGACGGTGATGTCGTCGTTCGAGGTGGCGGTCTTGTTCTTGCCCACCAGCAGGACGCGGCGGTCCGTCCACTCCTGCAGCTCGTAGGTCAGCTCGGTCTCCTTGCCCAGCACCTTGGACACGTTGTGCCAGGTCGAGCCGACCCGCACGGGCCCCTCGCCCTCGGGGGTGCAGGAGACGGTGCCCGGGTCCCACTCCTCGGCGTGGGCGAAGTCGGCCAGGTAGGCCAGGACCTCCTCGGGCGGGCGGCGGACGGAGAACGTGCGCTGCACGTCGACCACGGGGTACCTCCTGGAGCTGGGGAACACGGTCGCCCCAGGGGAGCACGCGACGCCGCGTCGTGCAGGCTCGAGCGCCGCGGACGCCCGGGTCGGTTAGGCGCGGACGCCGCCGGGCACCCCGGGCAGCGCCCCGCCCGCCACGCCGCCCCCGGTCTCGGCGGGGGTCACCTCGATCTGCTCGCGCGCCCCGACCGCCCGCACGGGACCGTCGAACTCGGCGCGCGCCTCGGCCAGCACGGCCTCCCGGCTCGTCCACGGCGGCACGTGGGTGATGAGCAGCTCGCCCACCTCGGCACGCTGCGCCAGCCGGCCGACCTCGGTGCCCGACATGTGCACGCCGACGGGCCGGTCGTCGGCGTGGGTCCAGGACGCCTCGGCCAGCAGCACCGACGCGCCGCGCGCCAGCTCGACCACGTCGTCGCGCAGCGCGGTGTCCCCGGTGTAGACCAGCGTCGTGCCGGCGCCGTCGGTGATGCGCAGCCCGTAGGCCTCGCACGGGTGCCACACCCGCTGCGAGCGCACGGTCAGCTCGCCCAGCCGGATCACGCCGCCGTCCACCCAGTGGTGGACCTCGACGGCGTCGGAGATGTCGTCGACCTCGCCCGGGACCTCCGACGACGCGGCGCCGAGCCGCAGCGCCGAGCCGGACGGGCCGTGCAGCCGCAGCGTCGAGGTGCACGGCACCGGGTGGTAGCGCAGCCACACCAGCAGCCCGGCGACGTCGAGGCAGTGGTCGGCGTGCAGGTGGCTGAGCAGCACCACGGCCTGCGCGGGGTCGACGTAGCGCTGCAGCTGCCCCAGGGTGCCCCCGCCCATGTCCAGCACGACCGGCGGCGCACCGGCCGCCTGCAGCAGGTAGCCCGAGGCCGGCGAGTCCGGGCCGGACACGCTTCCCGAGCACCCGAGGATCGTGAGCAGCATGGGCTCATGCTGCCACGCCTGCGCGGGGGTGTGCCGTGCGCCACGGCCCCCACCAGCGGGACGTGCAGCCGGTGACCAAGGGGTGACCCGACGTGGTCAGCCGCGGGCCGGGGCGGGTGCGCCGACGAGCTCGGGGCCCAGGAAGCGACGGCCGAGCCGCGCGAAGCTCTCGGGGTCGCCGGTGGCCTCGAAGGTGCGCACCGCCGGGTCGCCGCCGTGCTCGCGCAGCAGGTCCGCCCGGGTCAGGACCTTGACCACGTCCTTGGCCGTCTCCTCCGCGCTGGACACCAGCGTCACCGGGTCGCCCATGGTCAGCTGCAGCACGCCGGAGAGCAGCGGGTAGTGGGTGCAGCCGAGGACGAGGGTGTCGACGTCCGCGCGCTGCAGCGGCTCCAGGTAGGCCTGGGCGAGGCCGAGCACCTGGCGGCCGGTGGTGATCCCGCGCTCGACGAAGTCGACGAAGCGGGGGCAGGCGACGGTGGTCAGCTCGACGTCGCGGGCCGCGGCGAAGGCGTCGTCGTAGGCGCGGCTGCGGACGGTGCCCGCAGTGCCGATCACCCCGATGCGCCCGGAGCGGGTGGTGGCCACGGCGCGGCGGACGGCGGGCAGCACGACCTCGACGACCGGGACGGGGTAGCGCTCCCGGGCATCCCGCAGGCACGCGGCCGAGGCGGTGTTGCAGGCGATGACGAGGGCCTTGACGCCGCGCTCGACGAGGTCGTCGGCGACGGCCAGGGCGTGGCGGCGGACCTCGGCGAGCGGCAGCGGGCCGTAGGGGCCGTTCGCGGTGTCGCCGGTGTAGAGGATGTGCTCGTCGGGCAGCTGGTCGATGATCGCCCGCGCGACGGTGAGCCCGCCGACCCCGGAGTCGAACACCCCGACCGGGGCGTCGCGGTTCACGCCCGGTACGTGGGGACGCCCGAGCGGCGCCGGTCACCGCGGCGGGACAGCCACACGGCCGCGAGCAGGCCGCCGACCGCGCCGAACAGGTGGCCCTGCCAGGAGATGCCCGGCGCCCCGGGCAGCACCCCCCACAGCACGCTGCCGTAGACGAGCAGCAGCACCACGCCGAGGACCACCTGGCCGGGGCTGCGGTTGAGCACGCCGCGGACCAGCAGGTAGGTCAGCCAGCCGAAGACCAGCACCGAGGCCCCGAGGTGGAGGGTCCCGGAGGGCGCGACCAGCCAGGTGCCCAGCCCGCCGACGACCCAGGTGCTGGCCGTGACGAGGAAGAACCGGGCGATGCCGGTGAGCAGCACGAGGAAGCCGAGCACGAGCAGCGGGACCGTGTTGCCCGCGAGGTGCCCGAAGCCCGCGTGCAGCAGCGGCGCGAAGACGACGCCCCACAGCCCGTCGACGGAGCGCGGCTCCACCCCGGCGCCGTCGAGGCGGCCGCCGAGCACGGCGTCGACGACCTCCAGCAGCCACAGCACGGCCACGAAGGCGCCGATGACGATCGCGGCGCGCAGCCACACCGCCCTCGCGCCGGTGGGGACCCGGGGCCCGTGCTGGGTGCTGGTCATGTCCCCGATCCTACCGGCGCAGGCCCCGGGGGCCGGTGCGTCGTCGGGCTCAGGCGCCGCCGCGCAGGCCGTCGCGGACCACCGGCCACCACGGGCTCGACCGGCTCCGCGGCGGCTCCCCGGACTGCGGCCCCGGCGGCCCCAGCCACCCGGCGAACCAGCCGTCCACCACGGCCGCCTGCTGCTCCAGGCCGAGCTGCTCCCACGGGCGCACCTGCGGCCCGTAGGCGTAGGGGTCACCGCCGCCGAGCTGCTCGCGCGCGCCCCGCCACAGGTACGCCACCGCCCCACGGCGCTCGAGCTGCCAGGCGTGCACCAGCGCGTGGACCAGCAGCTGCCCCGGCGCCCGCACCCCGGTCGGCCCCGACCCGAACCCGGTGTACCCGGTGGGGTCGTGGACCCCGCGGCCCAGCGCGAGGACCGCGCCCACCCCCGGCAGCGGCACGGTGAACGCCCGGCCCCCGAGCCCGACGGCACCGCTGAGCCGCGCCCGGTCGAGGTCCACCGTCCCGGCCAGCACCGTCTCCGCCAGCTCCCGCTCGGCCGCCCGCAGCCGCCGCACCGCTCAGCCCCGGGCGGCGGCCAGGGACGGCACCATGTCGCGCCAGGCGGGCACCCCCGCCGTGGTCGTCGCGGCCAGCACCGCGGCCCCGATCGCCCGGGCCACGCACGCGGCACCCGCCTCGGCCACCGCGTCGAGCACCGCGACCGGCACCCCCGCGCCGTCCCCGGTGGCCAGCGCGAACAGGGTGTCCCCGTCGAGCATCGAGTGGGCGGGCCGGACCGCCCGGGCCAGGCCGTCGTGCCCGGTGACGGCGAGGCGGCGGCACTGCGGCTTCGACAGCGCGGCGTCGGTGGCGACGACGCCGATGGTGGTGTTCAGCGCGACCGACGGGTGGGCCAGGGCGGCGAGCGCGGCGAGCTCGGCGTCGGTGGCCCGGGCGTCGCGGTCCTCGTGCTCCCAGGGCAGGCCGGTGCGAGGGTCGACCACGGCGCCGGTGGGGTTGGCCACGACGAGCGCGGCCACGGTGCGCCCCGCCGCGGGCCCGTCGTCGAGCACGGTGCTGGCCGTGCCCACCCCGCCCTTGAGCACCCCTGCCCGCGCCCCGGTGCCGGCGCCGACGCAGCCCTGCGCGACGGGGCCGGTACCCGCGGCGTCGCAGGCGGCCCGGCCGAAGGACGCGTCGGGCCGGTGCGCCCAGTCCCCCACGCCGACGTCGAACACCACCGCACCCGGGACGATGGGCACGACCTGGCCGGGCTGCAGGCCCACCTGCAGGCCGTGGCCGCGCTCGTCGAGCCACCCGACCACCCCGTCCGCCGCGGCCAGGCCGAACGCGCTGCCGCCGGTGAGGACGACGGCGTGCACCTGCGTCACGAGGTGGCTGGGGTCGAGCAGGTCGGTCTCCCGGGTGCCGGGGCCCCCGCCGCGCACGTCGACCCCCGCCGTGGCGCCGCCGGGGCAGAGCACCACCGTGGTGCCGGTCGCCCAGCCGGGCTCGAGGCGCTGGTGGTGGCCGACGGCCAGGCCGGGCACGTCGGTGAGCGCGTCGTGGCGGCCGGCCGGGCTCACGGCAGCAGGGCCTGCACCAGCGAGTCCTGCACCCAGGTCAGCCACTGGTACACCCCGAGGTGCCCGGCGCGGGGGTCGTCCTCGGGCAGCTCGTCGGGGGTGTCGGCGTCGATGTCGAGGACCACCCCGAGGGAGAGCCGGACGTCGTTGATGGCCGCGAGCCAGGCGTCGGCCTCCTCGGGGCTCAGCGAGACCTTGCCGCCCTCGGGCGGGCAGGTGGCGAGCACGACGGCCGCCACCTCGCGCTTGGCGTCGATGAGCTCGGGCTCGTGCAGGCTGCGCAGCGCGGCGGCGGAGTCCGCGCCGGCCCCGTCGACCTCGTCCGGGCCCAGCTCGTCGAGCCGGTGGAAGTCGGGCAGCAGCCGGGCCAGCGTCGCGTCCTCGGGCGGCACGGAGCTGCCGGTGCGCAGGCCCGTCATCGCGGCGAGCTCGTCGGTCGGCGCGTCCGCGGCCCGCTCGGCCAGCATCTCGTCGATCGAGCCGACCATGCCGCGCAGCACCGCGGCCTCGGCCTGGTCCAGGGAGCTGCGCAGCCGGGGTCCCGAGAGGGAGGGACGTCGGGACCAGCGCTGCACCGGGCCCAGCCTACGAGTCGCGCTGCAGGGTGGCCCACAGCCCGGCCTCGTGCAGCCGGCGCACGTCGTTCTCCATCGCGTCCCGGGTGCCCGAGGACACGGTGGCCCGGCCCTCCTGGTGCACCTGCATCATCAGCTCGGTCGCCTTGGGCTTGGAGTAGCCGAACAGCTTCTGGAACACGTAGGTCACGTAGTGCATGAGGTTGACCGGGTCGTCCCACACCACCGTCACCCACGGCCGGTCGGTGGCCGCGACCTCCTCGGTGGTCTGCTCGACCTGCTCGACCTCGAGCGGCGCTGACATGGCCCCGAGGGTATCGACACCCCGGCCGCCACCGGAACCGCTCGCCGGCCGTCGGTGCGCTCGTAGAGTCTGGCCCCGTGTCCCCCGACAGCCGCCCGCCCGGTGCCCGCCCCAGCTCGGCGCTGCTGACCGACCGCTACGAGCTGACCATGGTCTCCGCGGCGCTGGCCGACGGCACGGCCGCGCGCAGCTGCGGCTTCGAGGTGTTCGCGCGCTCGCTGCCCCACGGCCGCCGCTTCGGGGTGGTGGCGGGGACCGGCCGGCTGCTCGAGCTGCTGGCCGACTTCCGGGTCGACGAGGCGACGCTGGACGCGCTCGGGCCCGTGGTCGACGCGACGACGCTGCGGTGGCTGCGCGACTACCGCTTCACCGGTGACGTCGACGGTTACGCCGAGGGCGAGCTCTACTTCCCCGGCTCCCCGGTGCTGCGGGTGACGGGCAGCTTCGCCGACGCGGTGGTGCTGGAGACGCTCGTGCTCTCGGTGCTCAACCACGACAGCGCCGTCGCCTCGGCCGCGGCCCGGATGGTGTGGGCCGCGGCGGGCCGGCCGCTGATCGAGATGGGCTCGCGGCGCACCCACGAGGAGGCGGCCGTGGCCAGCGCCCGCGCCTGCTGGCTGGCCGGCTTCGACGCCACGTCCAACCTCGCCGCCGGCGCGCGGCACGGCGTGCCCACCGCCGGCACGAGCGCCCACGCGTTCACCCTGCTGCACACCACGGGCGACGGGCCCGACGAGGCCGCCGCGTTCCGCGCCCAGGTCGACGCGCTGGGGGTGGGCACCACGCTGCTGGTGGACACCTACGACATCACCCGCGGCATCGAGACCGCCGTGGCCGTGGCGGGCCCCGGGCTGGGCGCGGTGCGGATCGACTCCGGTGACCTCGGGGTGCACGCCCGCGCGGCCCGCGCCCAGCTCGACGCCCTCGGCGCCACGGGGACCCGGGTCGTGGTCTCCGGCGACCTCGACGAGCACGCCATCGCCGCGCTGCGCGCCGACCCGGTGGACAGCTACGGCGTGGGCACCTCCGTCGTGACCGGGTCCGGCGCCCCCACCGCGGGCATGGTCTACAAGCTCGTCGAGGTCGACGGGATCCCGGTGGCCAAGCGCAGCAGCCACAAGGAGACCCGGGGCGGGGTCAAGGCCGCCCTGCGCGCGGCCCGGCCCACGGGAACCGTCGTGGAGGAGCTCGTCCACCCCGCCGGGGAGGCCCCCACGGCCCGGTCCGGGGACCGCGTGCTGACCCGTCCGCTGGTGCGCGGCGGCGAGCCGGTGGCCGACCTGCCCGACCTGGCCGCGGGCCGCGAGCTCGTCGCCGCCGGGCTGCGCAGCCTGCCGTGGGAGGGCGTGGCCCTCTCCCAGGGCGAGCCCGCCGTCCCCACCCGGTACCTCGCGCCCGGGCAGGCCCGCTGATGGCGGCCAGCACCACCGACCTGCTCGCGACCGCGGTCACCGCGCTGGGCGGGTCCGAGCGCACCGGCCAGGTGGCGATGGCCTCCGCGGTCGACCACAGCATCGACACCGGGGAGCACCTGGCCGTGCAGGCGGGCACCGGGACCGGCAAGTCGCTGGCCTACCTGGTGCCGGCCGTGCGCCACGCGGTGCAGACCGGGGGCACGGTCGTGGTCTCCACGGCCACGATCGCGCTGCAGCGCCAGCTCGTCGAGCGCGACCTGCCGCGGCTGGCCGACGCGCTGGCCGGCTCGCTGTCCCGGCGCCCGGAGTTCGCGATCCTCAAGGGCCGGCGCAACTACCTGTGCCTGCACCGGGTGGCCTCGGGCGCCCCCGAGGAGCCCGAGGACCAGCAGCTGTTCGACCCGTTCGCCGTCTCGCGGCTCGGCCGGGAGGTGCAGCGGCTCACCGAGTGGGCGGAGAAGACGACCACCGGCGACCGGGACGACCTCAACCCCGGGGTGAGCGACCAGGCCTGGCGGCAGGTCAGCGTGAGCGCCCGGGAGTGCCTGGGCGCCGCGCGCTGCCCCGTCGGCGACGAGTGCTTCGCCGAGCTGGCCAAGGCCAGGGCGGGCGGGGCGGACGTCGTCGTCACCAACCACGCCCTGCTGGCCATCGACGCGGTCGGTGACGCCGCGGTGCTGCCCGAGCACGACCTGGTCGTCGTCGACGAGGCCCACGAGCTGGTCGACCGGGTGACCGCCGTGGCCACCGCCGAGCTGTACTCCGGGGCCGTCACCGCCGCCGCGCACCGGGCCGCGAAGCTCGCCGACGAGCGCGAGGTCGACCGGCTGGAGGCGGCGGGCGAGGACCTGGCCATGCTGCTGGCCGCGATGCCGCCCGGGCAGTGGACGTCGGTGCCCGACGGCGCCGGGCCGTGCCTGGCCGCGGTGCGCGACGCCGCGTGGGCCGTGCGCAGCGGGATCGGGCCGATGCCGCCGGGGGCCGCTGCGAACGACCCGCAGGCCGCGGCCGCCCGCACCGCCGCCCTGGCCCTGGTCGAGGAGGTCCACGACACGGCGGTGCGGGTGCTCACCGGCTTCGACGAGCCCGACCCGGCCAAGCGGCGCGACGTGGTCTGGCTGGCGCAGGACGAGCGGCGCGGCGCCCTGCTCAAGGTGGCGCCGCTGGCCGTCGGGGGCCTGCTGCGCACCAAGCTGTTCGACGAGACCACGGTGGTGCTCACCTCGGCCACGCTCGCCCTGGGCGGGTCCTTCGACGCCCTGGCCGTGCAGTGGGGCCTGCCCGCGCAGTCGTCGTCCCGGGCGGAGACGGCCGTGGCGACCGGGAAGGAGCCACCGTCGGACACCGGGACGGCCCGGTGGACGTCGCTGGACGTGGGCTCCCCGTTCGACCACCCGCGCGCCGGGATCCTCTACGTGGCGAAGCACCTGCCACCCCCGGGCCGCGACGGGGCGGGCGAGGAGCAGCTCACGGAGATCGCCGAGCTGGTCCGCGCCGCGGGCGGCCGCACGCTGGGGCTGTTCTCCTCGATGCGCGGGGCCAAGGCGGCCGCGGCGGCGATGCGGGAGCGCCTGGACACCCCGGTGCTGTGCCAGGGCGACGACGCGACCGGTCTGCTGGTGGAGAAGTTCGGCCGCGACCACGCCACCTCGTTGTTCGGCACGCTGTCGCTGTGGCAGGGCGTCGACGTGCCCGGCCCGTCGCTGACGCTCGTGCTCGTCGACCGCATCCCGTTCCCCCGGCCCGACGACCCGCTGCTGGTGGCCCGGCAGCGCGCGGTGGAGTCCCGCGGCGGCAACGGCTTCCTCGGTGTGGCCGCCACCCACGCCGCGCTGCTGCTCGCCCAAGGGGTGGGCCGGCTGCTGCGCAGCGTCGACGACCGCGGCGTGGTGGCGGTGCTCGACCCGCGCCTGGCCACGGCGCGCTACGGCGGGTTCCTGCGGGCCTCGCTGCCGCCGTTCTGGGAGACCACCGACCCGGCCGTGGTGCGCGCCGCGCTCACCCGGCTGGCCGCCGCCGACTCGTGAGCGGGCCGGCCACGGTGGGCTCCCCGGTGCTGCTGGCCGAGGCGTCGCGCTGGTCGCCGGCGGCCGCCCGCCCGGTGACCTGGATGTTCCTGGCCATGCTGGTGACGTTCCTGCTCACCCGGCTGGTGACGCGCCGCATCCGGGCGGCGGGCGCCGGCGGGGCGCTGCGCGACCTGTCCCTGGGCGGGGTCCACCTGCACCACCAGGTGTTCGGCGTGCTCATCATGGTCGGCACGGGCCTCGCCCTGATCGAGGGCGAGCTCACCGGCACCGCGCTGCGGCTGGCCGCGGCCGGCTTCGGGGTGGGGGTCTCGCTGACCCTCGACGAGTTCGCGCTGCTGTTCTACCTCGACGACGTCTACTGGACCGCGGAGGGCCGCGCCTCGGTCGACGCGATGTTCTGCGTGCTGGTCCTGACGGGGATGCTCGTCGCCGGCTTCACCTTCGGGGTGCACGCGGACAACCCCCGGCTGCAGCTGCTGACCCTGGGCTACCACGGGGTGGGGCTCGTCGCGGGCCTGGTGTGCGCGCTGCGCGGCAAGCTCGTCACCGCCGTGGTGGGCACGCTGCTGCCCCCCGTCGCCCTCGTCGGGGCCGTGCGGCTGGCCAAGCCCCGCTCGTGGTGGGCGCGGCGGTGGTACCCGCCGGCCCGGGTGGAGCGGGCCCGGCGCCGCTTCGGCCCGGCCTACGACGCGCGCTGGAACCGGGTGCGCGACCTCGTCGCGGGCTCCCCCACCCACCCGTCGTCCTGACCGGCTCCCGGTCCCGTCAGGGCCAGGTGGCGACCACGGTCGTCGAGCCCGCAGGCACCTCGGTGTAGCCGGCGTCGCGCACCGCCACCGCCCGGCCGGCCGCCGCGTCGGCCACCAGCCCGCGCCAGTGCGCCCCGCCCGCGTCGCGGACCGCGCACGGCAGGCCCGCGTCGTGCCAGGCCGCCAGCCGGTCCGGGTCGGTGCGGGCGAGCGCGGCGCCGAGCAGCATGCTCGCGTGCCCCACCTGGGCGGCCAGCTTGCCCACGGTCATCTCCAGCCCGGCGTCGCACCACAGCACGGGGTGCCCCGTCGCGGGGGGTCCGGGCTCGTCGTCGGGCAGCTCGGTGCCGCTGATCTGCAGCCGCCGCACCCGCGGGTCGAGCGCGCCGACCGGACCGGGCACGAGCGCCCGGGCCTGCGCGCCGCCGACGTCCACGGTCACCCCGGCCAGCTCCTCGGCCGCCCGCCAGTGCGCGCCGCGGGCCCGCCGGGTCACCTTGCGGATGCGCGTCGACGTCCACGCCAGCACGGGCTCGTGCCACTCCCCCTCGGGGGCGCAGCGGTCGTCCAGGCACAGCGCCAGCGCCGCGGCCGCCGCTGCGGCGAGCAGGGCCGAGCGGGCCGGCGGCTCGGCGCGCTCCACCCGCAGCACCACGGGCATGGCCAGGACCTGGGCCGGGTCGGGCGGGTCGGGGGTGCCGCGCCCCCGCGGGTCGAGCAGCGGGGCCAGCGTCGTGGTGTCCATCAGCCGGTCACGGGATGGGGACGCGGCGGACGATGCCGTCGGCGGCGTCCGCGGTCTCGACCTCGGCCCGGGTGAAGCCGAGGACGAACAGGACCGCGTCGAGGTAGGGGTGGTTCAGGGCGGTGTCGGCCACCTCGCGCAGCGCGGGCTTGGCGTTGAACGCGATGCCGAGCCCGGCCGCGGCCAGCATGTCGATGTCGTTGGCGCCGTCGCCCACGGCCACGGTCTGCTCGATCGGCACGCCCACCGACGCGGCGAACCGTCGCAGCAGGGTCGCCTTGGCGGCCCGGTCGACCACCTCGCCCACGACCCGGCCGGTGAGCCGGCCGTCGACGACCTCGAGGGTGTTGGCCGCGGCGAAGTCGAGCTCGAGCTCGGCGGCCAGCGGCGCGATGACCTGGGTGAACCCGCCGGAGACCACGCCGCAGCGGTAGCCCAGCCGGCGCAGCGTGCGGATCGTCGTCCGCGCCCCCGGGGTCAGCTCGAGGGACCGTGCGACCTCGGCGAGCACGCTCTCCGGCAGCCCGGCCAGGGCGGCCACGCGGCGGTGCAGGGACTCGGCGAAGTCCAGCTCGCCCCGCATGGCCGCCTCGGTCACGGCCGCCACCTCGGCCTCGCGGCCCGCGCGGGCGGCGAGCATCTCGATGACCTCGCCCTGCACCAGGGTCGAGTCGACGTCGAACACCACGAGCCGCTTGGCCCGCCGCGCCAGGCCGCCGCGCTCGACGGCCACGTCGACCCCCTCGGCGGCGGCGACCTCGGCCAGCGCGGACCGCAGCGCCGCGTCCGCCTGCGCCCCGTCGACCGGGGTGGAGACCTGCAGCTCCAGGCCCGTGACCGGGTAGTCCGCCACGCCCCGGATCGCGTCGATGTTCACCCCGGACCCGGCGAGGACCGCGGCGACGGCGCGGAAGGCGTGCGCGGTGACCGGCCGGCCCAGCACCACGACGACGTGCGTGGAGGCCACCCGCACCGAGGAGCCGGCGCCGAGCTCCACGGCCACGGACACCCCCGCCCGGGCCATGGCCGCCTCGACCCCGTCCCGCAGGGCGTCGCGGTCCCCGGGGCAGTCGACGAGGACGCCCAGGGTGAGGCGGTCGTGGATGACCACCTGCTCCACGTCGAGCACGTCGACCTCGTGCTCGGTCAGCACCCCGAACAGCGCCGAGGTGACGCCCGGCCGGTCCGGTCCGGTGACGGTGACGAGTACCGGACGCGGCGCGTGGTGGGGCTCACCGGCGGGGTCGCTCACGGGCGTGGTCCTCCTCTGCCCGGCTGCGGGCGGCTGGCACGACCGTGCCCCGACCACCGGGGGTGGTCGGGGCACGGTGCGGGGTGCGGTGCTACTTCGACTTCGCGTCGGAGCCGTTCGTCTCGTCGGGCTCGATGACGTTGGAGATCTTCTCCGAGGGTGCCGCCCCCCCCTCGTGACCACGACCGCCGATGTGCGCTTCGAGCCGCACCCGCTCGGTCATGTGCGGGTAGTGCAGCTCGAACGCCGGGCGCTCGGAGCGGATCCGGGGCAGCTCGGTGAAGTTGTGCCGCGGCGGCGGGCAGGACGTGGCCCACTCCAGGGAGTTGCCGTAGCCCCACGGGTCGTCGACCGTGACGACCTCGCCGTAGCGGTAGCTCTTGAACACGTTCCAGATGAACGGCAGCGTCGAGGCGCCGAGGATGAACGCGCCGATCGTGGAGATCGTGTTCAGCGTGGTGAACCCGTCCGAGGGCAGGTAGTCGGCGTAGCGCCGCGGCATGCCCTCGTTGCCCAGCCAGTGCTGCACCAGGAACGTGGTGTGGAAGCCGACGAACGTGGCCCAGAAGTGGAACTTGCCCAGGCGCTCGTCGAGCATCCGGCCCGTCATCTTGGGGAACCAGAAGTAGATGCCGGCGTAGGTGGCGAACACGATCGTGCCGAACAGCACGTAGTGGAAGTGGGCCACCACGAAGTAGGTGTCGGACACGTGGAAGTCGATGGGCGGGCTGGCCAGCAGCACGCCGGACAGGCCACCGAAGAGGAACGTGACCAGGAAGCCGACGGAGAACAGCATGGGCGACTCGAAGGTGAGCTGGCCCTTCCACATGGTGCCGATCCAGTTGAAGAACTTCACCCCGGTGGGGACCGCGATGAGGAACGTCATGAAGGAGAAGAACGGCAGCAGCACCGCGCCGGTGGCGTACATGTGGTGCGCCCACACCGCGATCGACAGGGCGGCGATGGACAGCGTGGCGTAGATGAGGCCCTTGTAGCCGAACAGCGGCTTGCGGCTGAACACCGGGAAGATCTCCGAGACGATGCCGAAGAACGGCAGCGCGACGATGTAGACCTCGGGGTGGCCGAAGAACCAGAACAGGTGCTGCCACAGGATGACGCCGCCGTTGGCGGGGTCGAAGACGTGGGCGCCGAGGTGGCGGTCGGCGGCGAGGCCGAAGAGCGCGGCGGTGAGGATCGGGAACGCCAGCAGGATGAGCACGCTGGTGACCAGGATGTTCCAGGTGAAGATCGGCATCCGGAACATCGTCATGCCGGGGGCGCGCAGGCAGACCACGGTGGTGATCATGTTGACCGCACCGAGGATGGTGCCCAGCCCGGAGACGGCCAGGCCCATGATCCACAGGTCGGCGCCGGCGCCCGGGGAGTGCAGCGCGTCCGACAGCGGGGTGTAGGCGAACCAGCCGAAGTCCGCGGCGCCGCCGGGGGTGATGAAGCCGGAGATGACGATGAGCCCGCCGAACAGGTACAGCCAGTACGAGAAGGCGTTGAGCCGCGGGAACGCGACGTCGGGGGCACCGATCTGCAGCGGCAGGATGTAGTTGGCGAAGCCGAAGACGATCGGCGTCGCGTACAGCAGCAGCATGATCGTGCCGTGCATCGTGAACAGCTGGTTGTACTGCTCGTTCGAGAGGAACTGCAGGCCCGGCCGGGCCAGCTCGGCGCGCATGAGCAGCGCCATGAGGCCACCGGCCAGGAAGAACGCGAACGAGGTGACCAGGTAGAGCAGACCGATCGTCTTGGGGTCGGTCGTGTGGATCATCTTCCGGACGAAGGACCCACGGACCTCCTCCCGGGCGGGGTACGGCCGGGTGGCAACCGGCTGTGGCGCTAGGGCCGTCAAAGCTCCTCCTGACTGCGCGGGATCCCCTGCGGGAACCCGGACCAGCACGTCCACGACCGAGGTCGTCGCGGATGATGGTAGCGCTCGGCGGCCCGGCCCGCCCCGCCACCCGGGGCCGCCCGGCGGTGGCGTCGCGCACCCCCGCCGGGGCCCCCGCCGCGACCTCCGGCGGGCGCCCCCGGGAGGGGCCGGACGCGCACGGACGAGGGCCCCGCACGGTGATCCGTGCGGGGCCCTCGTCGACGTCCGGGGTGGAGCTGAGGGGACTCGAACCCCTGACCCCCACACTGCCAGTGTGGTGCGCTACCAGCTGCGCCACAGCCCCGTGACTGCGGAAGGGAAGTTACACCATCGCGCGGGGGTCCCCGGACCACCCCCGCCGGGCCGGGAGCCGGTGGGCTCAGCCCAGGTTCGCGATCCAGCTCGAGTCGTTGAGGTTGACCTGCTGGCCGTCCGCGATGACCGTCGGCGTCCCGATGCTCTCGGTGCCGAGCTGGGTGGCCAGCTGCTGCTCCCCCGCGACGGCCGCCGCCGCGGCCACGTCGACCTGGGCGCCGTCGGCGACGCACTGCACCGCCGGCTCCGCCGCACCCGCGGCGCGGGCCAGCTCGGCCAGCCGGTCGTTGCCCAGGTCGCTGCTCGCGCCCTCGGCGGGCTGGTTGGCGAACAGCGACGCGTGGTAGGCGGGGTACGCCGAGCCGGTCCCGGTGGGGCCCCCGCCCTGCGCGGCGCAGAGCAGCGCGCCGGCCGCGCGGTCGGAGTACGTGCCGCTGGCCGACTTCGGGTTGAGGAAGTGCAGCATGTGGTAGCGGACGGCGACCTTGCCCTGGTCGACCGCCTGGGCCAGCTCCTGGCCGTACACCCGCTCGAGCTGGGCGCACACCGGGCACTGCATGTCCTCCCACACGTCGATCGTGGTGGCCGCGTCGGGCTGGCCGACGCGCACGACGGCGTCGGCCACCGTGACCGGGGCGGTGGCGGTGCCGTAGCCCTCGTTGCGCGTGGTCGTGCGCTGGCTGTTCCAGAACACCAGCCCGACGACGACCACCACGACGACGGCGACGACACCGATCACCAGGCCCTGTCGGCTCTGGACCGGGCGGGGGGCGGGCTGCCTGGCGCTCACGTCGTTCGGCTCCTCGGGTCGGGCGTCGGGGGTCGGGCAGGGGCGCCCACCACCAGGGTGCCAGGCGCGGGCACTAGAACTGCTCGCGCTGCTTCTCCTGCTCGAGCAGCGGCTCCAGGTCCTTGAGGCGGTTCATCGTCGCCACCGACCGGGCGGTGCGGTTGTTGGCCTTCATCCGCTCCTCGTGGCGGTGCACGAACGCCCAGTACCCGGCGGTGAACGGGCACGCCTTCTCCCCCACCCGCACCTTGGGGTCGAAGGCGCACCCGGAGCAGTGGTCGGTCATCTTGTTCAGGTAGGCCCCGCCGGAGGCGTAGGGCTTGGTCGCGATGAGGCCGCCGTCGGCGTGCTGGCTCATGCCGACGACGTTGACCGGCATCACCCAGTCGTAGCCGTCGACGAAGGCGGTGGCGAACCAGTCGGTCAGGGCGCGCGGGTCGTAGCCGCGCTGCAGGGCGTGGTTGCCCAGCACCATCAGCCGCGGGATGTGGTGCACCCAGCCCCGGTCGCGGACCCCGGCCAGGGCGTCGGACAGGCACTTCGCGGTGACCGCGTCGGCGTCCAGCGAGGTCCACCAGTCCGGCAGCGGGGCGTGCGCGTCGAGGGCGTTGCGGTCGAGGTACTCCTCGCCCAGGTGCCAGTAGAGGTGCCAGACGTACTCCCGCCACCCCAGCACCTGCCGGACGAAGCCCTCCACGCTGGCCAGCGGGGCGTCGCCGTCGCGGTGGGCCTGCTCGGCGGCGTGCACGGCCTCCAGCGGGTGCAGCACACCCATGTTGAACGGCACCGAGAGCAGCGAGTGGCTCATGGTCCAGTCCCCGCCCATCACGGCGTCCTCGTAGGGGCCGAAGTCGGCGAGCCGGTCGCGGACGAACGCCGCGAGCGCCGCCCGTGCCTCGCCCGTGGTCACCGCGAACTTCCGCGGGCCGTCCTCGCCGACGGTGTCGAGGTCCATCGCGTCGAGGTCGGCGCGGACCTGCTCGTCGATGTCGTCCTCGGTCGGCCACCACGGCTCGGGCACGCCGAGGGTGGTCTGCTTCTTCGGCGGCTGCTCCCGGTTGTCCTCGTCGAGGTTCCACCGCCCGCTGACGGGCCGGTCGCCGTCCATGAGCACCTCGAAGCGGCGGCGCTGGTCGCGGTAGAAGGTCTCCATCCGGAACTGCTCGCGGCCGTCGGCCCAGGTGGCGAAGTCCTCGCGGGACAGCGCGAACATCGGGTTGGGCAGCACCTCGGCGACGAGGCCCTCCTCGGCCAGGCGGTGCACGAAGGCCTCCGCCGCCCGCGAGGTCGGCTCGTGGACCACCACGGGCTCGCCGACCTGCGCGAGGGCCTCGCGGTAGGTGCGGGTGCGCAGCAGCGTCGCGCGGTCGCCGAGCCCGTCCGCGGCGTGGCGCAGCCCGGAGAGCACGAGGTGCAGCTTCTGGCGGTGCGAGGGCCGGCGCCGCAGCGAGGTCTCGGCCTCGACCAGGACCACCCGGCGGTGGGCGTGCTCGGGTCCGGAGTGCACGTGCTCGCCGAGCTGGTCGGCGAACAGCCACAGCGGGGCGTCGTCAGCGGGGTCGCTCATGGTGGGAGATGGTCGCAGCGGGCGGGCGCCCGCGCCGGGTGACCACGGCCACGCAGGGCAGCCTCACCACGGGTTGGGCAGCCTCACCTTCGTCCACAGTGGAGACCGGACGCAGGTAGCGTGTCCCCTCGTGACGAGCACGGACCCCACCCGCCAGGCCGACCTCGACCCGGCGGCGCCGCAGACCCCCGACCCGACCGGTGCCGACGAGGTCGGCCACAGCCACGCCGACGTCTCCGGCGGATGGCTGCGCGCCGCCGTCTTCGGGGCCATGGACGGCCTGGTCACCAACGTCTCCCTGGTCGCGGGCATCGGGGCCGCCGGGGCCGCGCCGCGCACGATCGTGCTCACCGGCGTGGCGGGCCTGGTCTCCGGCGCGTTCTCCATGGCGCTGGGCGAGTACGCCTCCGTGCGCACCCAGAACGAGCAGGTGGACGCGGAGGCGATCAAGGAGCGCCGCGAGCTGGCCACCAACCCGGTCGCCGAGGAGGCCGAGCTCGCCGAGATGTTCGGCGCCATGGGCCTGAGCGAGGCGACCGCGACGACCGCGGCCCGCGAGGTGCACGCCGACCCGGAGAAGGCCGTCAAGCTGCACCTCACCCAGGAGCTCGGCGTCGACCCCGACGAGCAGCCCTCCCCCTACGTGGCGGCCGGCTCGTCGTTCGTCATGTTCGCCCTCGGCGCCATCATCCCGATCGTCCCCTACCTGCTCGGCTTCGCCTCGCTGCTGGCCGGCCTGCTCTGCGGCGCCGTGGGGCTGCTGCTCGCCGGCGCCGTGGCCGCCACGTTCACCTCCGCCCCGCGGTGGAAGGGTGCGCTGCGCCAGCTGCTGTTCGGGGTGATCGCCGCGGGTGCGACCTACCTGGTGGGCATGGCGATCGGCGTGTCCCCGGCGGGCTGACCGGCCGTGGTCAGTCGGCGGTGCTGACGCGGGCCGGCAGCGTCTCGGGCACCCGCGACCACAGCAGCACCGGGGCGAGCACCAGCACCCCGGTGAGCGCGAACGCCACCTCGAACGAGAGGTGCTGGGCGACGAAGCCGGCGATGAGCGGGCCCAGGATGCCGCCGAGGTCCTGCGACATCTGGAACCCCGCCAGGGCCGGGCCACCGCGGCGCTCGTTGCCGATGACGTCGGCCACGGTGGCCTGCTGGGGCGCGTTGAGCAGCCCCTCCCCCACCCCGGAGAGCAGGCACAGCAGCAGGAACACCCAGATCGCGCCGGACAGGCCCAGCACCAGGGTCGAGCCGCCGAGCACGAGCAGCCCGGCGATGACGAGCGGGCGGCGGCCGCGGGTGTCGGACAGCCGTCCCGACGCCGCCATGAAGGCGACGTTGCCGACGGCGAACACGGCCAGCGCCCAGCCGCCGACGCTCGACGACGCCCCCAGCACCGTCGTCGCGAACAGCGGGACCAGCGCCACCCGCACGCCGTAGACCGCCCAGCCGTTGGCGAACGACGAGGTCAGCGCGACCCGGAACGCGGGGTGGGCGGCGGCCTCGCGGAACGACAGCTGGGGGCGGACGTCGTCGGTCACGCGCGCGGCCAGCGCGGAGCCGCGCAGCCGCGTCCACACCACCGCCGCCGCGACGAGCAGCGCGCCCGCGTAGAGGAAGAACGGCACCCGCAGGCCGAACCCGACCAGCAGGGCGCCCAGCACGGGGCCGAGGATGCTGCCGAGCAGGAAGCTCGACGCGTACATCCCCGTCACCCGGCCGCGGATGCCGGGCGGGGCGATCCGCACCAGCAGCGCCACCGCGGAGACGGTGAACATCGTCGAGCCGACGCCTCCGAGGCCGCGGAACACCAGCAGCTGCCAGTAGCTCTGCGCGAACCCCGTCGCCCCGGTGGACGCGGCGACGATGAGCAGGCCCGCGAGGTAGACGGGCTGCTCGCCGAGGCGCTGCACCAGCCGGCCCGCCCCGGGGGCGAACAGCAGCCGCATGAGGGCGAACGCGCTGATGACGGCGGACGCCGCGGTGACCCCGACGTCGAAGCTCGCGGCGAAGTTGGGCAGGGCGGGGGCGACGAGGCCGAAGCCGAGCGCGATGACGAAGGCGGCGGAGATCAGCACCCAGATCTCGGCCGGCATGGGCACCTCGGTTCCAGGGCCGCGGCCCCGACCGCCCAGCCGTCCCCCGGACCACCGGCCCAGCACGTCGGTCACGCGCGCCCCCTCCTGCTCGTCCCTGCAGCCAGCGCCGCACCGGCCCGGGGTATTCCGGGACGCGCCCGACGGGACGTGCCCGGCGCCCCTACCACCGCGCGGTGACGTCGCGGAGCTCGGCCAGGACGTCCTCGACGACGTCGACCAGCGGCCGGGCGTCCGCCGCGGCGAGCCACCGCGCGAAGGCGACGCGGAAGACGGTGCCCGCCGTCTCGGCGGCCAGCACGGCCGCCGCGGCGTCGACCCCCCGGGCCGTCATCGCCGCCGCGAGCTGCTCGACGAGCCCGGCCAGCTTGTGCTGCTCCCGCTCGGCGAGCGGCGGGTTCGCGTCGAGCAGCGCCTGCCGGGCCAGGGACCGGTCGCGGCCGCCCGGGGGGAAGAACGCCGCGCCGCCGCGGACCGCGGCCGCGGCCACCGCCATGGGCGACGCACCGGCGGGCGCCCCCCGGACCGCGTCGAGGAAGGCCTCGACGAACCGCTCCTGGCCGTGGAAGACCACCTCGCGCTTGTCGGCGAAGTGCCGGTAGAAGGTCCGCTCGGTCAGCCCGGCCGCAGCCGCGATGTCGCCGGCGGTGACGTCGTCCCAACGGCGTCGCTCGAGCAGCTCCAGCGCGGCGCGCTGCAACCGCTCCCGGGTCCCCGCCTGCCACCTGCCCACCGCACCACCCTAGTGATGACAGCGACTGACATCACGGTCTAGGCTGATGTCAGTGACTGACATCGAGCCGGTCACCCCTCACCGACGGGAGATCCCCATGCACGTCTTCGTCACCGGCGCCTCCGGCTGGATCGGCACCGCCACCGTCGCCGACCTGCTCGACGCGGGCCACACCGTCACCGGGCTGGTGCGCTCGGACGCCTCGGCGCGGGCCCTGGCCGAGCGGGGCGCCACGCCGCTGCGCGGCGACCTCGACGACCTCGGGTCGCTGCGCGCCGGCGCGGAGCGCGCCGACGGCGTGGTGCACCTGGCCAACAAGCACGACTGGGGCGACCGGGTGGCCACCGACGCCGCCGAGCGCGCCGCCGTCCAGACCCTCGGTGAGACCCTCGCGGGCACGGGCAGGCCGTTCGTCGTCGCCTCGGGCCTGGCGATGCTGGCGCAGGGGCGCGCGGCGGTCGAGTCGGACCCGTCGCCGATGCACGGCCCGGAGTCGCCTCGCGGCGGGTCCGAGAACCTCGCGCTGGAGTATGTCGACTCGGGTGTGCGCACCGTCGTCGCCCGGTTCGCGCCGACCGTGCACGGCCACCGGGACCACGGGTTCGTCGCCGTCCTGGCCGACACCGCCCGGCGCACCGGGGTCGCCGCCTACGTCGACGACGGCACCGCCGCGTGGGCCGCGGTGGCGCGCACGGACGCGGCCCGCTGCGTGCGGCTCGGCCTCGAGTCGGCCCCCGCCGGCAGCGTCCTGCACGTGGTCGCCGAGGAGGGGGTCCCGACGGCGGAGATCGCCGCCGCGCTCGGCCGGGTGACCGGTGCCGAGGTGCGGTCCGTGCCGCGGGAGCGGGCGGCGGAGCAGCTCGGGTTCCTGGGCGGCTTCTTCGGGATGGACATGCGGGCCTCGTCCGGCGCGACGCGGGACCTGCTGGGCTGGGAGCCCGTCGGCCCCGGGCTGCTCGAGGACATCGACGCCGGCGCCTACTCCGCGACCGGGTAGGCGCTACTCCTCGCCGAACCCCGCTTCCTCGTCGACGCGACGGGCGTAGGTGGTGACCGGGTAGGCGGTGGTGAAGTCGCACGCCTCCGCCAGGTGCTCCTCCGCGGCGGCCTCGGTGACCTGGGCCGCCAGCAGCGTCGCCCCGGCCGCGAGCAGACGCCCGCCGAGCGCGTCGACCAGCGCGGTCCCGATGCCGCGGCGCTGCCGGGCCGCGCGGACGACGACGTGCTCGAGCAGGCCCACGGCGCCGCCGCCGTGACCGACCGCGACCCCGGCGAGCCGATCGAGGTCGCCGTCGTCGACGAGGAGGACGTGGCTGCGGGGGTCGTCGAGCCGGTGGCCGAGCAGGCGCACCAGCGAGGGCAGCCCGTCCTCGGGCAGGTCCACCGCGTCAGCGAGCAGCTCGGCCACCCCGGGCAGGTCGGCGTCGCGGGCCTCGCGCACGGGCAGCGCCGGCTCCTCGGGGGCGCTGAGCCGGACGACCACGAGGCTCTCCGCCACGGCGAACCAGCCGGCGTCGTCGGCCAGTCCCTGGATCTCGGGCACGGTGGTCGGTGAGGCGTGGACCAGGGCCTCGCTGCGGCCCGCGTCGGCGAAGGTGGTCTCCAGCGCGAGCAGGGTGCGGCCCACCGCGGCGGAGGTGGCGTCGAGGCCGACGGCGAAGCTGCCGGTGGGCAACGGGCTCGACGGGTTGAGCACGACCCGGGCGCAGCCCACCCGGGTGACCCGGCCGTAGCGCACCGCGCCGGCCGCGAGCTGGGCGTCCTCCACCTGCTCGGCCAGCGCCCGCGCGGCCTGCGGGGACAGCACGGTGGGGTCGTCGGGGTCGACGAGCGGGTCGCTCACGGGGTGGTCCGCGGGTCGCTCACGGGGTGGTCCGCGGGTCGCTCACGGGGTGGTCCGCGGGTCGCTCACGAGGCGCCCAGCACCCCGTCGACCAGCTGCTGCGCCTCGGCCTGCACGTCGGCCAGGTGGCCCGCGCCGGAGAAGCTCTCGGCGTAGATCTTGTAGACGTCCTCGGTGCCCGAGGGCCGCGCGGCGAACCAGGCGTTCTCGGTGACCACCTTGAGCCCGCCCAGGGCCGCGCCGTTGCCCGGGGCCTCGGTGAGGACCGCGGTGATGCGCTCGCCCGCCAGGGTGTCGGCGCTGACCTGGTCGGCGGACAGCTGCGCCAGCGTCGCCTTCTGCTCCCGGCTGGCGGGGGCGTCGGTGCGCGCGTAGGCGGGGTTGCCGTGCCGGCCGGTCAGCTCGGCGTAGCGCTGCGACGGGGTCTTCCCCGTCGTCGCGGTGATCTCCGAGGCGAGCAGGTCGAGCAGCAGGCCGTCCTTGTCCGTCGTCCACACCGAGCCGTCGCGGCGCAGGAACGACGCCCCGGCGCTCTCCTCGCCGCCGAAGCCGACGGAGCCGTCGAGCAGGCCGGGCACGAACCACTTGAACCCGACGGGCACCTCGACGAGCTCGCGGCCCAGGTCGGCCACCACCCGGTCGATCATCGAGCTGCTGACCAGGGTCTTGCCCACCGCGGTGCCCGCGGGCCAGCCGTCGCGGTGGGAGAACAGGTAGTCGATGGCCACCGCGAGGTAGTGGTTGGGGTTCATCAGGCCGTGGTCGGGGGTGACGATGCCGTGGCGGTCGGCGTCGGCGTCGTTGCCGGTGGCCAGGTCGTAGGAGCTCCGCGCGCCGATCAGCGAGGCCATGGCGTTGGGCGAGGAGCAGTCCATCCGGATCTTGCCGTCGGTGTCGAGGGTCATGAAGCGCCACGTCGCGTCGACCAGCGGGTTGACCACGGTGAGGTCGAGGCCGTGGCGCTCGGCGATCTCGCCCCAGTAGTGCACGCTCGCCCCGCCGAGGGGGTCGGCGCCGATGCGCAGCCCCGATCTGGCGACCACCTCGAGGTCGACGACGCTGGGCAGGTCGTCGACGTAGGTGCCGAGGAAGTCGTAGCCCTGCGCCTGGGCCCGCGCCCGGGCGAAGGGCACCCGGGCGACGCCGTCGAGCCCGGCGCGCAGCAGGGCGTTGGCCCGGTCCGCGATCCACCCGGTGGCGTCGGAGCCGGCCGGCCCGCCGTTCGGCGGGTTGTACTTGAACCCGCCGTCGCGGGGCGGGTTGTGCGACGGGGTGACGACGATGCCGTCGGCCCGCGGGCCGTCCCCGCGGTTGTGCCGCAGGATCGCGTGGCTCACCGCGGGGGTGGGGGTGAACGCGTCGCGGTCGTCGACGAGCACGGTGACGTCGTTGGCCGCGAGGACCTCGAGCGCGGTCACCCAGGCGGGCTCGGACAGGGCGTGGGTGTCGCGGCCGACGAACAGCGGCCCGGTGGTGCCCTGCTGGGCCCGGTACTCGCAGATCGCCTGGGTCGTGGCCGCGATGTGGGCGTCGTTGAACGCGGCGTCGAGGCTGGAGCCGCGGTGCCCGGAGGTGCCGAACACCACCTGCTGCGCGGGGTCCTCGGGGTCCGGGGTGAGCGTGTAGTAGGCCGTCACCAGGTGGGCGAGGTCGACGAGGTCCTCCGGCCGCGCGACCTGGCCGGCCCGCTCGTGCGCCATGTGCTGCTCCCTCTGCTCGCGGTGGTGGTGCGGGGCCCCATCCTGCCCCGTGCGTGATTCCTGCAGCCACGAGGCGAGGTTGCGTTCACAGCCGGGCCGCAGCCGCCTCGCAGCGACCGCCCGGCAGCCGCCCGCACGCTGGCGTCCGACCCCGAGCCGGAGGACCCACCGTGAGCCTGCTGACCGCCCCCCGCGCCGCCCACCGGCGCGACCCCGATCCCGCCCCGCCCGGCACCATCCCGGCCGCCGGAGAGCCGCGTCCGCGGCGCGGCCGACCCCGTTGGGAGTGGGCCGCGCTCGCGGTGCTGCTCGCCGGCACCGGCGCGCTGTACCTCACCGACCTCGCCGCGAGCGGGTTCGCCAACACCTTCTACGCCGCCGCGGTGCAGGCGGGCACGCAGAGCTGGAAGGCCTGGTTCTTCGGCTCGCTCGACTCGGCGTCGTTCATCACCGTGGACAAGCCGCCCGCGTCGTTGTGGGTGATGGGCCTGAGCGCCCGGATCTTCGGCTTCTCCAGCTGGTCGCTGCTGGTCCCCCAGGCGCTGATGGGCGTGGCGTCGGTCGGCCTCCTGCACGCCGCGGTCCGCCGCACCTCGGGCCCCGCCGCCGGGCTGCTCGCCGGGGCGGTCCTGGCGCTGACCCCGGCGGCGGCGCTGATGTTCCGCTTCGACAACCCCGACGCCCTGCTGGTGCTGCTCATGACCGCGGCCGGGTACGCCGTGGTCCGGGCGCTGCCGCGGGCGAGCGGACGCTGGCTCGCCCTGGCCGGGGTCCTGCTCGGCCTCGCGTTCCTGACCAAGATGCTGCAGGGCCTGCTCGTGCTGCCCGCGTTCGGCCTGACCTACCTCGTCGCGGCCCCCACCTCGCTGCGCCGCCGCCTCGGCCACCTGCTGGGTACGGCTGCGGCCCTGGTGGTCTCGGCCGGCTGGTGGGTGCTCACCGTGCAGCTGTGGCCCGCGGACGCGCGGCCCTACATCGGCGGCTCGACGGACAACACCGTCATGGACCTGGTGCTGGGCTACAACGGCCTGGCCCGGATCCTCGGGGGCGCCGGCAACGGGGGCGGTGGTGGCGGCTCGACCGCCGCGGCCGGGTCGTCGTTCGGTGGCGCGACCGGGCTGGACCGGTTGTTCGGCTCCGAGATGGGCATCGAGATCTCGTGGCTGCTGCCCGCCGCCCTGCTCGCGCTGGTGCTGGGCCTGGTGGTCCGCGGCCGTGCGCCCCGCACCGACCCGGCGCGTGCCGGGCTGCTGCTCTGGGGCGGCTGGCTGCTGGTGACCGGCCTGGTCTTCAGCTACATGTCCGGCACGGTGCACCCGTACTACACGGTGGCGCTGGCCCCGGCGATCGGCGGTGTCCTCGGCGTCGGCGGCGCCGCGCTGTGGGCCCGGCGTGACCGCGTGGCCTCCCGCACAGGCCTGGCCGCCCTGGTCCTGGCCGCGGGCGGGTGGAGCGTCGTCCTGCTGGCGCGCGACGCCTCGTGGCACCCGGAGCTGCGCTGGGTGGTCCTCGTCGGGTCGGTCCTGGGTGCGGTCGGCCTCGTCGCCGGCTCGCTCGCCGGACTGCGACGGCTGACGGTCGCGGCCCTGCTGGTCGGGGTGCTGTCCGGCCTGGCGGGCACCGCGGCCTACGCGGTCGCCACCGCCGCGACCCCGCACGGCGGCTCCATCCCCACCGCGGGGCCGACGGGAGCAGTGGCCGACACGGGTGGCGCGGGCGGCGGGGCGCCCACCGGCGGCGGCGGGACGGCCCCGGGCGGCGGGACGGCCCCGTCCGGGACGGCCCCGTCCGGCGCCGGCGGAAGCGGGACACAGGGTGCACCACCCTCGGGTGGCACCGCACCCACCGGGGCGGGCGCCGGCGGGTCCGGCAACGGCGCCGGCGGGTCCGGCAACGGCTCCGGCGGGTCCGGCAACGGCTCCGGCGGGCAGACCGCCGACACCGAGCTCGCCTCGCTGCTGTCCTCGACGACCACCACCTGGTCCGCGGCCACCGACGGCTCGCAGTCGGCGGCCACGATGGAGCTGGCCAGCGGCACCGCGGTGATCGCCATCGGCGGCTGGAGCTCCGACCCCACCCCGACCCTGGCGCAGTTCCAGGCCCTGGTCGCCGCCCACCAGGTCACCTACTACGTGGCCGGCGGCGGTGCCGGGGGCGGGGGCGGTGGCAGCACCGCGTCGGAGATCAGCCAGTGGGTGAGCTCCACCTTCACCGCCACCACCGTCGGGTCGAGCACCGTCTACGACCTCAGCGGCGCGACCGGGTAGCCGCCCGCCGAGCGCCGGTGTGTCGCGCGGGTCCCGCCCCCTGGGGCCGCGACACACCGGCGCTCGGCCGTGCGGACGGCGTGGAACAAGCCGGGCGCCCGCCCCCGTTGCACCGGGCATGACCTCGACCACCACCGCACCGGACGCCGCCGCCAGCGGCTCCTTCGACATCCCGGGCGTCGGCCCGGTCAACCGCCTGGGCTTCGGCGCCATGCGCATCACCGGTGAGGGCGTCTGGGGTGAGCCCGCCGACCGCGAGACCGCCCGCGCCGTGCTCCGCCGCGCCGTCGAGCTCGGCGTGACGCTCATCGACACCGCCGACTCCTACGGCCCCGACGTCTCCGAGGAGATCATCCGCGAGGCGCTGCACCCCTACGCCGACGACCTCGTCATCGCCACCAAGGCCGGGCTGACCCGCACCGGGCCCGACCAGTGGATCCCGCTGGGCCGCGCGGAGTACCTGCGTCAGCAGGCCGAGAAGAGCCTGCGGCGCCTCGGGGTCGACGCCCTCGACCTGTTCCAGCTGCACCGCATCGACCCCAAGGTCGACCGCGAGGAGCAGTTCTCGACGCTGCGCGACCTGCAGTCCGAGGGCAAGGTCAAGGCGCTGGGCCTCTCCCAGGTCTCGGTCGACGAGATCAAGGCCGCCGGGGAGTTCTTCACCGTGGCCACCGTGCAGAACCGGTACAACCTGACCGACCGCACCGACGCCGAGGTGGCGCGCTACTGCGCGGCCAACGGCATCGGCTTCATCCCGTGGGCCCCGGTCTCCGCCGGCGAGCTGGCGAAGCAGGGCGGGCCGGTCGACGAGATCGCCTCCCGCACCGGCGCCTCGCCGTCGCAGGTCGCCCTGGCCTGGATCCTGCAGTCCTCGCCGGTGAACCTGCCCATCCCGGGCACCGGCTCGGTCGAGCACCTCGAGGACAACCTGGGCGCGGCCGGGCTGACGCTGTCCGACGAGGACCTGGCGACGCTGACCGACGCCGCCTGACCCACCGCGCACGACGGGCCCGGGAGCACGCGCTCCCGGGCCCGTCGGCGCTAGCCTGGGCGTGATGCGGCTCACCGACGAGCCGCCCGCCAGGAGGTGGCCCGTGACGACCGCGACCCGCACCAGCCCGCCCGGACTGCCGGAGCACCTGGAGGTCCCGTCGGTCGACGTGGCCGCCGTCGTCCGCGGCGCCGCCGCGCAGTGGGGGGACCGGGTCGCCTACACCCAGGACGACCGCACGCTCACCTACGCCGAGCTCGGCGCGCAGGCCGCGCAGGTCGCGAACGGGCTGCGGGCCCGCGGCGTCTCCCCCGGTGACGTGGTGGCCGTGCACATGCCGAACTGCCTGGAGTACCCCGGCGTCTACTACGGCGTGCTGCAGGCGGGAGCCGTGTTCAGCCCGACCAACCCGCTGCTGCCCCCGCCCGACCTCGCCGCCCAGCTCGCCGACGCCGGCGCGGTCGCCGTCGTCACCTGGGGTCCGGTCGCCCAGGCGCTGCAGGCGGTGCGCGGCGCCATCCCCGCCCGCCTCGTCGTCACCGTCGACGCCGAGCTGCCCGACTCGGTCACCCTGGCCGAGCTCGTCGCGGGCCAGGACACCACGGCGCCCGACCCCGAGCTGGACCCGGCCGCCACGATCGCGCACGTCGCCTACACCGGCGGCACCACCGGGCGCAGCAAGGGCGTCGAGCTCACCCACACGATGGTGCTGACCAACGTGCTGCAGTCGGCGGCCTGGAACGGCGGGGTGACGGTCACCGTCGAGGACGGCCGGCTCGTCGCCGAGCAGGTCGGCAGCGTCGAGGAGTGGCCCACCCGGATCGGCACCGGGGCCACGGTCAACCTGACGCCGTGGTTCCACGCCATGGGCGTCATCGGCTACCTGTCGGTCCCGGTGCTGACGGGGTTCTCGACGACGATCCAGCAGCGCTTCGAGCCGGGGGCGTTCCTGGCCGGGCTGGAGGCGTGCGGGGCCACGATGATCGGCGGCGCCCCGCCGGTGTTCGTCGCGCTGCTGCGCCACCCCGACATCGCCACCCGGGACCTCTCGGGCGTCCGCGGTCTGAACTCGGGGGCGGCGCCGCTGCCGGTGACCGTGCTCGAGGCGCTGCAGGAGCGCTTCCCCGACGCGGTGGTCTGCGAGGGCTACGGCCTGACCGAGGTGACGATGGCCGCGACGCTGAACCCGGCGTGGCGCTCGGGGGAGCGGCGGGCCGGCACCGTCGGGCTGCCCATCGCGGGGACGGAGATCCGGCTGGTCGACGCGGACTTCGCCGACGTCCCCGCGGGCGAGCGCGGCGAGGTCGCCATCCAGGGCCCGCAGGTGATGCGCGGCTACCGCGGCCGGCCCGACGCCACCGCCGAGGTGCTGCGCGACGGGTGGCTGCGCACCGGCGACATCGGGACGATCGACGACGACGGCTACCTGGCCATCGTCGACCGCGCCAAGGACATGATCCTCTACAAGGGCTACAACGTGTTCCCCCGCGAGCTCGAGGAGCTGCTGTTCACCCACCCCGACGTGGCGAACACCGCGGTGGTCGGCCGGCCCGACGACGAGGCCGGCGAGCTGCCGGTGGCCTTCGTGGCCCTGGCCCCGGGCGCGACGACGACGCCGGAGGACCTCATGGCCTTCGTCAACGCCCAGGTGGTGCCATACAAGAAGCTCCGCGAGGTACGGCTGGTGGACACCATCCCGGTGTCGGCGGCCGGCAAGATCCTGCGCCGCGAGCTGCGCGACGGGCTCAGCTGACCCCGGTCGTGACGCGACGAGGGCCCCACCTCCAGGTGGGGCCCTCGTCGGTCGTGCCTGTGGAGATGCCGGGAATCGAACCCGGGTCCTCCGTCGCGTCACCAGGGCTTCTCCGTGCGCAGTCCGCTACGTCTCTGCTCGGATCTCCTGATCACGCGGACGAGTCAGGATGACGATCCCAGCCACTGTGTGATGTCCCCGGCGGGTCCGTGGCCGATCCGCCGGGTAAGAGCCCTCTAGTCGATGCCAGGGTCCGGGGCGAGGGCACACCCGGTCTGACAGAGTCGCTACTCGCTCAGGCGGCGAGGGCGAACTCGCGCTGACTGGAGTCGGCGCTTATATGTTTGCAACGACGCTCACGGTGGTCGGTTGCCTGCACCGGCACGCTTCCCCTGGATCACCGTACGAAGTCGAAACCGTTCATCCCCGTACGCGCCCGACGACCGTCGCCGGGACTGCCCACTGTAACCCCCGCGCCCGTCAGGATCATCCCTGCGACGCGATCAGCGCGACGGCGGCCGCGGCCAGGCCCATCCCGACCACCTGCACCCGCCCGGTCCGCTCGCCGAGGACCACCGTGGCCAGCAGCACCGTCGCCGCCGGGTACAGCGCCGTCACCACGCTCACCAGCGAGAGGTACCCGGCCTGCAGGGCGTAGAGGAACGCGACGTTGGCGACCACGTCGAGCACCCCCGCCAGCAGGGCCAGCGCCAGCACCCGGCCGCGCACCACCGCCCGGTCCGAGCTGCGCGCCAGCGCGGCCAGCACCACCAGGCTGGCCGTCACCCGCGACACCAGCAGCGGGCCGAGTCCGGTCCCGCTCTCGACCCGGTCGAGCAGCACGAAGTACCCGGCGAAGGCGACCCCGGAGACCACCGTGAGCAGCGCGACGTGCCGGGTGAAGGGCTTCTGCTCGCCGGCGACCGTCCCCGGCTCCCGGCTCACGAGCGCCACGGCCACCACCGCCACCACGGCTCCGACGAGCGCGAGCGCCGAGGGCCGCTCCCCCAGCGCGATGCCCGCCGCCACCGGCAGAGCCACCACCAGCACCGACGTCAGCGGGGAGACCACGCTCATCGGCCCGGCCCCGAGCGCGACGTAGAACGACCACACCGCCACCCCGGCCACGACCCCGGCCAGGCCGCCCCACACCAGGGACCCGACCGTGACGCGGCCGCCGACGAACGGCAGCAGCGCCGCGACGAGGACCACCGAGAACGGGTAGGACACGACCACCACCCGCAGCGCGGCGACCTTGCGCGCGGCGACCCCGCCGACGAAGTCGCTCACCCCGTAGCCCAGGGCGGCGAGCAGCCCCAGCAGTCCCGCGAGCACGGGCTACAGCCCGAGCAGGCGCGCTGGGGTGTCGTGCAGCACCGCGCGCAGGAACGCCTCCCCGAGCCGGTCGTCGGCGGCCGCCCAGCCGGCGATCGCGCGCAGCTGGGTGGCGTAGTCGTAGGGGATGTTGGGGAAGTCGGTACCCAGCGCCACCCGGTCGGGGTGCTCGACGAGCCGCCGCACCCAGCTCTGCGGCAGCGGCATCATGGCCTCGACGAACGGGGTGCCCACCATCGTCGTGTCCAGGTGGACCCGGTCGAACCGCTCGACCAGCCCCCACGCCGCCTCGTAGTCCGGCATGCCGGCGTGGGCGATGACCGCCGTCAGCGCCGGGTGGCGCCCCAGGACCTCGGCGAACACGTCGATCCCGGTGTGCGCGCCCGGGATGGGCCCGTGCCCGCAGTGGATCACCACCGGCGTGCCCCGCTCGGCCAGCACACCCCACGCGGCGTCGAGCACGGGGTCGCGGGGGTCGAACCCGCCCACCTGCACGTGCACCTTGACCACCCGGGCGCCGGCGTCCAGCGCCCGGCCCAGGTACCGGTCGGCGCCGGGCTCGGCGAACAGCGTGGCGGTGGGGACGGCGTCCGGCGTCGCGGCGGAGAACCCCGCCACCCAGTCGTTGAGCCACTCCGCCATGCCCGGCTTGTGCGGGTACACCAGCGGGGCGAACGTCCCCACGCCCCAGCCGCGCAGCAGCGCGAGGCGCTCGGGCACCGGCAGCTTGTACTGCACCGGCCAGGCGGTGCCGTAGTGGGTGTGGGCGTGCTCGAAGTAGTCCCACACCTTCGCCATGACCCGCTCGGGCAGGAAGTGGGTGTGCAGGTCGACCAGACCGGGCAGGCCCAGCGCGTCGACCCAGCCCCGGACGTCCGCGTCGGTGGCCGGGCCCGGTGCGCTCAGGACCGCATGCCCTTCACGCGGCGGCCCAGCTCGCGGGTCACCTCGCGCTCGACGTCGCGGCGGGCGAGGTCGTGGCGCTTGTCGTGGGCCTGCTTGCCCCGGCCGAGCGCCAGCTCCACCTTGACCTTGCCGTCGGAGAAGTACATCGACAGCGGGACGAGGGTGAGGTTGCCCTCGCGGGTCTTGCCGACGAGCCGCTCGATCTCGCTGCGGTGCAGCAGCAGCTTGCGGGTGCGCCGCGGGGTGTGGTTGGTCCACGTGCCCTGCGTGTACTCCGGGATGTGCAAGCCGCGCAGCCACACCTCGCCGCTGTCGACGGTCGCGAACGCGTCCACCAGCGACGCCTTGCCCTCCCGCAGGCTCTTCACCTCGGTGCCGACCAGCACCACCCCGGCCTCGTAGACGTCGAGCACGGTGTAGTTGTGGCGCGCCTTGCGGTTGGACGCGATGACCTTGCGCCCCTTCTCCCTCATGGCTCCATCATCCCACGCACGTCCACCCGGCCGGATCCGCGCAGGCGCTACTGCCGCACGTAGAGGCGCAGGGTGACGTAGGCGGTGATCCCGGAGAGCACCACCGACGCGGCGACCAGCGCCGGGGCGACGAGCACCACGTCCGCCGTGGTGATCTGGCCGATGATGTTCGACGAGTACAGGTCGGAGAGCACGTTGTCGATGAACAGCGACTTCGCCGCGAACAGCCCGCCCACCGCGAGCAGCGAGCCGATCACGCCGGCCACCATGGCCTCGAGCAGGAACGGCAGCTGCGTGTACCACCGGGTCGCCCCGACCAGGCGCATGATCCCCACCTCCGTGCGCCGGGTGTAGGCGGCGATCTGGACCATGTTCGCGATGAGCAGCAGCGCGGCGATGGCCTGCACCACCGCGATGGCGAAGGCGGCGTTGCGCACCCCGCCCAGCACGGAGAACAGCCGCTGCACCAGGTCGGCCTGGTCGACGACGCGGTCGACGCCCGGCTGGGTGGCGAACTGCTCCTGGATGACCGCGAAGCGCTGCGGGTCGGTCAGCCGCACCCGGAAGGACGCGGGCAGCGACTCCGGGCGGGCCAGCTGGACCAGCTCGGGCTGGTTGGCGAACACCTCCTGGAAGCGGGTGTAGGCGTCGGCCCGGCTCTCGTACTGCACCGACTGGACCCCGGGGGTGCCCTCGAGCTGGCTGCGCAGCGCGGCGCAGATCGGGCCGGTGCAGCCCGGGTCGCCGCCGGAGACGTCGTTGGTGAGGAAGACGGCCACCTCGACGCGGTCGAAGTAGATCTTCTCGGTCTTGTTCGTCATCTGGACGACGAGCAGCCCGCCGCCGAGCAGGCCCAGCGAGATCGCGGTGGTGATGATCATCGCCAGGGTCATGGTGATGTTGCGGCGCAGGCCGGTGAGGACCTCGCTGAGCACGAAGGACAGACGCATGGGGTGGGAGCTCCTAGCAGTGGTGTGGGGCCGGGGGCGGGGTCGTCGCGCGGTCTAGCGACCGACGCCGTAGACGCCCCTGGCCTCGTCCCGGGTGACCTTGCCGAGGTCGAGCTCGATGACCCGGCGCCGCATGGAGTCCACGATGTGGTTGTCGTGGGTGGCCATGAGGATGGTCGTGCCGGTGCGGTTGATCCGCTCCAGCAGCAGCATGATGTCCTGGCTCGTGTCCGGGTCCAGGTTCCCGGTGGGCTCGTCGGCCAGCAGCAGCAGGGGCCGGTTGACGAAGGCCCGGGCGATGGCGACGCGCTGCTGCTCGCCGCCGGAGAGCTCGGTGGGCAGCCGGTCGCCCTTGCCGGAGAGCCCGACGAGGTCGAGCACCTCGGGGACGACCTTCTTGATGGTGCCGCGGGGCTTGCCGATGACCTCGAGGGCGAAGGCGACGTTGTCCCCGACGGTCTTCTGCTGCAGCAGCCGGAAGTCCTGGAACACGCAGCCGATGCGCTGGCGCAGCCGGGGCACGCGCCGCGCGGCGAGCCGGTTGACGTGGAAGTCCGCGACGTGGATGTCGCCGGACGAGGGCACGTCCTCGCGCAGCAGCAGCCGCAGGAACGTGGACTTGCCCGAGCCGGACGCGCCGATGAGGAAGACGAACTCGCCCTTCTCGACCTCCATGCTGACGCCGTCGAGGGCGGGGCGGGTGGAGGTCTTGTAGGACTTGGAGACGTTCTCGACGCTGATCACGACCTCGGAGTCTAGCCGGGCCCGCCGACCGCTCCCCCGACCCGCGGCGCCGCGGGCCCGACGCTCAGGCCTGGACCTCGCGCTTGCGCCAGCGCACGGCGGCCTCGAGGAACGCGTCGATCTCGCCGTCGAGCACCGCCGAGGGGTTGTTGACCTCGTGCTCGGTGCGCAGGTCCTTGACCATCTGGTAGGGGTGCAGCACGTAGGAGCGCATCTGGTTGCCCCACGAGCTGCCGCCGTCGCCCTTGAGCGCGTCCATCTCGGCCCGCTCGGCCTTGCGCTGCACCTCGAGCAGCTTGGCCTGCAGCACCTTCATGGCCGCGACCTTGTTCTGCAGCTGGCTCTTCTCGTTCTGGCAGGTGACGACGATGCCGGTGGGCACGTGGGTCAGCCGGACCGCGGAGTCGGTGGTGTTGACGCTCTGCCCGCCGGGGCCCGAGGAGCGGTAGACGTCGACCCGCAGGTCGTTCTCGTCGATCTCGACGTGGTCGGTGGTCTCCACCACCGGCAGCACCTCGACCTCGGCGAAGGACGTCTGGCGGCGGCCCTGGTTGTCGAAGGGGCTGATCCGCACGAGCCGGTGGGTGCCCTGCTCGACCGAGAGCGTGCCGTAGGAGTACGGCGCCTTGACCGCGAACGTGGCGGACTTGATGCCCGCCTCCTCGGCGTAGGAGGTGTCGTAGACCTCGGTGCCGTAGCCGTGCTTCTCCGCCCAGCGCAGGTACATGCGCATGAGCATCTCGGCGAAGTCGGCGGCGTCGACCCCGCCGGCGCCGGAGCGGATGTTGACCAGGGCGTCGCGGGCGTCGTACTCCCCGGAGAGCAGGGTGCGGACCTCGAGGGCCGCGATGTCGGTGCGCAGCGTGGTCCGCTCCGCGTCGGCCTCGGCGGCGGCCTCGGCCCCGGACTCCCCGCCCTCGTCCTCGGCCAGCTCGTAGAGGGTCGGCAGGTCGTCGAGCCGGGTGCGCAGCGCCTCGACCCGGCGCAGCTCGGCCTGGGAGTGCGAGAGCTGGCTGGTCACCTGCTGGGCGTGCTCCTGGTCGTCCCACAGGTCCGGGGAGACGGCCTGCTGCTCGAGCTCGTCGATGCGGCGGCGCAGCTCCTCGACGTCGAGCACGGCCTCCACCGTCTTCAGGGTGGTGTCGAGCTCGGCGAGGTCAGCGATCACGTCCGGGTGCACGTCCCGCAGGCTACCGCCGCGCTCAGAGCTTGCTGACGGTGTCGACCAGCTTGGCCAGGGCCCGGACGTGGGCCAGCGCGAACTCGGCCGCGGCCTTCTGCGCGGGGGTCTCGGCCGCGGGCACGGCCCGGCGCGCGGTGACCACGCGCTCGGCCACCGCGGCGCGGGCGTGCTCGACGAGGTCCGCGCGCTGGGTGGCGGTGAGGTGGTCGGCGTGGACGAGCCGCAGGGCGAGCGGGCTGCGGACCGCGTCGACCTCACCGGCGCCCGACGCCACCCAGGTGCGGAACGCCTTCTTGCCCGCGGCGGTGATGACGTACTGCTGGCTGGCGCGGGCGCCCTGCTTGCCCAGGCGCAGCAGGCCGGCGTCGGCCAGGGCGGGCAGCTCGCGGTAGACCTGGCTGCGGGTGAGGCCGAAGTAGCCGCCGTGGCGGAGGTGCGCGGTGGCGATCAGCTCGCCGCCGGTGGCGGGCCCGTCGTGCAGCAGCCCGAGCAGCGCGGCGGCGGTGGCGTTGACGGGGGCAGCGGGCGTGGCCATGCGACCACGGTGCCACCGCGCGCGACCCCCGTCCACACCAGACCGTCCCCATCGGACGCGGACGATCACCGCCGTGGGTAGCGTCGGACCGCGTGAGCACCCCCGCCCCGGACCTGGCCGCCGACCTCGCGCTCGCCCTGGCGGTGGCGGACGCGGCCGACGCGATCACCACCGACCGGTTCGGGGCGCTGGACCTGCGGGTGGAGTCCAAGCCCGACCTGACGCCCGTCTCCGACGCCGACGTCTCGGTGGAACGCGCGGCGCGGGCGCTGCTGGCCGACGCCCGGCCCGCGGACGCGCTGCTCGGGGAGGAGATGGGTGGGGAGGTGGCGCTCTCGGGGCGGCAGTGGGTGATCGACCCGATCGACGGCACCAAGAACTTCGTCCGCGGCGTGCCGGTGTGGGCGACTCTGGTGGCGCTGCTGGTCGACGGCGTGCCCGTGGTGGGCGTCGTCAGCGCGCCGGCGCTGGGCGGTCGGCGGTGGTGGGCGTCGGAGGGCGCCGGGGCCTTCGCGAGCACGGGGGGTGGGCCGGCCCGCCGGCTCGCCGTGTCCGGGGTCGGCGGGCTCGGCGAGGCCAGCCTCTCGTTCTCCTCGATCTCGGGCTGGGCGGAGCGACGGGGGGCCTTCCTCGACCTGACCGACGCGGTGTGGCGGGTCCGCGGCTACGGCGACTTCTTCTCCTACTGCCTGCTCGCCGAGGGCGCGGTGGACCTGGTGTGCGAGCCCGAGGTGAGCCTGTGGGACCTCGCGCCGCTCGACGTCCTCGTCCGCGAGGCGGGGGGCCGGTTCAGCGACCTCGACGGGCGCGACGGTCCGCACGGCGGCAGCGCGGTGGCCACCAACGGCCGGCTGCACGACGAGGTGCTGGCGCGGCTGGCCCGCTAGGCCGGGCCGGCCGCGTGGCCGGGGTAGGTGCCGACGGACCAGCGGTTGCCCTCGGGGTCGCGGACCGCGGTGTCGTGGCTGCCGTAGTCGGTGTCGAACGGCGCGCGGACGTCCGTCGCCCCGGCCGCGACGGCGCGGGCGTGCAGGGCGTCGACCGCCGCCGCGTCGGGCAGCACGAGGTAGGTGCCCGCCGACCCGGGCTCCAGGGCCCACGGGTCCGCCGACGCCGGGTCGGCCGGGGCGTCGCCGAGCATGAGGCCCCCGCCCGTGGGCCAGGCCAGCTCGGCGTGGGCGACGCGGCCGGAGGGGTCGCGGTGCACGACGGTCTCGGTGAACCCGAGGACGTCGCAGAGCCAGGGGATGAGGGTGCTCGCGTCGCGGGCGCGCAGGGTGGGCCAGGTGCCGGTGGTGCTCGAGGGGTTCGTCATGACGGCCAGGGTGCTCCGCTCAGGGGGTCGTGGTCTTGGACGGATCGGCGGGGTGGCCGTGCTCCTCGGCCAGCCAGCGGCGCGGCGGGAGCCCGGCCAGCGCCGTGAACTCGCGGGTCAGGTGCGCCTGGTCGGCGTAGCCGTGGGTGGCGGCGAGCCCGGCCAGGTCGGTCGGTGCGCCGCGCGCGGCACGGTGAGCCAGGGCGGTGCGGGTGGCGTGGAAGCGGACCAGCCGCAGCGCCGTCTTGGGACCGACGCCGAGCTCGGCGGTGAGCCGCCGGTGCAGCCGCCGCTCCCCCCAGCCGACGTCCGCGGCCACGGCGGAGACGGCGGCGCGGCCCCCGCTGCGCGTGATGAGCGACCAGGCGCGGGCGACCTCCGGGTCCGGTGGGCGGACGGCGCCGGCGATGCGCCGGGTGATCACGTCCTCGACCGCGGCGAAACGGGCGGGCCAGCCGGGGGTGGCGAGCAGCCGGGCGCGCAGCTCGTCGGCGTCGGGGCCCAGGACGTCCTCGGCGCGGACGTCGAGGCCCGCGAGCTCGCCCGCGGGCAGGCCGAGCAGGGCGCGGGCCCCGAGCGGTCGCAGCGCCACCTGCACCCCGGACTGCCGTCCGGGGTGGGCGAGCAGGGCAGGGACGGTGTGCAGCCCGCCGAGCAGGGTGTCGTAGCTGCCGCCGGGCTGGGTGGGGTCCGGGTGGCACAGCACGGTGAGCGGCTCGTCGAGGGTGAGGACCAGGGTCAGCCACGGCGACGGCAGCCCGCGGTGGGTGCCGGGCGCGCCGTCACGCTGCCGGTAGCCGGTGACGGACGCGACGAAGGGCTGCAGGGCGGGCGAGGGTGGTGCCGGGACGAGCTCCACCTCGCCCAGCCTGGCCACCGACGTTCCGCGGCACCAGGGCTCAGCGCGGGGGGACCGTCAGCTCACCGCGGTGCACCACGGCCCACACCTCGGGGCGGCCGCGCAGCACCTGGCGGGGGTCGTCGGTGTCGAGCACGACGGCGGACGCCGGCGCCCCGGGGTGCAGGCCCCAGCCGGCGTGGCCGAGGACGGACGCCGGGGTGGCGGTGAGCGCGGTGAGCACCTGCTGCTGGTCGGGCCACGTGCCGAAGTGCCCGAGCAGCACCGCGAGGCGGCCGATGTCGAGCAGGTCGCCGGTGCCGGTGGGGGTGAACGGGTTCTGCAGGTTGTTCGTCGCGAAGCTGACGGCGACGCCGGCGTCGAGCAGCTCCCGGACGGGGGCGATGCCCCGGGAGGACGGCCGCGCGTCACCCCGGCCGTTGAGGTAGGTGTCGGTCGCGGGCAGCGAGACCAGCCCGGTGCGGGTGCGGGCCAGCCCGTCGGCGCGGCGCGCGGCGTCCGCACGCGGGGCCGCCGAGAGGGCAGTCATGTGCCCGACCGTGACGCGGCCGTGCAGTCCGCGGTCGTCGACCACCCGCAGCAGCTCGTCGACCCAGCCGTCCCCGGCGTCGTCGGAGAAGTCGAGGTGCAGGTCGAGCGGCAGGCCGCGGTCGACGGCCACGTCCGCGGCCCAGGCGATGTGGGCGGCCGGGTCGTCGTCGACGTAGGGGCAGGCGCCGACCACGGTGCAGCCGGCGTCGAGGCCGGCCAGCAGCAGCTCCTTGGCGCCGTCGTCCTCGAGGCCGTTCTGCGGGAACGCGACCAGCTGCAGGTCGACCCGGCCGGCCCACTGCCGGGCGAGCTCGACCTGGGCGGTGACGGGGTCGAGCCCGGTGACGGGGTCGACCTCGGCGTGGGCGCGGGCCGCGACGGTGCCGGCGCGCTGCATGCCCGTCAGGGCGCGCTCGGCCCGGGCGAGCATGCCGTCGACGTCGGCGCCCTTGGCCTCCTTGAACTGCTTGACGGCGTCGATGGCCTCGGTCAGACCGTCGGCCTCGATCCCCATCTCCTCGAGCTCGTCGGCGAGGAAGGCCTTGTCGAGGTGGGTGTGGGCGTCGACCAGTCCGGGCAGCACGACCCGGCCCCCGACGTCGAGCAGCTCGCCGCTCGGGTCACCGTCGGCCCACTCGCCCCGGGTGATGGCCGACGACCAGGGCTCGTCCTGGTCGATCACGCGGGCACCGGTCACACCGTCGAGACGCACCCGCAGGACGGTAGGGCCCGGCACCACCGCGCGCCCGTCGGCGGGCTCCGACCACGTCGGCGTGACCGGCCTCAGGTGTGGGCGAGCAGGATCTCGGCGAGGTGCTGCTCGACCTGGCTGGGTCGGATGATGTCGACGGTGATCGGGCCGGCCGGCGCGGGCTGGTCGGTCTGGGGGTTGCGGGCTGGGGTGGGGGGTGCGGGGGCCCGGGACCGGTAGCGGTGCCCGGTGGGGGTGGTGGTGAGCACGGTGTGCCGGTCGCCGGGGATCGTGCGGGCGGTCCATCCGGGGGTCTGCTTGGTGTGGTTGCACGCCTCGCACAGGCCCTGGGTGTTGGCCGCGGTGGTGGGTCCGCCGCGGGCGGCGTCGTGGACGTGGTCGTCGTGGCGGGCGGGGGCGTCGCAGTAGGGGGTGCGGCACAGGCCCTGGTCGCGGATGCGGAGCAGGGCGGCGAGCCCGGTGGGGGTGAACCGGGACCGCCTGGTCAGGGCCACCAGCTGCCCGGTGGGGTCGGCGTACACCCGCCGCCACCAGGTTGCACCCGAGACAGGGCCGGTGCTGGTGTCGGTGTCGAGGGAGTCGGCGATCATCTCCCGCGCCACCTGGGCGGGTACCGGCCCGTGCCCGGGGACCACTGCCGGGTCGTGCCCGGACCCCAGCAAGGCGGTGTCGGAGATGATGACCTCGACGGTGACCGGGACCTGCGCGGCCTGGGACTGCCCGGTGAGCCGTTCCACGAGCAGGTCGGCCATCACCTGCCCCCGCGACCGGTCCCCTCCACCGGCCACCCCGACGGTGGTGCGGGCGGTGTCGGCGTCCCGGGCCAGCGCCGCGTAGGCGGCGACACCTTGGGCGACGGGGAGCAGGGCGGTCAGGTAGGTCATGGTGTCCGGGGCCGGGCGCAGCGAGACGTGCCGCTCCGAGGCGGCCTTGCGGGCCCGGCGGGTGACCGCCGCCGGGTCGTGCGCGCACACCCGGCGGCGCACCTCGGCCACCAGGCGGGCCGTCCCCACCCCGTCGAGCAGCTCGGGGTCACCGCACACCGCGGCGTCCACCACCGCCCGCCCCGCCCGGTCCAGGCAGCCCGTCTCCCGGGCCACCAGCATCGCCGTGTGCTCGCTGAGCCGGCCCTCCCGCAACGCCCGCCGGGTCGCCGGCAGGTCCGCGTGCAGGTCCCGAGCCAGACCCAGCAGCACCTGGCCGCGGTGCGGGGACTCCCGCCGCGCCAGCCCCACCTGCGACCCCACCCCGCGGCCCCGCCGAGCCGCGGGCACCCCCGCGGTGGCCTCCCGGGACCGGGTCGAGGAGTCCAGGGCCACCGCCAGGTCGGCCTGCGCCGCGCACACCGCCGACTTCACCGCCTCCAGCTCGCCGAGCAGATCCACCCGGGCCGCGTCGTCCACCACGTCCCCACCACCGGGCAGCGCCCCGGCCAGCAGCAGGTCACGCCACCGGCGCACCTCGCCCAGCTCCAGGACCCGACCCACCCCACCAGACTATCGAACACGTGTTCGAACATCAAGGGTGGGTTTCGTGGCAGGCTCCCCGCATGGACATGAACGAGTGGAACCGTCAGGTGGTCGAGGAGTTCCGGACCAACGAGGGGCGGGTGGGTGGCCCGTTCGAGGGCGCGCCGATGATCCTGGTGCACCACACGGGCCGCAAGAGCGGCACGCAGCGGGTCAGCCCGATGGTGTTCCAGGCGGTCGGGGACGGCTTCGCCGTGTTCGCGTCGAAGGCGGGCGCACCTGACAACCCCGACTGGTACCACAACCTCCTCGCACACCCCGACACCACGGCGGAGGTCGGGGCCGAGCACCGCGGTGCCAGCGTCGAGGTCCACGTGCGCGAGCTGACCGGTGACGAGCGCACCGAGGTGTGGGAGGCGCAGAAGAAGGCGTCGCCGGGGTTCGCCGACTACGAGGTCAAGGCCGCGCCCCGGGTGATCCCGGTGCTGCTCCTCGAGCCCCGCTGAGCCGACCCGGTCTCACCGGACGACGGGCCCGTCGCGACGGTCGCGCAGCCGCTCCAGCGTCGACATGCCGTGGTAGACGAGGACCGCGGCGATGGTGCCCAGCGCGATGCCGGTGAGCACGACGTCACCCGCCCCGAGGGTGAGGTCCCCGATGCCGATGACCAGGGCGACCGCCGCGGTCAGCTGGTTGACCGGGCGGGAGAAGTCCACCCCGTTGTCGATCCAGATCTTGATGCCGATGACGCCGATCAGCCCGTAGAGCGCGACGGTGACCCCGCCGAGCACCCCGGCCGGGATGGTGTTGACCAGCGCCCCGACCTTGGGCGACAGGCTGAGCAGGATCGCGACGACCCCGGCGACCCAGTACGCGGCGGTCGAGTAGATGCGGGTCGCGGCCATCACCCCGATGTTCTCGCCGTAGGTCGTGGTCCCCGAACCCCCGCCCGCGCCGGCCAGGGTGGTCGCGAGCCCGTCGGCCAGCAGCGCCCGCCCGGTGCGGGCGTTGACCCCCGGGTCGTCGGTGAGGTGGGCGACCGTGCGCACGTGGCCGACGTTCTCCGCGACCAGCACCAGCACCACGGGCAGGAACGCGGGCAGCACGGACCAGCTCGGCTCCGGGGCGGCGAAGTCCGGCAGCCCCACCCACCCGGCGGCTCGGACCGCGGAGAGGTCCACGGCGCCGGCCAGGGCGGCCACGACGTAGCCGACGACGACGCCGAGCAGGACGGACAGCCGGGCCGCGAACCCCCGCAGCACGACGGCCACGACCAGCACGGTCAGCAGCGTGGCGGCGGCCGTCCACGGCGCCTTCGCCACGTTCGCCGTCGCCGTGCCCGAGAGGTTGAACCCGATCAGCGCCACGATCGCGCCGGTCACCACCGGCGGCATCAGCGCGTCGATCCACCCGGCCCCGGTGACGAGGACGACCACCCCCACGACGGTCAGGGCGAGCCCCGTGACGAGGATGCCGAACAGCGCGTCGCCCATCGTCCCGGACGCCGTCGCCGCCCCGATGGGTGCGATGAACGCGAACGACGAGCCCAGGTAGCTCGGCACCCGGTTGCCCGTCAGCAGCAGGAACCCCAGGGTCCCCACCCCGGAGAAGAACAGCGTCGCGGTCGGCGGGAACCCGGTCAGCACCGGCACCAGGAACGTGGCACCGAACATGGCCACCACGTGCTGCGCCCCGAGCCCGACGGTGCGGGGCCAGGTGAGCCGCTCACCGGGCCGGACCACCTCGCCGTCGGCCACCGAGCGTCCGTCGCCGTGCTGGGTCCAGGTCAGTCGCATGGGGCCATCCAACCCGACCAGCACGACGCGCCGTCCCGGGCGTGACGAAGGCCCCCGGGAGGATCTCCCGGGGGCCTTCGTGGTGGTAGCGGGGGCAGGATTTGAACCTGCGACCTCTGGGTTATGAGCCCAGCGAGCTACCGAGCTGCTCCACCCCGCGCTGCAAGGAGAACGTTACCGGGGTGCGGACCCGGGGAGCAAATCGCCGGGTCCGCACCGCCGGAGACGTGCGTCACCCCGTCGGCTGCGGCGCCGGGGTGGTCGGGGCGGGCGCGGCCGAGGACGGCACCGGCGACGTGGTCGGCGCCGAGGACGCCGGCTGGCCGGACACCTGCTGGTAGGCCTGCACGGCTGCCTGCAGCCGGGCCAGGGCCGAGCCGTAGGCGGAGAAGTCACCGCTGGACTGCGCCTGCTGCAGGGCCGCGATGGCCGAGTTCAGCTCGGTCACCGCCGCGCCGACCGACGCCGCCGGTGCCGGACTGGTCGTCCCCGGGGTGGTCGAGGGCGTCGTGGTGCCCCCCGTGCCGCCCGCGGCCGGCGGGGGCTGCACCGTCGAGGAGCCCGCCCCGGAGCCGAACACCTGGTCCAGCGCCCCGGCCAGCGTCGGCGCGTAACCGACCTGCCCGTTGTAGGACACCAGGACCCGCGCCAGCTGCGGGAAGGACGAGCTCTGACCGGTCCGCTCGATGTAGACCGGCTCCACGTACAGCAGCCCGCCCTCACCGACCGGCAGCGTCAGCAGGTTGCCGTAGAGGATCCGTGTGGACTGCTGCTTGAGCAGGTTGAGGTTCTGCGAGACCTGGGGCGCGGAGATCATCGAGTTCTGCACCTGCTGCGGACCCTGCGACTGGGTGTCCGTCGGCAGCTGGAGCACGGTGATCTTGCCGTAGTCGTCCGGGTTCGAGCTCACGGTCATGTACGCGGACAGGAACTCCCGGTTGAGCCCCACCAGCGCGCTGGTCAGCTGGAAGCTCGTCTGGTTCGTCCGCGGGTCGGCCGCCAGGACGTAGTACGGCGGCTGGCTCAGCCGGCCCGAGTTGTTCTCGATCGTCGGGTCGCTGGGCACGGACCAGAACGCGTTGGTGGTGAAGAACTCCAGGGGGTTCGAGACGTGGTAGCGCGCCAGCAGCTCGCGCTGGACCTTGAACAGGTCCTGCGGGTAGCGGAAATGCGAGCGCAGGTCGGCCGAGATCGCGCTGGACGGCTGCACCACCCCGGGGAAGACGCCCTCCCAGGCCTTGAGCACGGGGTCGTTGTCGTCGACCGAGTAGAGCGAGACGGTGCCGTCGTAGGCGTCGACGGTGGCCTTGACCGAGTTGCGGATGTAGGACACCTCCTTGTTCGGCAGTGCCCGCACCCCGTTGGCGTTGACCACGGTGGAGTCGCTGGTCGCGCTGTCCAGCGACGTCGCCTGCGCGTACGGGAAGTTGTCCAGCGTGGTGTAGCCGTCGACGATCCACTTGAGACGCCCGTCGACCACGGCCGGGTAGGTGTCACCGTCGGTGGTGAGCCACGGCGCCACGGCCTGCACCCGGTCGCGGGGGTCGCGCTTGAAGATGATCTTCGAGTCGTCCGAGACGGCGCTGGAGAACAGGATGTTGCGCTCCGCGTACTGCGAGGCGAAGACCAGCTTGTTGACCAGGTTGCCCACGGGCACGCCGCCGGAGCCGTCGTAGGTGAACGACGAGGTGTCGGTGTCGTACTCGCGCGGGGCCTCGCCCGGCGCACCGCCGACGATGGCGTAGTCCGGGTTGGACTGGCCGATCAGCGGGCCGTAGTAGATCCGCGGCTGGCTCAGCGGGATCGTGCCCTTCGAGGCCAGGTCGCTGACCGTGTAGACCGGGTAGCCGCCGGTGCTGCTGCTCTGGTCCTCGACCGCGGCGTTGACCTGGTTGGCGGGCGCGGCCACGAAGCCGTTGCCGTGGGTGTAGACGGTGAACCGGTTGATCCAGTCGGTCTGGTTGCCCGTCAGCTCGTTCGGGGCCAGCTCGCGCGCGGCGACGACGTAGTCGCGCAGCTGCCCGTCGACCTCGTAGCGGTCGACGTTGAGCGTGTCGGGGAAGCCGTAGAAGTTCTTCAGCTGCTGCTGCTGGGTGAAGGTGCTGGTGAGCACGTTCGGGTCGAGCAGGCGGATGTTGGACACCGTCTCCTGGTCGGTGGCGACGTCCTGCGGGGCGACCGTCGCGTTGCCCGGGTAGCTGACGTAGGTCACCTGCTGGTCGGTGAGCCCGTACGCCTCCCGGGTCGCGGCGATGTTGCGCTGGATGGGGGTCGACTCCTTCGACGCGGCGTTGGGCCGCACCGAGAACTGCTCGACGACCGCGGGCCACGCGGCGCCGACCAGGATCGAGGACAGCACCAGCAGCGCGGTGGCCAGCGCGGGCACCCGCAGGTCGCGCAGCACCACCCCGGCGAAGAACGCCCCGGCGCAGATCACCGCGATGCTCAGCATGATCAGCTTGGCGGGGAGCACCGCGTTGAGGTCGGTGTAGCTGGCGCCGGTGAACGTCGGGGCCTTGCGGTCGCTGGAGAGCAGCGAGTAGCGGTCGAACCAGTACGCCACCGCCTTGGTCAGCACGAACGTCCCGGCGAGGACGGCGAGCTGGACGCGGGCGGCGCGGGTCAGCTGGCCGCCGCGGCCGGCCAGGCGCAGGCCGCCGAAGAGGTAGTGGGTGACCAGGTTGGCCAGGAACGCCAGCAGGACCGCGACGAAGACCCAGTCGAGGATGGACCGGTAGAAGGGCAGGTCGAACGCGTAGAAGCCGACGTCGTAGCCGAACTCGGGGTCGCGGACGTCGAACGTCGTGCCGTGCAGCCACAGCTGCACCGTGGTCCAGCTGCCCTGGGCGACCAGCCCGGCGATGAGGCCGATGACCACCGGGATGCCGATGCCGAACAGCTTGGCGCGGCTCATCACGGTGGTGCGGTAGCGCGCGACCGGGTCGTCCGGGCCGCTGACGGGCACGAACACCGGCCGCGAGCGGTAGGCCAGCAGCAGCGCGCCGGCCACCACCGCGCCGACGAGGACGCCGACGACGAGGAACAGCACCACCCGGGTCAGCAGGACGGTCGTGAACACGCCGCGGTAGCCGACCTCGCCGAACCACAGCCAGTCGACGTAGGTGCTGATGAACCGGGACCCGCCGAAGAGCACGACGAGCAGCGCGACACCGAGGCCGAGCAGGACGCGGCTGCGTCGGGACAGTCCAGAGAATCCGGTGGGGGGCCGCACGGCCACGGGCCACGCTCCAAGCTCGTCGCACGGCGCGGACGCCGCTGGTGGTCTCGTGCCCGCTCACGCTCGCCGCGTGCCGGGTCTGCCCGAGTCTACGGACCGCCGTCGCGGGCGAGACCGAGGTCAGCGGCCCGGGGGCCGCCGGGGGGTGTGCCGCGGGGATACTCGCCCACCATGAGCCAGCTCTCCCCCACCGCCCTCTCGACCGCCGTGCGCGAGGTCGTCACGTTCGTCGACGGTGCGGGCTGGGACCAGCCCCCGCAGCTGTTCGCCCTGGTGCCGACGGCGGAGCTCGCCGCGGCCGAGCCCGGAGTGGCCGACCAGCTCTCGGCGGGCGCGGAGCTGACCCCGGTCGCCCAGGAGGGCCTGCCCGGCGCGGAGGACGGCGGGACCCCGGCGCTCGACGCGGCGCTGGCCCGGCTGAGCTGGCCGCCCGCGGTCGCCGGCTGCGTGCTGGTCCAGGAGATCCTCGTGCTGCCACCGGACGCGGAGGCCGAGCTGGACGACGCGGTCGCGCACGCCGTCGGCGCCCCGGGGGCGGACGAGGCGTCCGCCGAGCAGGCCGCCATCGACCACGCCGCGCGGCACCCGGCCCGCCGCGAGGCGCGCCTGGTGGCCGCCGTGCTGCGCGGCGGGGACGCGCTGTGCCTGCTGCAGCTGCGCCCGGCCGGGGGCGAGGAGCCCACCGCGGTGGCGGGCCAGGACGGCCCCGAGCTGCTGGAGCACCCCGAGCTCGCCCCGAACCTCGTCGCGGCCCTGCGGGCGACCCTGGACTGACGGAGCGGGCCGCCCGGGGTCAGGAGCTCGGCTGGCAGCTGGGCGCGTCGCCGCCCGCGTCGAGGGACTGCAGCGCGGCCACGGCCGAGGTGAGGCTGTCGACCTCGACCAGCCGCAGGCCCGCGGGGGCGCGGCTGAGCGCCTCCGCGCAGTTGTCCGCGGGCACCAGGAACGTGGTGGCGCCGGCCTCGCGGGCGGCCGCGAGCTTGAACGGGATTCCCCCGATGGGGCCGACGGCGCCGCTGTCGTCGATGGTGCCGGTGCCGGCGACGAACGCGCCGCCGTTGAGCTCGCCGGGGGTGAGCTCGTCGACCACGGCCAGGGAGAACATGAGCCCCGCCGACGGCCCCCCCACGTCCTGCAGGCTGATGTCGACGGTGAACGGCACGTCCGGGGTGTCCGTGGTGCCGATCCCGAGCAGGCCGCGCGACGGGTCGTCGGGCCGCGCGGCGAGGGTGATCGGGGCGCTGGCCTCGACACCGTCGCGGCGGTAGGTGACGGTCACGGTGGTGCCCGGGGCGGCCGAGGAGATCGTCCCCGCCACGTCCGCGGCCACCGGGACGGGCGTGCCGTCGACCGCGAGCAGCGTGTCGCCCGGCTTCAGCACCCCGTCCGACGGCGACCCGTTGGTCACCGAGGCCACCGTCACCGCCGTGGGGTACTTGAGGTAGCGCAGCGCGGCGACCTCGGCGCTGGACTCCGACTGCTGGAAGGCCTGGGTGTTCTCCTGGCTGACCTGGTCCTCGGTCTTGGCGGGCGGGAACACCTCCTCGCGCGGCACGACGGCGTAGCGCCCGCTGGCCCACAGCCCGACGGCGCCGAAAAGGCTCAGCCCGCTGTTGACGCTGACGGTCGTCATGTTGAGGTTGCCCGCCGTCGGGTAGGTCTGCGTGCCGTTGACCGCGACCACCGGGGTGCCGTCGACCTCGCCCAGGGTGTTGTAGGTGGGTCCCGGGCCGAGCGCCACGAACGGCACCGGCACCAGCCCGCCCAGCAGTCCGGTCACCAGCACGACCAGCACGCCCACGAGCAGGGTCACCGTCCGACGCGTCACGCCGACCACCCTAGAGACGCCCCCGCCCGGCGCCCGCCGGGGCGAGGTGCGCCACCCGCGGCCGTGTTCGCCGCGGGCGCAGCGCGGACCGTCGCGCGCAGGGCGTGCGGGCGGGGCCCCCCGCGTACCGTTGGGGCATGAGTGACCAGCCCTTCGGCTTCTCGTCCGGCGACGACCCCGACCGCGGTCGGGGTGGCGGTGGCCAGGGCGGTGGTGGCGGCTTCGGCGGTGGGTTCGGCTTCGGGCCCGGCGGCGCCGGCGGCTTCGACCCCTCCCAGCTGGGCCAGATGTTCACCCAGCTCGGCCAGATGCTGTCCTCGGCGGGCACGTCCTCGGGACCGGTCAACTACGACCTGGCCAAGCAGCTGGCCACCCAGCAGCTCGGCACGGTGACCCCGGTCCGCGACGCCCAGCGCGGCGCGGTGGCCGACGCGGTGCGCCTGGCCGAGCTGTGGCTCGACGACGTGACCACGCTGCCCGCCGGGGCGACCACCACCGCGGCGTGGACGCCGGCCGACTGGCTCGAGCACTCCATGCCCACCTGGAAGCGGCTGTGCGACCCCGTCGCGACGAAGGTCGCCGGGGCCTGGGTCGACGGCCTGCCCGAGGAGGCCCGCCAGCTCGCGGGCCCCATGATCGGGATGATGGGTCAGATGGGCGGGCTCGCCTTCGGCTCCCAGCTGGGCCAGGCGCTGGGCCAGCTCGCCGGCGAGGTGCTCAGCTCGACCGACGTCGGCCTCCCGCTCGGGCCCGCCGGCACCGCCGCCCTGCTGCCCGCCGCGGTGGAGGCGCTGGCCACCGGCCTCGACCGCCCGCAGCAGGAGGTCGTCGTCTACGTCGCCGCGCGCGAGGCCGCCTACCAGCGGCTCTTCGCCCACGTCCCGTGGCTGCGCCAGCGGCTGCTGGCCACGGTGGAGGAGTACGCCTCCGGCATCACCGTGGACTTCTCCGCGATCGAGGAGCTGGCCAAGGGCCTCGACCCGGCCATGCTGCAGGACCCGTCGGCGCTGGAGGGGATCCTGTCCCGGGGCACCTTCGAGCCGACGACCACCCCGGCGCAGAAGGTCGCCCTGGAGCGGCTGGAGACCCTGCTGGCCCTGGTCGAGGGCTGGGTCGACGCCGTGGTCACCGACGCCGTCGGCTCCCGGCTGCCGGGTGCGGAGGGGCTGCGGGAGACGCTGCGCCGCCGCCGCGCCAGCGGGGGCCCGGCCGAGCAGACCTTCGCCACCCTCGTCGGCCTCGAGCTGCGACCCCGCCGGCTGCGCGAGGCGGCCGAGCTGTGGCGGCTGCTGGCCGCGCGCGGCGACGCCGACGCCCGCGACGCGGTGTGGTCGCACCCGGACCTGCTGCCCGTCGCGGCCGACCTGGACGACCCGGCCGCCTTCGTCGAGCGCTACCTGGTGGAGCGCAGCGGCGTCGCGGGGGACGACCCCATCGCCGAGCTCGAGCGCCAGATGGCCGCGGAGCGCGACGAGGACGCCTCGCCGGGGACGAGCGACGGCCCTGCTGCTCCCGACACCGACGACGAGGGTCCCGACGACGGGCCCGCCCCCACCCGCTGACCCGGGCTCAGGGTCCCGCGGGTCCCTCGTCCTCGGGGGCGGGGGTCTGCACGCCCCACGACGCGGCGGCGCTGAGGCCCTCGAGGTAGCCCACCGCCCGCTCGGTGCGCGGGTAGTGCGAGACCAGGGCCCAGAACCGGTCGGTGTGGCCGGGCTCGACGAGGTGCGCCAGCTCGTGGACCAGGACGTAGTCCAGCACCCACCCCGGCGCGGTCCGCAGCGTCTCCGACACCCGGATGCTGGCGTCGGCGGGGGTGCACGACGCCCAGCGGCTGCGCATCGGGGCCACCCACCGCACGGACGCCGGCCGCACCGCCCGCCCGGCCGGGGCGTCGAGGTGGCGGCGGGCCAGCGCGGTCGCCCGGGAGACGAGCTCGTCGTCGGAGCGCGCGGCGGCCGAGCGGCGGCGCTGCTCGGAGCGGTGCAGCCGCGCCAGCATGGTGTCGACCCAGTGCGCCTCGTCCGCCCGCGACGTGCGCGCGGGGACGAGCACCACCACCCGGTCGCCCTCCCGGCGGGCCGTCACGGTGCGGGTCCGGCGGGCGCTGCGGCGCACCTCGACGAGCTCCCCGCTGGGGTGGGTGGTCGTCCCGGGCACGGCGCAGACGCTAGCGCCGGGGCCCGACGGAGCGTCGACCGCACGACCGACGCCGACCCCCCGGCGCGGCGACCTGGGCCTATGCACGGGCCTGCGTGGGCTACGGTCGGGTCTTTCCCAGCTCTCCAGGAGGACAGAACCATGGCCGACACCTACAACGGCTACTGCGTGAAGTGCCGCGAGAAGCGGGACTTCGACGGCGAGGTCAGCGAGACCAACGGCCGCCGGATGGCCAAGGGCACCTGCCCGGTGTGCGGCACCAAGATGAACCGGATCCTCGGCAAGGCCTGACCCCGAGCGGCCCGGCGGGCCTGTGGACAACCCCGTCGGACCGGCTCGTCGGGCGGGAGCGGTGTGCGAGGGTCCCCGGCCATGACGACCTCGACGTCCGCACCCCCCGCCCCGGCCCCTACGCCGCTGGACCCGGCCCCCGTGCTGCGCGCCGGGGTGCCCGTGGTGGCGCGGGGTGCGGGCGCGGTGCAGGTCGGCTGGGACCCCGAGCGGGCGCTGCTCCTCGAGCTCGGTCCCGGCGGGGACGGCCCGGGGCTGCGTGACCTGCTCCGCTCGCTCGACGGCTCGCGCTCCGCGCCCGAGTGCCGGCTCGCAGCGGCCCGGCTCGGGCTGCCCGCGCCGGAGTGGACGGCGCTGCTGACGAGCCTGCGCGACGCCGACCTCGTCCAGCGCACCACCGCGGCGCCGCCGTCGACCGTCCTGCTGCACGGCGAGGGCCCGCTCACCGCCCTGCTCACCCGCTGGCTGCCGGGGCCCACCACCGTCGTGCGGCGCAGCCGCCACCGGCTGCCCGACCAGCTCGACGAGAGCACCCCGCCCGCGCTGGTGGTGCTGGCCGACGCCCTCGTGACCGAGCCCCGGGTGTGCGCGGAGCTGGTGGCCGCGCGGGTGCCGCACCTGCCGGTGCTGCTGCGGGACGGCACGGGGCTCGTCGGCCCGCTCGTGCTGCCCGGGCGCAGCGCGTGCCTGCGCTGCACCGACCTGCACCGCCGCGACCTCGACCCGGCCTGGCCGCTGGTGGCCGCCCAGCTGCTGGGCCGCACCGGAGCGGCCGGGCCCGGCACGCTGCGCGCCACGGCCGCGCTGGCCTGCGCGCAGGTCGAGGCCGTGCTCGCCGGCCCGGCCGGGCCCGCCCCGGCGAGCCTCGGGGCGACGCTGACGGCCGACCTGGGCGGCGGCGGGGTGCCGCGCCGGCCGTGGCGGCCGCACCCCGACTGCGGGTGCGGGGCGTGGGCCTGAGCTGGCGGCCCGGGCCGGGCGGGGCACGCTGCGCCCGCGCGGCCGGACGGGGATGATGGGGGGCGTGTCCGACATACCCCGCAACTCCACCGCGCGCACCGCGAAGCTGGCGAGCCTCCCGCTCGGCTACGCGGGCCGCACCGCGGCGGGGTGGGGCAAGCGGCTCGCCGGGCGCAGCAGCGAGCAGGTCAGCGCGGAGATGAGCCGGCGCACCGCCGAGCAGCTGTTCGAGGTGCTCGGCGAGCTCAAGGGCGGGGCCATGAAGTTCGGCCAGGCGCTCAGCGTCTTCGAGGCCGCGGTGCCCGACGAGATGGCCGAGCCCTACCGGGCGGCGCTGACCAAGCTGCAGTCGGCGGCCCCGCCGATGCCCGCGGCCACGGTGCACCGCGTGCTGGCCGAGCAGCTCGGCTCCGGCTGGCGCGACCGCTTCGCCTCGTTCGACGACTCCCCGGCGGCGTCGGCCAGCATCGGCCAGGTGCACCGGGCGGTGTGGGCCGACGGCCGGGAGGTCGCCGTCAAGGTGCAGTACCCGGGGGCCGACGAGGCGCTGCGCTCGGACCTGCGCCAGCTGCAGCGCTTCTCCCGCCTCATCTCCGCGGTGATGAACGGCCTCGACGCCAAGGCCCTGGTCCAGGAGCTCCGCGACCGCATGGTCGAGGAGCTCGACTACCGCAGCGAGGCCGACAACCAGCGCGCCTTCGCCGCCGAGTTCGCCGGCGACCCCGACTTCCTCGTGCCCGCCGTGGTGGCCAGCGCCCCGAAGGTCGTCGTCAGCGAGTGGGTCACCGGCACCCCGCTGGCGACGGTCATCGCCGAGGGCACCCAGGAGGAGCGCGACCACGCCGGCATGGCCCTGGCCCTGTTCCACTACTCCTCGCCGGCCCGCATCGGCCTGCTGCACTCCGACCCGCACCCGGGCAACTTCATGGTCGCGCCCGACGGCCGGCTCATCATCATCGACTTCGGCGCCGTCGCGCACCTGCCCGACGGCCTGCCCTACACCCTCGGTCTGATGACGCGGCTGGCGATGGAGCAGCGCCCGGACGAGCTGATGGAGCTGCTGCGCTCGGAAGGCTTCCTGCGCCCGGGTTTCGAGGTCGAGCCACAGGCCATCATGGACTTCCTCGGGCCCTTCGTGGAGCCCATGCGCAGCGAGGTCTTCCACTTCACCCGTGCCTGGATGCAGCACGAGGCCGCCCGGGTCGGGGACGTGCGCAGCGAGGAGTTCCAGCTGGGCATGGCCCTGAACCTGCCCCCGCAGTACCTGCTCATCCACCGGGTGACGCTGGGCTCGGTCGGCATCCTGTGCCAGCTCGGGGCCGAGGGCCCGTTCCGCGAGATCATGACGACGTGGGCGCCGGGCGTCGTCGCCGACTGAGCGCGGTCGCACCCGCCCCCGGTGCCGGGGGCGGGTGCGACCTGCGGCGTGCTACCCGAGCGAGCTGACGGCCCGGCGGCGGGCGTAGTCGGCCACCCGGTGCCAGCGCTGCGACGTGCGGGCACGGCGCACCTCGGCGACGCGCCGCTGCTGGGCGGCGCGGGCGTGCGCGGTGGCCACCCGCTCCCGGGCCAGCTGCTCGGCCAGTGCGTGGGTCATGACGGTCTCCTCATCGTTCTGCGGTGCTCGGTGGTGGCGCGGCCCGGGCTCAGGCCGCGTCCTTGCGTGGCCTGCCCCGGGGCCGCTTGCGGGCGACGACGACGCCGCGGTCGAGGATCTCCCCGCCCCACACGCCCCACGGCTCGGCGCGGTCCAGCGCCAGCTCGAGGCAGCGGCTGCGCACCGGGCAGTCGGTGCACAGCGCCTTGGCCTGCTCCAGCTCGGCCGGGGACTCGGCGAACCAGAGGTCGGCGTCCTCGGCCACCCGGCAGGGCAGCCGTCGGGCCGTCGGCCCCTCCGGGGGCGTGGTCCCGGAGGTGGTGGTCGTCGCGGTGGTCACGTTCTCTCCCTGTGGATCTCGCGTGCGGTGGTGCGGTCGGGTGGCGGTGCCGACGGCCTGCTCGCTGCACGAGAGAGGCCACGGATCCGCGTCGTCAGCGGGTCCGTGGCCTGAGGTGACCAGGGTGGAGCGGACCCGCTAGGGGCCGGCTCCGCGCACGGACGCGCGAGCTGCGTACGCCGTCTCGGCGCCGGGGAGGGCCCCCGGCACCCGGCGGACGGCGCGGGCGGACTGCGGTGCTGCGGCGCGCAGACGCGCGGCGGCAGCGGTGGTCATCGCCGGATCGACGACGGCGGCGGTGCAGATGATGTTCTCCATGACTGGACCTGCCTCTCGTCGTGCCGGGCGGGCCTGGTGCCCGCGTGCTGGGGTCGAGGGTAGGACGGGGACCACGGGGGCCACAACCCATTTACGACCTGCGGTGATGCCCCGTGCGGGGCCTGCTGCATGCAGCCGGCTACCTGCGCGCCGGCACGCGGACCGGGCGGTCAGTCGGCGGCGGGGGTGGGGGTCTCGCCGCGGACCAGGGCGAGGACGTCGGCCCCGAAGCGCTCCAGCTTGGCCGCACCGATGCCGGGGATCGCGACCAGTCCCGCGTCGTCCGCGGGCTTCTGCTCCGCGATCGCGGTCAGGGTCGCGTCGGTGAACACCACGTACGCGGGCACCTTGAGCTCACCGGACCGGCCACGCCGCCACTCCCGCAACGACTCCAGCAGCTCGTCGTCCACGTCGGACTCGCACGTGACGCAGCGGCCCAGCTTGGTGGCCATGGCCCCGACCAGCGGGGAGCCGCACACCCGGCACCGGCCCCGCTTGGTCGAGCGGCCGGCGGACGCGGGCTGGGCGAGGCGGGAGGCGGGGTGGTCGTCGGGCACCAGGCCGTGCAGGAAGCGCGAGCGCCGCCGGGACCTGCGCCCCCCGGGGTTGCGGGCGAGCGCCCAGGACAGCACCAGGTGCACCCGCGCCCGGGTGACGCCGACGTAGAGCAGGCGCCGCTCCTCCTCCACCGCGGCCTCCTCGGCCGCGCCGCCCTCGCCGAGGGCGTGCTGGACGGGCAGGGTGCCCTCGACCAGCCCGACGAGGAACACCGCGTCCCACTCCAGGCCCTTCGCGGCGTGCAGGGACGCCAGCGTCACCCCCGCCACCGTCGGGGGGTGGCGGGCCTCGGCGCGGGCGCCCAGCTCACGGACCAGGGCGGTGAGGTCGGCGGCCGGGTCGGCGGCACGCAGCTCGTCGACCACCTCGACGAGGGCGCGCAGCGACTCCCAGCGGTCCCGCGCCGCACCGCCGGCGGGGGCCTGCGCCGCGAGACCCAGCGGCTCGAGCAGCGCCCGGACGGTCTCGGCGAGGTCGGCCGGGGCGCCGTCCTCCCCCGCCGCGCCGACCCCCTGCTGCTCGGCCTGGCGCAGCGCGCCCACGGCCTGGCGCACCTCGGGCCGGGTGAAGAACTGGTCCCCGCCGCGCACCTGGTACGGGATGCCCGCCTCGGTCAGCGCCTGCTCGTGGACCTCGGACTGGGCGTTGATCCGGTAGAGCACCGCGATCTCCGACGCCGGCGTGCCCGCGGCGATGAGCTCGCCGATGCGCCGGGCGGTGTCGGCGGCCTCGGCGGCCTCGTCGTCGTGCTCGGCGTAGTCGGGCACCGGGCCCGGGGGGCGCTGCCCGACGAGCTGCAGCCGGCTGCCGGCGATGCGGCCGCGGGCGGCGCCGATGACCCGGTTGGCCAGCGACACCACCTGCGGGGTGGAGCGGTAGTCGCGCTCGAGGCGGACGACGGCCGCCTCGGGGAAGCGGCGGGAGAAGTCGAGCAGGTAGCGCGGGGTGGCCCCGGTGAACGAGTAGATCGTCTGGTTGGCGTCGCCCACCACCGTCAGGTCGTCCCGCTCGCCGACCCACGCGTCGAGCACCCGCTGCTGCAGCGGGGTGACGTCCTGGTACTCGTCGACGACGAAGCAGCGGTAGCGGTCCCGGAACTCCGAGGCCACCCGCTCGTCGTTCTCCAGGGCGGCCGCGGTGTGCAGCAGCAGGTCGTCGAAGTCGAGCATGGCGGTGCCGGTGCGCTCGGCGCTCTTGAGCTCCTCGTACCCCGCGTAGACGGCGGCGACCTGCTCGGCCGAGCCGGGCGGGTCCCGGTGCGCGCGGGCGGCGGCGGCCGGGTAGTCCTCCGCCGCGACGAGCGAGGCCTTGGCCCACTCGATCTCCCCGGCGAGGTCGCGGACCGACTCCGTCGTGGTGGGGGCGCCGGCCCGGTTGGCGGCCTGGGCGACGGCGGTGAACTTGCGGTCCATCAGCTGCCAGGGGGTGTCCCCCACCACCTGCGGCCAGAAGTAGCGGAGCTGGCGCATCGCGGCCGCGTGGAAGGTCCGCGCCTGCACCTGCCCGCCCCCGGCCCGCTCGACGCCCAGGGCCCGCAGCCGGGTGCGCATTTCGCCGGCCGCCCGGGAGGTGAACGTGACGGCGAGGACCTGCCCCGGGGCGACGTGGCCGTGCTCGACGAGGTGGGCGATGCGGCGGGTGATGGTGCGCGTCTTGCCGGTGCCCGCGCCGGCCAGGACGCAGACCGGCCCGCGCGGGGCCAGGACGGCCTCGGACTGCTGCGGGTCCATCCCGTCGACCGGCTGCGTGCTCACCGGACCATCCTCCCAGCCGGGCCCGACAGCCCGGTGCGGCGGGGAGCGGTGCCGGTAGCGTCGGCGGGCGTGACCTGGGTGACCCTCGCGGCCGTCGTCGCGCTGTTCGTGGCGCTGCCGTTCGTGCTGCTGCGGGCGCCGTGGATGCAGGACCGGCCCGGGAAGGGTGCGCCGCCCCGCGGTGTTGAGCCGGGCATGGCTGACTTCACGATCTACTCGACCACCTGGTGCGGCTTCTGCCGCCGCCTCAAGACCCAGCTCGACGCGGCGGGCATCGCCTACGACGAGGTCGACATCGAGCGCGACCCGGAGGCGGCGTCCTTCGTCGAGGGCGTGAACCGGGGCAACCAGGTCGTGCCCACGCTCAAGTTCGCCGACGGCACCACCGCGACCAACCCGACCTTCGACGAGGTCAAGGCCAAGATCGCGGCCTGACCGGCGTCAGCCGGCGTCGGCCCAGGCCTCGAGCATCTTGCGGGCGATCGAGATCGAGCCCGGCAGCAGGAGCGCGGGACGCTCGCCCGGGTCGACGTCGTCGAGGGACACCCACTCGCCCAGCGCCAGCGCCTCGCGCACCTGCTCGCGGGTGAACCAGTGGGCCTCGGCGATCTCCGCCTCCTCGGGGACGACCTGCTGCGACGGGTCCGCGGTGGCGTGGAACCCCAGCATGATCGAGCGCGGGAACGGCCAGGGCTGGCTGCCGAGGTAGCGCAGGTGCTGGATCGTCACCCCGACCTCCTCCTCGATCTCCCGGTGCACGCACGCCTCGAGGGACTCCCCGGCCTCGACGAAGCCCGCGAGCACCGAGAACCGGCCCTGCGGCCACACGTTCTGCCTTCCCAGCAGCACCTGGTCGGCGCCGTCGTGGACCAGGCAGATGATGGCCGGGTCGGTCCGCGGGTACTCGTCGCGGCCGCACACCGTGCACTGCCGGGTCCACCCGGCGTGCTGCGGGACCGTGCTGCCGCCGCACACCGCGCAGAAGCCGGCCATGGCGTGCCAGGTCAGCGCGGCCACCGCCGTCGTCAGCAGGCCGGCCTGGGTGTCGTCGAGCAGCGCGCCCACCGCCCGCAGCTCGCTGCGCTCCTGGCCCTCGGACAGCTCGAGCTCGCGCACCGGCACCGCCCACACCGCCCGGCCGCCGCCCACGCCCTCCTCGCCGAGCACGACCGCCTCGGCGGGCGGGCGCACGTCGTGGTCGATCGCGTCGGTGAGCACCAGCGACCCCCCGGCCGTGGCCACGCCCATCCGCCGGTCCACCTTGAGCAGCGACGCCTCGCGCCAGCTCCGGGAGGTGGCCTCGGCGTCGTGGCGCACCGCGTCGCCCCGCGTGGTCGTCGACCGCGACAGCAGCGGCGTCTCGTCGAGGGTGAAGTCCCCCGGGGTGGTTCCCTGCACGGCGGTCACGCGGTCGTCTCCTGCTCGGTCGTCTGCTCGGTCGTCGGGTCGGTCTGTGCCACGGGTCCCAGCGCGGCGAGCGGGCCGGCGAGCTCCGCCGCGTCGCCCTGCACCACGGTGACGAAGCGCGACGGGGCGAACAGCCGCGCCGCGGCAGCGCGCACGTCGTCGGCGGTCGTGGCGGCCAGCCGGGCGGGGTGCGTGCGCACCCAGTCCACGTCCAGGCCCAGCGGGACCAGCCGGGACAGGTTGCTCGCCATGCCCGCCTGGGTGGCCAGGCCCATCGTCAGCGACCCCACGGCGTAGCGGCGGGCGGCGTCGACCTCGTCGTCGGTGGGCGGCGCGGTGAGCATGCGGCCCAGCTCGTAGCGGGTCTCCCACAGCGCCGCCGCCGTGGTCTCCCGCGCCGTGTCGAGCTCGACGGTGAGCAGCGTGCCCGCCGTGGTCGCGTCGAAGCCGGAGTGCGCGCCGTAGGTGAGGCCCTTGTCCTCCCGGACGTTCTCGACCAGGCGTGAGGAGAAGTACCCGCCCAGCACCAGGTTGGCCAGCTGCGCGGCCGGGTAGGTCGGGTCGTGCCGGGACACCCCGTCGGCGACGAGGCGCACCTGGGACTGCACCGCACCGGGCCGGTCCAGCAGCTCCAGCGGCCCGGGCGGCGGGGTCCGCCACGGGGGCAGCGTGGTCGCGGTGCCGGTGGCGGTCCACCCGGCCAGCGCCTGCGCCACCCGCTCCAGCGTGCGGGCCGGGCGCAGGTCACCCACCAGGACCAGCAGCGAGCCCGCGGGCAGCACCGAGCGGCGGTGCATCGTGCGCACCGCGGCGGCGGACACCGCGGCCACGTCGGCCGAGGCGGGCATCTCGTGCACCGACGGGTGCTCGCCGAGGGCGCGGCGCAGCAGGGCCTCGCGCACCGCGACCCCGGGGCGGGACCGGGCCACGTCGAGGCGCTCCACCAGCCGGTCGCGCTCGCCCTCGACCTGCCGGCCGGGGAAGGTCGCGGCGGTGAGGACGTCGGCGAGGACCTCCAGCGCCCGGGGCAGGCCCTCGGCGAGGACGGCGGCGCCGAGGCTGAGCCGCTCCGGGTCCACCGCCACCGCCAGCTCGCCGCCGACGGCCGCGAGCTCGGTGTCGACGTCCCACCGGCTGCGGGTGGCGGTGCCCGCGGTCAGGGTGGCGGCCAGCAGCTCGGCCCGGGCGGCGTGGGTGCGGTGGGTGCCGGCCAGCGGCACGACCAGGCGCAGCTCGACCATGGGCACGCCGGCGCGGCGCACGGCCACCACCCGCAGCCCCGAGTCCAGCGTGGCCTCGGCCAGGGACGGCTTGCGGGCGACGCGCTGGCGGTCCAGCGGCGGCAGCGGGCGCGGGCCGGTGGCCGTGGTGGCGATCTCCTCGGGCGTGCGCGTCACGGCTGCGCCCCCGGGCGGACCTCGAGCACGGCGCGCGCGTCGGGGGACAGGGCCGCGGCCGCGGCGGCGACCTGCTCGGGGGTGACGGCGGCCAGCAGCCCGGGCAGCTCGGCGCCCAGCGTGGGCCTGCCGTGCAGCAGCTCGGCCGAGCCCAGGTCCAGCGCCCGGCTCACCACCCGGTCGTCCTGGCGGTAGGTGCCCGCCCGCCACCGGGCCACCACCCCGGCCAGCTCCTCGGGCGAGGGGCCGTCGGCGGCGAGGACGGCCAGCTCGGCGTCGACGGCGTCGAGCACCTGCGCGGCGGTGGTCGTGGCCGGGTGGACCGCGGTGAGCACGAACGGGTCCGGGTCGCGGGCGTCGAGCGGCTCGCCGAACAGCCCGCACCCGGCGCTGACGTCGCTGACGAGGCCGTCGCGCTGCACGAGGCTGCGCTGCAGCCGGCTCGCGTCCCCCGCGGTGAGGACCTCGCCCAGCACGACCGCGGCCAGGTAGCCGGGCAGGTCGGTGGCCGGGTCGGGCAGCCGGTACCCGGCGGCGAGCGCGGGCAGCGGGGCCGCCGCGTCGTGCTGCACGCCCCAGCGCGGCGCGGTCAGCGGCGGCTCGGCGAAGGACGGCCGCACCGGGGCCGGGCGGGCGGGGACGTCGCCGAAGTGGGTCTGCACCAGCTCGCGGGTGCGGCCGGGGTCGAGGTCGCCCACCACGGTGAGCACCGCGTTGGCCGGGCAGTAGTACCGGTCGAAGAAGTCGGCGCAGTCGGCGGTGGTCGCCTGCTCGAGGTGGGAGAAGTCGCCGTAGCCGTCGTGGGCGTTGGGGAAGGTGTCGAACAGCACGGGCGGCAGCCAGATCCACGGCAGCCCGCCGTAGGGCCTGCCCAGCACGTTGAGCCGGATCTCCTCCTCGACCACCCCGACCTGGTTGGCCAGGTTCTCCGCGGTGATCCGCGGGGCGCGCATGCGGTCGGCCTCGAGGAACAGCGCCCGCTCCAGCGCCGCGGAGGGGAGCACCTCGAAGTAGTCGGTGTAGTCGGGGTGGGTGGAGCCGTTGAACACCCCGCCGGAGCCCTGCACCACCCGGAAGTGCTCCAGCTTGGGCAGGCTCTCGCTGCCCTGGAACATCAGGTGCTCGAGAGGTGCGCGAACCCGGTGCGGCCCTCGGGCTCCGAGCGGAAGCCGACGTCGTAGTGGACGGCGACCGCCACGACCGGGGCCGTGGTGTCGGCGGAGAGGACGACCCGCAGCCCGTTGTCGAGGACGAACCGGTCGAGGACGGGACGGTCGACCGGGGGTGCTGCCACCGGGCCGACCCTAGACCCGGTCGGGCGGGTCAGCCCGCGTTGCGGATGTAGAGCAGCCGGTCGCCGTTCTCCAGGGAGTCGACCTCCTCGGCGTCCACCCGGTGCAGCACGCCCTCGCGGACCACGCCGAGCACGATGTCGGGCAGGTGGCGCGGCGAGCCGCCGACCTCCGTGCGCTCCACCTCGCGCTCGGCCACGGCGAAGCCGGCGTCCGGGGTGAGCAGGTCCTCCATCATCTCCACCACCGACGGGGTGGTCGTGGCGATGCCCAGCAGCCGGCCGGCGGTCTCCGAGGAGACGACGACCCGGTCGGCGCCGGACTGCCGCAGCAGGTGCACGTTCTCGGCCTCGCGGACCGAGGCGATGATGACCGCGTCCGGGGCCAGCTCGCGGGCGGTGAGCGTGACGAGCACCGCGGTGTCGTCCCGGTTCGTCGCGATGATCACCGACTTGGCCCGGGGCACCCCGGCGATGCGCAGCACGTCCGCCTTGGTCGCCCCGCCGTGCACGGTCACCAGCCCCAGCGAGGCGGCCGAGTCCAGCACGGACGCGTCGGTGTCGACGACCACGATGCCGCCCGGGTCGATGTCGTCGCCCAGCATGGCCGCGACCGCCGAGCGGCCCTTGGTGCCGTAGCCGACGACGACCGTGTGTGCGTGCACCTTCTGCCTCCAGCGCTGGATCTTCAGGGCCTGCCGCGACCGCTCCGTCAGGACCTCGAGGGTGGTGCCGATCAGCACGATGAGGAACAGCACCCGCAGCGGGGTGATCACGATGATGTTGACCAGCCGGGCCGACTGCGTCACCGGGGCGATGTCACCGTAGCCCGTGGTCGACAGCGAGACGGTGGCGTAGTAGACGGCGTCGATGAAGGAGATGCCGTCACCGTTGGTGTCCTTGTAGCCGTTGCGGCCGAGGTAGACGGTGAGCACCGCGACCGCGAGCGCGGCCGTGGCCCCCACCACGCGCTTGAGGATCGCGCGCACCGGGCTGTCGTGGCGCTCCGGGATGCGGATGGTGCCGACGAGGTCGTGCCCGGGCCGGTCGGTGAGGCGGTCGGTCACGGTGGTGCGACCGTGCCGCAGCCGTGACGGCCTGCGGCCGGGCCCCTGGGCCACCGGGTCAGCCCGCGGCCGCGGCGGAGGTGGTCACGGGGCGCCACCCTAACGGTCCCCCGGCCCCGGGGTGGGCGACGATGGGCCGGTGACCGCCGCCCCCGCCGTCCCCGCCCGCCTCCGACCCACCCCGGCCCGCCGCGCGCAGGGGCTGGCGCTGCTGCTGCTCGGTGCCGGTGCCGCCCACCTCGCGGTGCCCGCGCCGTTCGACGCCATGGTGCCGCGGTCGCTGCCCGGCCCAGCACGGCGCTGGACGCAGGCCTCGGGGGTGGCGGAGCTCGTGGTGGGGGCCGGGGTGGCGGCGCCCCGGACCCGGCCCGCGGCGGCGCTGGCCGCGGCCGGGCTGTTCGTGGCAGTGTTCCCCGCCAACGTCGCGATGGCGCGGTCGTGGCAGCGCAGCCCGCGGGTGGGTGGGCTGGCCACCGCGGGGGCGTGGGCCCGGCTGCCGCTGCAGGTGCCGCTGGTGGCGTGGGCGCTGCGGGTGTCCCGGGAGCCCCGCTAGCCGGTGGTGCTCGTGCCGCGGCGCAGGACCTCGCGCAGCCCGTCGAGGTCGAGCAGGTCCGCCGGGGCGAGCGTCACCCCCGCCCGGACGTGGTGGAAGGCCGCCCGCACCCGGTCGAGCCCGACCCCGGCGAGCTCGGCCCAGGCCAGCCGGTAGGCGGCCAGCTGGACCGCGGCCGAGGCCTGCCGGGCCCGCGGCGGGACCGGGCCGGTCTTCCAGTCGACGACGGTGTACCCGCCGTCGGGGTCGGTGAACACCGCGTCCATCCGGCCGCGCAGCAGCACCCCGGAGACGACCATCTCGAACGGCACCTCCACCTCGGTCGGGGTGCGGTCGGCCCACGACGAGGCCAGGAACGCGGCCTGCAGGTCGGCCAGCTCGGAGTCCGGGGCGGCCCCGGTGTCCGCCGCACCCGGCAGGTCCTCGAAGTCGAGCAGCCGGGTCGAGCCGCTGCGCCGCTCCACCCAGGCGTGGAACGCGGTGCCGCGCCGGGCCAGCGGGTTCGGCGCGAAGGGCAGCGGGCGCCGCACCCGGGCGGCCAGCGCGTCGGGGTCCTCGGCCAGCGCCACGAGGGTGCTGACCGAGAGCTGGCCGGGCAGGGTGACCACGCCGCGGCGGGCCCGGCGCTCCGCGCGCTCGGCCAGCAGGGCGTCGACCTCCGCGGCCCAGCCCTCCGCGTCGTCGCCGTCCGCACCGGTCGGGGCCGCGGCCAGGGCGGCGGCCACGGCGACGAGGTCGGCCGTCACCGGGTCGCGGCGGGCCCCGAGCGGCTCGGCCGGCCACGCCGCGGTGTGCTCCCGGGTCAGCACCGGGTTGGCCTCCCCGTCGGCGGGTGCCGCGGCCCACTCCTCGACGTCGCCCCCGGCGCCCTCGACGAGGTCGCGCAGCTCGTCGAGGAACACCGAGGGCCCCTTCGGGGTCGAGCCCGTGGCGCCCCAGTGGTGCCCGGAGAGCAGCAGGGTGTGCTCGGTGCGGGTGACCGCGACGTAGAGCAGCCGGCGCTCCTCCTGCAGCCGACGCTCCTCGACCGCGGCCTCGTGGTCGACGAACGCGGCCTCGAGCTGCTTGCGGTCGGTGCAGCCGGAGACGTCGAGGACGGGGACGCCGACGTCGGAGCCGTCCGCGGCGGGCCCGCCGGGCACCGGGCGCGCCGCGTCCCCGCGCAGGTCCGAGGGGAGCTCGACGGGGTTGCGCAGCCAGCTCGAGGAGCGCTTGGTCGGCGGGAAGACGCCGGTGACCAGGTGCGGGACGGCGACGAGCTGCCACTCCAGGCCCTTGGCGGCGTGCACGGTGAGCACCTGCACCCGGTCGGGCGACACCTCGACCTCGGCGGGGCTCAGGCCGTCCTCCGCGGCCTCGGCGGCCCGCAGGTGGTCGAGCAGGCCCGTCAGGGTGGCGGCCGGGGTGGCCGCCACGTAGCCCGAGACGTGGTCGGCGAACGCGTCGAGCTGGGCGCGGCCCGCGCGGGGCGGCAGGCCCCGCTCGGCGGCCCGGACCATCACCTCGACGTCGACCCCGAGGGTGCGCTCGACGTCGGCGACGAGGTCGGGCAGCGGCTGGGCGGAGCGCTCGCGCAGCTCGGCCACGTCCCGGCCCAGCCGGACCAGGGCCCGGTGGCCGCGGGCGGAGTACCGCTCCGGGCGGCCCGGGTCGGCCAGCGCGTCGGCCAGGCCGGCCAGCTCGGCGTGCTCCCCGGGCAGCGCGGAGTCCACGGCCGCCTGCAGGTCACCGGGCGTGGCGTCGGTGCCGGTGTGCCCGGCGAGCTCCCGGGCGCGCCGCCACAGCGCGACCAGGTCGGCCGCGCCGAGCTGGGCCCGCGCCCCGGTGAGCAGCCGGACCGCGGCGGACCCGGCGAGCGGGTCCGCCACCAGCGCCAGCATGCTGACCACGTCGCGCACCTCGGGGGTGTCGAGCAGCCCGCCGAGGCCGACGACCTCCACCGGCAGCCCCCGGGCCCGCAGCGCCTCGGCCACGCCGCGGGTGTCGGCGCGGCGGCGCACCAGCACGGCCGAGGTGGGCGGCGGCTGCCCCAGGTCGGCCGCGGCGGACCAGCGGGCGGCGACGTGCCCGGCGAGCCAGCCCAGCTCGCCCTCGACGTCGGTGTGCAGGCTGGTGCGGACGTCCCCCGTCGGGGCGCCCGGCCGGGGCCCGAGCTCGGCCACCGGCACCCCGGCCGCCCGCAGGTCCGCCGAGACGCCGTTGGCCACCACCAGCGCCCGGGCGGGGTTGCGCCAGCTGGTCAGCAGCTCGAGGCGGGGTGCGGGGGTGCCGCGGTCGTCGCGGGGGAAGTCGGTGGCGAAGCGGGGCAGGTTGGCCGCCGACGCCCCGCGCCAGCCGTAGATGGACTGGATGGGGTCCCCCACGGCCGTCAGCGCCAGGCCGCGGTCCACCCGACCCCCAGGGCCGGCCCCGAACAGCGCGCGCAGCAGCACCCGCTGGGCGTGCCCGGTGTCCTGGTACTCGTCGAGGAGCACGGCCCGGAACCGGCTGCGCTCCACCTCCCCGACCTCGGGGTGCTCGGCGGCGACCCGGGCGGCGTAGGACATCTGGGTGCCGTGGTCCAGCACGCCCTCCTGGCGCATCGTCGCCCGGAGCTGCTCGAGCAGGGGCAGCAGGGCCAGGCGCTGCTGCTGGGCGGCGAGCACGTCGCGCAGCGCCTTCGTCGGGCCGCCGCGCTGCCGCTCCCCCGCGGGCAGCGTCGCCACCAGCCGCTCGAGCTCGGCGGCAAGGGCCGTCAGCGCGTCCGGGTCGACGAGGTGCTCGGCGAGCTGGCCGGCCAGGCCGAGCAGGCGCTCGGTGACGGTCTCGGGGACCACGTCGAGGTCGAGCGGGGTGTCCCACGTGCTCACGACGCGGTGCGCCAGCTGCCACACCCCGGTCTGGCCGAGGAGCCGGGCCGACGGCTCCACCGGCAGCCGCAGCCCGTGCTCGGCGACCAGGCGCCCGGCGTAGGAGTGGTAGGTGCTCACCGTGGGCTCGTCGGCCAGCACCCGGGCCCGGAGCTCCCCGCTGGGGTCCACCTCGAGCAGGGCCCGGGACCCGGCGAGCATCCGCAGCCGGGTGCGGATGCGGGTGGTGAGCTGCTGCGCGGCCTTGCGGGTGAAGGTCAGCCCCAGCACCTGGTCAGGGGTGACGACGCGGTTCGCGACCAGCCACACCACCCGGTTGGCCATGGTCTCGGTCTTGCCCGCGCCCGCCCCCGCCACGACCAGGGCGGGCCCCACCGGGGCGGCGATGACCGCGGCCTGCTGGGCCGTCGGCGCGGGCAGCCCCAGGGCCGCCGCGATGGCGGCCGGGCTGAGCCCGCGGCGGGCATCGAGGTCCACGACGTCGGCGCTCACCCGCTCACCTGGCGTCCCTCGTCGTGGGCGGGGCAGCTGCTGCGCACGGGGCAGCGCTCGCACCCCGGGTTGACCACGGCCAGGTAGCGCGGGCCCACCGTGGCCGCGGCCGCGCCGGCCACCTGGGCGCGCCAGCGCTGCAGCGCCTCGGCGTCGGGCGCCGGCTGGGTCCGCTCCGTCGCCGACCCGTGCTTGTCCGGCCTGGCCACGTAGAGCAGACGGGCGCCCCCCGTGTCACCGGGGGCGGCGACGGGGACGACCGGGGCGTCGGGGTCGTCGCGGGTCGGGCCGCCGGTGACGGCGCCGCCGAGCCGCAGCGCGAGCTGGTAGGCCGCGAGCTGGGCGTGCTCGGCGGCGTCGTCGTGCGAGACGGCGGTCTTGCCGGTCTTGACGTCGACCACCACGGCGCGGCCCTGCGCGTCCCGCTCCAACCGGTCGATGCGCCCGACGAGCCGCGCGTCGGGCACGGCCGGGGCCGCCTCCCCGGAGTCGTCCGCGTCCTCGGGCACGGGCTGCGTGGGCACCACCACGTCGACGGCCACCTCGAGGCCGACCTCGGTCAGGTCGGCCCGGGTGCTGCGCAGCCAGGTGCGGAAGGTGTCGAGCATGGCGCGGTAGCGCTCCAGCTCGCGCTCGGCGAACCACGGGGCGCCGACGTCGACCGCGCCCCAGCTCTGCCGCAGCACCCGCTCCACCTCGACCGGGTCGGTGCCGGCGGCGAGCGCCTCGACCAGGGAGTGCACCAGGGTCCCCGCCACCGCGGCCACGGCGGAGCCGTCCTCCCCGCCGTGGCGCGAGAGCACCCATCGCAACGGGCAGGTGGCGAGGGTGTCGACGACCGACGGCGAGAGCCGGACCGGGCCGTCCCCCGGCGACCACAGGGGTGCGTCGTCCCCCGTGGTGGCCAGGCCGTACCACCCGGCGGGGTCGGCCCCCGGCACGCCGGCCTCGGCCAGCCGGGCGAGCTGCCGGGCGGCCCGGGCTCGGCGGCCGTCGTCGGGGCCCGCCGGGGAGGCGGCGGAGCCGGCGGGACCGGCGCCCGGGCCGGTGCCGACGACGGCCCGCAGCTCGGCCACGAGCTCGGCGAGGACCAGGCCGCGCGGCGGGGGCGGGTCGGGCACCGCGTCCCCGGCCCCGTCGACCTCGGTGGGGGCGAGGTCGTCGAGGAACCGCGACGGCACGAGGTCGGTGTCCCCGCCCGTGCTGCCGACCGCGGTGACGACGAGCGCGTCGGCGGCGCGGCTGCAGGCGAGCAGGAACAGCCGGCGCTCCTCGGCCAGCACGGGCGCGGTGCGGGAGAGCACCGGCGCGGGCTCGGCGCCGCGGCCCGGTCGCGCGTCGAGCCGGCCGGAGCGGACCAGCTCGACGAGGTCCTCGACGCCGAGCAGGGTGCCGCGGACGCGCAGGTCCGGCCAGAGCCCCTCCTGCACCCCGGCCACGGCCACCACGCGCCACTGCCTGCCCGCGGCGGAGTGCGCGGTGAGCACCGACACCGCCTCCCCCACCCGTCCGGGGGCGCCGGCGTCGGTGGGCAGCTCCTGCTCGCGCAGGTAGTCGACGAAGCCCGCCGGGCTGGCCGCGGGCAGCCGGTCGACGTAGCGGGCGGCGGCGTCGAACAGGGCCACGACCGCGTCGAGGTCCCGGTCGGCCTGCGCCCCCAGCGGCCCGCCCCGCTCCGCGGCCGCGACCCAGCGCTCCTGCGCCTCGGCGGCCCGCCACGCCGCCCACAGCACGTGCTCGACGCCCTGGCCCAGCGCCGCGGTGGCGGCCACGAGGACGCGCTGCACCCGGCGCAGCGGCTCGGCCTCCCGGTCGGCCAGCCCCACCAGCGGGTCCACCACGGCGCCCGGGGCCGCGGCCTCCACCAGCGCGTCGCGCAGCAGCTGCGCGGACTCCCGCGTCCCGTCCGCGGCGAGCTCGAGGCGCCGCACCCCGCGCCGCAGCCGGCGCAGCGCGACGGGGTCGGCGCGGCCCACCGGGGAGGCGAGCAGGCCGAGCGCGTCCTCCGCGGTGACGGAGGCGGGGTCGGTGACCACCCGCAGCACCAGCAGCAGCGCCGCGGCCGCGGGCTGGCGGGCCAGCGGCAGGTCGGTGGCGGGGACCTGGACGGGCACCCCGGCCGCGACCATGGCCCGGCGCAGCACGGGCAGGGAGCGGGCCGTGGACCGGACCAGCACCGCCATCTCCGACCACGGGACGTCGTCGAGCAGGTGGGCTCGGCGCAACGCGTCCGCCACGACCGCGGCCTCCTCGGCCTCGCTGCGCAGCCGGTGCACCACGACCCGGCCGGGCAGCCCGTCGGACCGCACCGTCGCCGGACCGCGGGACGGTGCGGCACCGGGCAGCCGGGCCGAGACCGACGCCACCGCGGCGGCCACGGCGGGGGTGGCGCGGTGGCCGTCGCGCAGCAGCACCCGCGGCCGGTCGGAGCCCAGCAGCGCCTCCGGGTCCGCGCCGCGGAAGCCGAGCACGGCCTGGTCGGGGTCGCCCGCCACCAGCACCTCGTCCGCGCCGTGGCCCAGGACCTCGACGAGCTCGGCCTGCAGCGGGTCGAGCAGCTGGGCGTCGTCGACGAGGAGGTGCCGCACCCGGGCGCGCTCCCCGGCCAGCAGCGCCGGGTCGGTCGCGAACGCGGTCAGGGCCGTGACGACCAGCTCGGCCGCGTCGAGGGCGGGGGCCACCGCCTGGGGCGCGGCCGCCCCGACCGCGCCGCGCAGCAGCATCGACTGCTCGTAACCCGCCCAGAAGCGGCCCGCCGCCACCCACTCCGGGCGGCGGTGCACCCGGCCGGCGCGCAGCAGGTCCTCCGGGCCGAGGCCGCGCTCGGCGGCGCGCAGCAGCAGGTCCCGCAGCTCGCCCGCGAACCCGACCAGGCCCAGCGCCGGGCGCAGCGAGGCGGGCCAGCGACCCGGGTGGTCCGCGGCGTCGAGCACCTCCCCGCGCAGCAGCTCCCGGATGACCGCGTCCTGCTCAGCGGCGGTGATCAGCCGCGGCGGGGGCGCGTCGTGCGCCGCGGCGTGCAGCCGCAGCACCGCGAAGGCGTAGGAGTGCACGGTGCGCACCAGCGGCTCCCGCACCACCCCGCCGTGCCCGGCCGTGGCCCGGGTGAGCTGGGCCCGCACGTCGGCCGCCGCCCGGCGCGACGCGGTGAGCACCAGCACCGAGCCCGGGTCCACCCCCGCCGCGATCCGCGCGGCGGCGACGTCGACCAGCAGGGCCGTCTTGCCCGTCCCGGGACCGCCCTGCACCGTCACCTCGCGGTGCTCCTCGGGCGGGGCGAGCAGCGCGGCGGCCTCGGCGGACCAGGTGTGCACGGGCGACGGCACGGGCGCGGCGGGCACGAAGGCCGCGCGGCGCCGACCCGCGCGCTGTGCCGTGCCCCCCTGGTTGCTCACCCCGGCATGAGACCACGGGGCACCGACAGGACCGGGCGGCGGCGCTGGCAGGCTCGGGGCCGTGGACGCAGCGCTGCACGTGGAGACCTGGGGCCCGGCACCCGACGGGCGGGCGGTGCTCGCCGTGCACGGGGTGACCGGGCACGGCGCCCGGTGGCGCAGCCTCGCCACCGACCACCTCGCCGACCTGCCGGTGCTGGCCCCGGACCTGCGCGGGCACGGCCACTCGCCCGCGCTGCCCCCGTGGACCCTCGAGCAGCACGTCGCCGACCTGCTGGGGGTGCTCGACGCCCACGGTGTGGCCCGCGCCGTCGTGGTGGGCCACTCCTTCGGCGGCGCGATCGCCCTGCGCCTGGCCGCCCGGCACCCCGACCGGGTGGAGTCCCTGGTGCTGCTGGACCCGGCGGCGGCGCTGCGCCCCGAGTGGGCCCTGCACGCGGCCGGGGACTGGGAGCAGCCCCCGCGGTTCGCCGACCCGGCCGCGGCCCGGGCCGAGCGGACGCAGGCCTGGGAGCGGGTGGCCGCGGCGGAGGTCGACGCCGAGGTGGCCGCGCACCTGCAGCAGCGGTCGGACGGCTCGTGGGGCTGGCGGGTGTGCGTGCCCGCGGTCATGGCGGCGTGGTCGGAGATGGCCCGGCCCCTGCCCCGGCCGAGCGGAGTGCCGACCGAGGTGGTCGTGGCGGAGCGGATGGACCCCGAGATCGTCGCCCCGGAGCTCGCCGGGTGGCCGGGGGTGCGGGTGGCGCGCTGGGACTGCGGGCACAACGTGGCCCTGGAGCTGCCCGACCGGACCGCGGCGCTGGTGCGCGAGGTGTGGGACCGGCAGCCGGGACGGCCGTGACCGAGGACGACGTGGAGCGGGTCCGGGACCTGCTCGCGACCGTGCCCCCGGGCCGCGTCGTCACCTACGGCGACCTCGCCGCGGCGGCCGGGCTGCGCTCACCCCGGGTGGTGGGCACGATCCTGCGGCAGGACTCGGCCGACCTGCCGTGGCACCGGGTGGTGCGCGCCGACGGCAGCTCCGCCCCGCAGGTGGCCGAGGAGCAGCACGCCCGGCTGCGCGCCGAGGGGGTGCTCGCGGTGGACGGCCGCGTCGACCTCGCGACGCTGCGGCAGGCGCTGGGCTGAGCCCGGCTCAGCCCAGCGCGGAGCGGTAGCGGGCGACGACGAGGTCGACGACCCGCGCGTCGAGGCCCAGCGGCTCGGCCACGACGTCGGCCCCCACCGAGGCGAGCTTGTCGTGGAACAGCCCGGGCGCCAGCAGGTACGGGGCCAGGGCGACCCGGTCGTGGCCGCGCTCGCGCAGCCGGCCCACCACCTCGTCCACCTTGGGCACCGCGGTCGCGACGTAGCCGACCTCGACCGGGGCGGACAGCGCGTCGCCCAGCGCGGCGGCGAGCAGCTCCGCCGCGGTGGCCACGTCGGCGAGCGCGAGGGGGTCCGACGAGCCGGCCGCGACGAGCACGACGGCGTCCCCGGGGCGGTGCCCGGCGGCCGCGAGCCGGGAGACGAGCACCTGGGCCAGCACCGGGTCCGGGCCCAGTGCCGCGGTCACGGCGACGTCGGTGTGGCCGCTCTCGGCGATGCCGGCGGGCACGTCGGTGCGCACGTGGTAGCCGGAGGCGAGGAACGCGGGGACGAGCACCGCGGGGCCGGGGACCTCGCGCAGCACCTCGGCGGGCGTCGGGCCCAGCACGTCGACGAAGGCGACGCGTGCGTCGATGCCGCGGTCGCGGACCTGCTCGGCCAGCGCGTGGACCAGCGCGACGCCGCGCGGGTTGCGGGTGCCGTGCGCGGTGAGCACCAGCGGGACGCTCACCGCCCCACCGCGATCCCGACGGGGGCCTCGGCGGGGAACCGGTAGCCCCGCTTCACCACGGTCTGCACCACGCCGGGGGCGCCCAGCGCGGCGCGCAGCCGGGCGACGGCGGTCTCCACGGCGTGGGTGTCACCGCCACCGCCGGGCAGCGCCGCGAGCAGCTGCTCGCGGGGGACGACCTGGCCCGGCCGGCGGACGAGCTCGCGCAGCAGCGCCATGCCCGCCGGCGCGACCCGCCGCAGCTCCCCGTCGACGACGACCCCCTGGCCGCGCAGCACCACGGTGTGCCCGGCGGCGCACCAGGTGTCGGCACGGGCGGGCAGCTCGTCGGTCACCGTGCGGGCCAGCGCGCCCAGCCGTGCCCGGGCGGGCTGCACCGACCCGACCCCCAGCGCGTCGAGCGGGCCGGCGGTGACGGGTCCGACGCAGGCCACGAGCACGCGGTCGCGCAGCGCGTCGAGCAGCAGCTCGAGCATCCCGGTGGTGGCGGCGCGGTCGAGCAGGCTGGCCACGGCCGGCGCGCTGGTGAAGGTGAGGCAGTCGACCCCGCCGCCGACGACGGCCTCGACCAGCCGGTCCAGCGGCCCGGTGTCCTCGGGCGGGGTCCAGCGGTAGACCGGGACGGGGAGCACGTCCGCCCCGGCGTCGCGCAGCGCCTGCCCGAAGTCGGGCAACGGCTCCCACCGCGTGGTGGCCCCGTGCAGCTGCACCGCGACGCGCACCCCCGCCACCCCCTCCGCGAGCAGGTGGTCGCGCACCTCGGCGGAGCTCTCCGAGCTCGGGGACCACTCCTCCCGCAGCCCGGCCGCGCGGATCGCGCCCTTCGCCTTGGGGCCGCGCGCCAGGATCCGCACGGAGCCGAGCACGGCCAGCAGCTCGTCGGCCAGGCCCCACCCCTCGGCGGCCTCGACCCAGCCGCGGAAGCCGATCCCGGTGGTGGCCACGGCGATCTCGGGGGGCTCGGCGATGACCCGCCGGGTCGCGAGCTCGAGCTCGGAGTCGTCCGCGAGCGGGATGATGCGGATGGCGGGCGCGCCGACGACGGTGGCGCCGCGCCGCTCCAGCAGCGCCCCGAGCTCGTCGGCGCGGCGCGCGGCCGTGAGCCCCACGGTGAACCCGGCCAGCGGGTCGAGCGGGGGTGCGGTCGCCACGGGATCCGTCATCGTGGTGATCGTCCCACGCTCAGCCGCCCGCGCGCCCGGACGTGGTCGGCGCCACGTCCCCGGGCGGGCCGACGACGACGACCCCGGCGCGGACCGCCACGGCGTGCACCGGCACGGCGACGTCGGGGTCGTCCAGGCAGCGCCCGGTGTCGAGCGAGAACACCTGCTTGAGCAGGGGCGAGGCCACGGTCGGCTCACCCGCCCTGTCCCCCACGATGCCGCGGCTGAGCACGGCTGCCCGGGCGAACGGGTCGACGTTGCCGACGGCGCGCAGCGTGCCGTCGGCGAGCAGGAACACCGCGGCCTGCACCCCGCCGGGCAGCAGCACCGCCACCCCCCGGCCGGGCAGCAGCCGCTCCAGCGGGCAGGCGTCGGTCCAGGTGGTGGTGCCGGGGCGGTCGTCGAGCGCGGTCATCGGGCCATCTCCGGGGTGGTCGTGGGGCCGGGTGCGGTGGGCAGGCCGAGCAGCACGGGCACCTTGCGGGGCCCGGACTCGTCGAAGGCGACCGTCGGGTCGGGCTCGTCGGGGGCGTTGACGAAGGACACGAAGCGCGAGAGCTTCTCCGGGTCGGCCAGCACGCCCGCCCACTCGTCCGCGTAGCCCTCGACGTGACGGGCCATGGCCGCCTCGAGCTCGTCGGCGATGCCGAGGGAGTCCTCGCACACCACGGCGCGCAGGTGCTCCAGCCCGCCCTCGAGCGCCTCGATCCAGGGCGCGGTGCGCTGCAGCCGGTCCGCGGTGCGCACGTAGAACATCAGGTACCGGTCGATGTAGCGGACCAGCGTCGCGTCGTCGAGGTCCTGCGCGAGCAGCTGGGCGTGCCGGGGGGTGAAGCCGCCGTTGCCGCCGACGTAGAGGTTCCAGCCGTTCTCGGTGGCGATGACCCCGACGTCCTTGCCCCTGGCCTCGGCGCACTCCCGCGCGCAGCCGGAGACGCCGAACTTGATCTTGTGCGGCGAGCGCAGCCCGCGGTAGCGGTTCTCCAGGTCGACGGCCATGGCCACCGAGTCCTGCACGCCGTAGCGGCACCAGCTCGACCCGACGCAGGACTTCACGGTCCGCAGCGACTTGCCGTAGGCCTGCCCGGACTCCATGCCCGCGTCGACGAGCCGGCGCCAGATCTCCGGCAGCTGCTCGACCCGCGCCCCGAACATGTCGATCCGCTGCCCACCGGTGATCTTGGTGTAGAGCCCGAAGTCCTTGGCCACCTGCCCGATCACGATGAGGTGGTCCGCGCTGATCTCCCCGCCCGGCACCCGGGGCACCACCGAGTAGGTGCCGTTGCGCTGGATGTTGGCCAGGAAGTGGTCGTTGGTGTCCTGCAGCGAGGCCTGCTCGCCGTCGAGCACGTGGTCCGAGCTCGTCGAGGCCAGGATCGAGGCGACCACCGGCTTGCAGACGTCGCACCCCGTCCCGGTGCCGAAGCGGGCGACGAGGCCGGAGAACGTCCGCACGCCGGTGGCCGCGACGATCTCGTACAGCTCGGCCCGGGACTGGGAGAAGTGCTCGCACAACGCCGTCGAGAGCTCCACCCCGGACTGCGCCAGCAGGGTCCTGAGCATCGGCACGCACGACCCGCAGGTGGTGCCCGCCGCGGTGCAGGCCTTGAGGGCGGGCACGTCGGACGCGCCGTCGGTGATGGCCGAGCAGACCGCGCCCTTGGTGACGGCGTTGCAGGAGCAGACCTGGGCCGCGTCGGGCATGGCGTCCAGGCCGATCTCGGCCCCGGCCCGGCCGATGAGCGCCCCGGGCTCGGCGGGCAGCGGGTGGCCGACCAGCGGCCGCAGCGTGCCGTAGGCCTCGGTGTCGCCGACGAGCACCCCGCCCAGCAGGGTCCTCGCGTCGTCGGAGACGACGAGCTTGGCGTAGGTGCGGGCCACGGCGTCGTTGACGACGACCTCGAGCGCGCCCGGGGTGGTGCCCTGCGCGTCGCCGAAGCTGGCCACGTCGACGCCGAGGAGCTTGAGCTTGGTCGACAGGTCGGCGCCGGGGAACTCCGCGACCCCCTCGAGCAGCCGGTCGGCGGCGACCTCCGCGCTCGCGTAGCCCGGGCCCACCAGGCCGTAGCAGCGGCCCTCGATGGCGGCCACCTCACCGACGGCGAGCACCGCGGGGTCCGACGTGCGCGCCCCGAGGTCGGTGACGACCCCGCCGCGCTCCCCGATCTCGAGCCCGGCGTCGCGGGCCAGCTCGTCGCGGGGGCGCACCCCGGCGGAGAACACCAGCAGGGTCGCCCCGACGACGGAGCCGTCGGACAGCTCCACCTCCAGCCCGTCCGGCGCCGGGCGCACGGCCTGGGTGGACACTCCCGTGTGGATGGTCAGGCCCAGCTCGGTGACGAGCCGCTCCAGCAGCGCCCCGCCCCCGGTGTCGACCTGCAGCGGCATCAGCCGCGGGGCGAGCTCGACGACGTGGGGCGTCATCCCCAGGCTCCGCAGCGCGTTGGCCGCCTCCAGCCCGAGCAGCCCGCCGCCCACGACGACGCCGACGGACCCGGGCGGGGCGGCCTCGGCGGCGGTGCGGATCTCGTCGAGGTCGGCCAGGGTGCGGTAGACGAAGCAGCCCGGGGTGTCGTGGCCCGGCACCGGGGGGACGAACGGGTACGAGCCGGTGGCGAGCACGAGCGCGTCGTAGGCGAGGTCCTCCCCCGTCGAGGTGCGCACCACCTTGGCGTCCCGGTCGACGTGCGTGGCCCGCACCCCGACCTGCAGGTCCACCAGGTCGTCCCCCGCGTAGTCGTTGCCCGCGAGGAACAGCGCCGCGGGGTCCCAGGCGCCGACGTAGGACGACAGCGCCACCCGGTCGTAGGCGGCGTGGACCTCCTCGCCCAGCACCACCACCCGCCAGGCGCCGCCGGTGTCGCGCTGGCGCAACGCCTCCACGAACCGGTGCCCCACCATCCCGTGGCCCACGACCACGACCGTCCTGCTCATGCCGCTCCCTCCTGTGCCCCGGCGACCGCCTCGACCGGGGGTCCGTCCAGCTCGGCCGGCTCGGCGTCGCCCAGCCAGGCGCACAACCCGTCCACGAGGCCGGCGCAGCTGCCGCAGCCTGTGCTCGCCCGCGTGGCGGTGGCCACGGCCGACGGGCTCCGGGCCCCGGCGCGCCACGCGGTGACGACCTGGTTCTTGGTCACGCTGTTGCAGCGGCACACCACCGCGCGCCCGGGCATCCGGGCGGGGCTGGCCACCTCCTGCCCGCCGTCGGCGGGTCGGCCCAGCAGCAGGCCCACGCGGTCGGTCGGGGCGGGGGCCTGCCGGTCGTAGAGCTGGGTGACCGCGGCGGCGGCCTCGGGGCTGCCCAGCAGCACCGCGCCCACCACGCGGTCGTCGCGCAGCACGAGCTTGGCGTAGCGACCGCGGGTGGGGTCGGCGAGGCTGAGCACCTCGAGGCCGTCGGTCCCGGAGTCGGCGGGCTCGGCGCTGGTGTCCCCCATCGCGGCGAGGTCGACGTCGTGGGCCTTGAGCCGGGTGACCAGCCGCGAGCCGGTGTAGCGCGCCTCCGGGTCGGACCCGGTGAGCAGGTCCGCGACCACCCCCGCCTGCTCCCACGCGGGCGCCACCAGGCCGTGGACCTCGCCGCGGTGCTGGCTGCACTCCCCGATGGCCCGGACGCGGCGGTCGCTGGTGCGCAGCACGTCGTCGACGAGCACGGCCCGGTCGACGGCGAGCCCTGCGGACCGGGCCAGGTCGACCCGGGGGCGCACCCCGGTGGCGACGACGAGCAGGTCCGCGGCGAGGAACGAGCCGTCGTCGAGCACGAGGCCCCGGCCCCGCGGGAAGCCCGGCCGGTAGTCGACGGCGGACGCCGAGAGGCGCAGGTTCACCCCGAGCCGGCGCAGCGTGGTGGTCAGCACCGCCCCGGCGCCGGGGTCGAGCTGGCGCTCCATCGGGTGGCGCCGGTGGTGCACCACGGTGACCTCCGCGCCGCGGCCGAGCAGGCCGCGCGCGGCCTCGAGCCCGAGCAGGCCACCGCCGAGGACGGCCACCCGCACCCCCGGCCCCGCTGCGGCGACCGCGTCGAGGATGGCGTGACAGTCGTCGACCGTGCGGAAGACGACGACCCCGGCCGCAGGGGCGCCCGCGGCGTCGACCAGGCCCGGGACGTCGGGCAGCACCGGGGTGCTGCCGGTGGCGAGCACGAGCACGTCGTAGGCCTCGGTGCCGCCGTCGTCGGTGGTGACCGTGCGGTGCTCGCGGTCGATGCCGGTGACCCGCACCCCGGTGCGCACCTCGACCCCGTGGCGGGTGTGCCAGTCGCGCGGGGCGAGCCGCACCGCGTCGACGTCGAGGCCGCCGGCGATGACGGTGGAGAGCAGCACCCGGTTGTAGGCGGGGTGGGGCTCCTCGCCGAGCACCAGCGGGGCGACCTGGGCGCCGTCGGGGTCGCGGCGGCGCAGCTCGTCGACCAGCCGGGCGGCGGCCATGCCGTTGCCGACGACGACGACCCGGCGGGTCACGCCGCACGCTCCAGGCGCACCGCGGCCAGCTTGAACTCCGGCATGCGCGACGTCGGGTCCAGCGCGGGGTTGGTCAGCAGGTTGGCCCGGCCGGTGCCCGGGAAGTGGAAGGGGAGGAACACCGTGTCCGGGCGCAGCGTCGGGTCGCAGCGCACGGGGGCCAGCACCGCACCGCGGCGGCTGACCACGCGGGCCTGCTCGCCGTCGGCCAGCCCGGCGCGCGCGGCGGTGTCGGGGTGGCACTGCACGAACACCCCGCCCGCGGCGGCACTGAGCTCGGCCACCCGGCGGGTCTGGGTGCCGGACTGGTAGTGCGCCAGCACGCGCCCGGTGGTGGCGAACAACGGGTACTCCGCGTCCGGGGTCTCGGCGTGGGCGCGGTCGCGCACGGGGTGGAAGCGGGCGCGGCCGTCGGGGGTCGCGAAGCGCTGCAGGAACATCCGCGGCGTCCCGGGGTGCGCCGGGCCGTCGCCGGTGCCGGGGCAGGGCCAGTGCAGGGCCTCGCCGGCGTCGAGGCGGGCGTAGGTGACACCGGAGTAGTCGGCCGGGCCGCCGGCGGACGCGGCGCGCAGCTCGGTGAACACCGCCTCGGCGTCGTCGGGGAAGCGGCCCTCGGGCTGGCCGAGGCGGCGGGCGAGCTCGGCCAGCACCCACAGCTCGCCGCGGGCGCCCTCGGGCGGGGCGGTGGCACGGCGGCGGCGCAGCACGCGCCCCTCGAGGTTGGTCATGGTGCCCTCCTCCTCGGCCCACTGCAGGACCGGCAGGACGACGTCGGCCGCGGCCGCGGTCTCGGAGAGCAGGAAGTCGCACACCACGAGCAGGTCGAGGGCGCCGAGCCGCTCGACGACGTGCCCGGCGCGCGGTGCGGACACGGCCAGGTTGGCCCCGTGCACCAGCAGCGCCCGGGGCCCGCCCGGCTGCCCCAGGGCGTCGAGCAGCTCGTAGGCGCTGCGGCCGGGCCCGGGCAGGTCGGCGGGGTCGACGCCCCAGACCCCGGCGACGTGGGCGCGGGCCGCGGGGTCGTCGATGCGGCGGTACCCGGGCAGCTGGTCGGCCTTCTGGCCGTGCTCGCGGCCGCCCTGGCCGTTGCCCTGCCCGGTGATCGGGGCGTAGCCGGAGCCGGCGCGACCCGGCAGGCCCAGGGCCAGGGCGAGACCGATGACGGCGGAGACGGTGTCGGTGCCGGTGGCGTGCTGCTCGGCGCCGCGGGCGGTGAGGACGTACGCCCCGCGGTCTTCCCGACGGGCCCGCGCGAGCAGCGCGACGGTGCGGCGCAGCTGGGTCACCGGCACCCCGGTCACGCGCTCGGTGCGCTCGGGCCACCACTGCGCGGCCTCCACCCACGCGTCGTCGAACCCGGTCGTGCGGGCCTCGACGTAGTCGCGGTCGAGCCAGCCGTCGGCGACGGCCACGTGCAGCAGGCCCAGCGCGAGCGGCAGGTCGGTGCCCGGGGTCAGCTGCAGGTGGACCCCGCCGCCGGCCAGCGCCCGCTCCGCGGTGGGGGTGCGCCGCGGGTCGGCCACCACGAGCCCACCGGCCTCCGCCGCCCGGGCGAGGTGGACCATGAAGGGCGGCATGGTCTCCGCGACGTTGCCGCCCAGGACGAGGACCGCCTCGGCGCGGCCGAGGTCGTCGAGCGGGAACCCCATGCCGCGGTCGACCCCGAAGGCCCGGGTACCTGCCGCCGCGGCGGAGGACATGCAGAACCGGCCGTTGTAGTCGATGTTCGACGTGCCCAGCGCGACCCGGGCGAACTTGCCCAGGGCGTAGGCCTTCTCGTTGGTCAGCCCCCCGCCGCCGAAGACCCCGACGGCGTCGGGCCCGTGCTCGGCGCGCAGGGCCGCCAGCCGCGACGCGACGTGGTCCAGCGCCTCCTCCCAGCCGACCTCGGTGAGCTCGCCGCCCCGCTCGCGGCGCAGCAGCGGGCTGGTCAGCCGGTCGGGGTGGCGCAGCAGGGAGGCTGCGGTCCAGCCCTTCTGGCACAGGCCGCCCCGGTTGGTGGGGAAGTCGCGCGGGCTGACCGCGGGCCCGCCGGGGCCACCGGTGGTCACGGTCATGGCGCACTGCAGGCCGCAGTAGGGGCAGTGGGTGTCGGCCGCGGTGGGCCGCACGCGCTCCCCGGCGGGCACCGGGGCGGACACCGTGGCGGTCATGCTCATGAGGGTCGGGGTCTCCCGTGTCGTCGCGTGGTGCGGGGCGTTGCCGTGGCGTTTCGGTGTCGTCACCCCGGCCCGCGGCGCCCCGTGAGGGGCGCCGCGGGCGCGGGCGGGCTCAGACCCCGACGGCGACCCGGCGGCCCCGGCCCGCGGCGGCGGCGCTGGGGCGGCGGAGGTAGACGACCCAGGTGACGACCGCGCAGAGCACGTAGAAGGCGAGCACGACCCAGAAGGCGTTGGTGGCCGACCTCGTCGAGGCGTAGGAGCCGCGCAGGACCACGTTGATGGCCACCCCGCCCAGCGCCCCGATCGCGCCGGCGAACCCGATGAGCGCGCCGGACATGGCGCGCGACCACGCGCCGGCCTCGGCCTCGGTGCCGCCCGCGTCGAGCAGGGCGCGCGACCGGGCGGCGTAGATGCCGGGGATCATCTTGTAGACCGACCCGTTGCCGATGCCGGTGATGAGGAACAGGGCGATGAACCCGACGAGGAAGAGCGCCAGGGTGCCGCCCCGGGCGACCCCGCCGGCACCGTCGGCCGAGGTGCTGGCCGCGACGACCACGCCGATGGCGACGACCATGGCCACGAAGGACCACAGCGTGACCCGGGCCCCGCCGAGCCGGTCGGCCAGCTTGCCGCCGAGCGGGCGGGCCAGCGAGCCGAGCAGGGGCCCGAGGAAGGCGATCTGCGCCGCGTGCAGGGAGGCCTTGCCGGCGTTGGCGACCCGTGCCGGGTCGGCCGCGTCGAGGCCGGTGTTCAGGTCGGCCAGGAACCCGATCTGCAGGATCTGGGCGAAGGCGAAGCTGAACCCGATGAACGACCCGAAGGTGCCGATGTAGAGCAGCGCGATGACCCACGCGTCCGAGGTGCGCAGCACCCGGCCCATCGAGCGCAGGTCCGAGCGCTGGTCGTCGAGGTTGTCCATGTGCAGCGCGGCGCCCAGCGCGGCCAGCGCGATCACGACGAGGTAGACCGCGCACAGGATCGTCGGGTTCGCCGGGGTGGTCAGGGCGATGATGAGCAGGGCCACCAGCTGCACCGCGGGCACCCCGATGTTGCCGCCGCCGGCGTTGAGGCCCAGGGCCCACCCCTTGAGGCGCTGCGGGTAGAACGCGTTGATGTTCGTCATGGACGAGGCGAAGTTGCCGCCGCCGACCCCGGCCACGGCCGCGATGACGAGCAGGGTGGTGTAGCTGGGGTGGTCGTCCTTCGTCGCTCCCGCGGTGAACCACAGCGCGAGGGCGGTGGGCACCAGCAGCACAAGGGCGCTGAAGACCGTCCAGTTGCGACCGCCGAAGCGGGCGGTGGCCACCGAGTAGGGCACCCGCAGCAGCGCCCCGACCAGGGTGGGCAGCGCGACGAGGTAGAACTTGCCGGGCGCGTCGAGGCCGTAGACGGCGTTGGGCATGAACAGCACCAGCACCGACCAGATGGACCAGATCGAGAAGCCGACGTGCTCGGTGACGACGGACCACAGCAGGTTGCGGCGGGCGACGTCCTTGCCGCCGGCCTCCCACGCGGCCGTGTCCTCCGCGTCCCACCCGAAGATGTGGTGCGGCCGTGGCCGGGTGTAGCCGGTCGGCCTGCTGTCGACGGCGGTCATCTGGTCCTCCTGTGCGGGGCACCCGAGCTGGTGCGGACCGAAAGGTAGGGACCGGGTGTTGCGGTCACGCGTCACGCGGTGACGCTGTCGTCAACGTCGTCTCACCCGCGGCGCGGGCCGGCGGTGAGGACGCGGCGGGGTCAGAGCAGGAAGCGGAACAGCGGGTCGTCGGGCGGGATGGGCCGCACGTCGGGCGGGGCCAGCTCCATGCGCGCCAGCAGCGCACCCAGGTCGTCGGGGTGGCCGAGCTCGATGCCGACCAGGGCCGGCCCGAACTCGCGGTTGTTGCGCTTGGTGTACTCGAACAGGGTGATGTCGTCGTCGGGGCCGAGGACGTCGTCGAGGAAGCCGCGCAGCGCCCCGGGCTCCTGCGGGAAGTCGACCAGGAAGTAGTGCTTGCGGCCCTCGTGGACCAGGGCGCGCTCGATGATCTCGCCGTAGCGGGAGACGTCGTTGTTGCCGCCGGAGACGATGCTCAGCACCGTCTGCCCGGGGTCGAGGCGCACCGGGTCGCCCAGCGCGGCGGCGGCGAGCGCGCCGGCGGGCTCGGCGATGATGCCGTCGGTCTGGTACATCGCCAGCATCTCCACGCACACCTGGCCCTCGGGCACGGAGACGACCTCCGCCCCCGCGTCGCGGACGAGCGGGAAGGTGCTCGCCCCCACGGTGCGTACCGCGGCACCGTCGACGAAGGAGTCGAGCTCGGCCAGCGCCACGGGTCGGCCCGCCTGCAGCGCGGCCCCCATGCTCGCCGCCCCCGCGGGCTCGACGCCGACCACCCGCACCTGCGGGTGGTGCCCGGCGAGCCACGCGCAGGCGCCGGAGACGAGCCCGCCGCCGCCGACGGGCAGCACCACCACGTCGGGCACCCGGCCGAGCTGGGCGACCGCCTCGGCGACGACGGTGCCCTGCCCGGCGATGGTCCAGGGGTGGTCGAAGGCGGGCACCAGCACCGCGCCGGAGGACGCGACGTCGGCGCGCGCGGCCTCGGCGGCCTCGTCGTAGGTGTTGCCGCCGACCACCACGTCGACGCCGTCCCCCCCGAGCGCGGCGATGCGGTCGCGCTTCTGCCGGGGGGTGGTGCGCGGCAGGTAGATGCGCCCCCGCACGCCGAGCGCGCTGCAGGCCGACGCCAGGCCCTGGGCGTGGTTGCCCGCGCTGGCGGTGACGACCCCGCCGGCGCGCTGCGCCGCGTCGAGCTGGACGACGAAGTTGTACGCGCCGCGGACCTTGTAGGACCGGACGGCCTGCAGGTCCTCCCGCTTGAGGAAGACCTCGGCCCCGGTGCGCGCGGAGAGCCGCTCGCTGCGGTGCAGCGGGGTCTGCGGGATGACCCCGGCCAGGCGCTGGGCGGCCGCCGCCACGTCGGCGGCGTCGACGGCATGGGCGAACGCGGGGGCGGCGGGCACGACCGCGAGGTTAGCGCGCGGCCACCCGGGGCCGGACCAGCGCCGCCACGTGCTCCAGGCCGGGGAAGGCGTCGAGGGTGGAACGCGGGTGCAGCGCGTGCACGGCCAGCCGGAACAGCAGCGCGCGCAGCAGCTGCTGCGACCACTCCGGCAGGTGCTCCCAGCGGTCGATGAGCCCGGTGTCCGCCCCGCCCCAGGCCACCGCGTCGACCACCGCGACGCCGGCCGCCCAGGCCGCGGGCCGCCAGTACGGGGTGAGGTCGGTGATGCCCGGCGGGGCCGCCCCGGCGAAGAGCACGGTGCCGAACAGGTCGCCGTGCACCAGCTGCGCGGGCGAGGTGACGGGCTCGCGCAGGCCCTCCAGCGCGGCGTAGAGCTCGGCGCTCGACGCCCGCGCCGCCTCGGCCTCGGCCGGGTCGGGCGTCTCGTCGTCGGGGTCGTCCGGCAGGCCGGCGTCGAGGGTGGACCCGGCGTCCGGGCCGGGCCCCGACGGTCCGCCGCGGGCGGCCCGCAGCGTCGCGCCGAGCCGGGTGAGGTCCTCGCCCCAGCTGGCGCGGTCGGCGGCGGTGAACACGTCGAGCGGGGCGCCCGGCCCGGGGGCGAGGAAGCGGGGCCGCGCGACGGCGGCGGTGGCGGCGTGCAGCCGGCCCGCGACGGCGACGACCTCGTCGTGGCGCGGCTCGGGCTCGCCGGCCAGGAACGTGTCGGCCGACCAGCCGGAGACGACCCAGCGGCCGTCGGTGGAGCGGACCGGCCGGGCCATGCGCACGCCCTCGACCTGCAGGGTCTCCCGCACCCCGGCCGACCAGGCCGCGCGGGCGTGGTCGACGACCGGGGAGAGGACGACGTCGCCGTAGCGCCACCCGCGGTCCCAGCCGGGCCCGACCTCCTCGGGGTCGGACTCGCGCAGCCCGAACGTGGCGAGCACGTGCTCGGGCGGTACCGGGGGCGTCACGGGCCGCACGCTACCGCCGGGACCGGGGTCGGCCCGGGGCCCCGGGGGTGCGTGTCTCGCCCGGGCGCCGCGGGTCAGTACGTCGGCAGCGACGGGTCGACGTCGGACACCCAGGCCAGCACCCCGCCGGCGAGGTGGGTGGCGTCGGTGAACCCGGCGCGGTGCAGCGCGCCCAGCGCCTCGGCGGAGCGGGCGCCGGACTTGCAGTGCAGCACGATCGGCCGGTCCCGCGGCAGCTCGGCCAGCGCCTCGCCGGACAGGATGCGGTCCTTCGGCACCAGCACCGCCCCGGGGATGGCGACGATGTCGTGCTCGACGGGCTCGCGGACGTCGACGACGGCGACGTCGCGGCCGGCGTCGAGCATCGCCTTGAGCTCGCGCGCGGTGACGGTGCCGCCCGCACCGTCCTGACCGTCACCGCCGTCCCCGTCCCCGTCCCCGGACCCCGTCCCCGGCAGCCCGCAGAACGCCGCGTAGTCGACGAGCTCGGTGACGGCGGCGGCGTCGGGGTCGCGGCGCAGCCGGATCGTCCGGTAGCTCATCTCCAGCGCGTCGTAGATCATCAGCCGGCCCAGCAGGGGCTCGCCGATGCCCATGATCAGCTTGACGGCCTCGGTGCCCATCACCGCGCCGATCGAGGCGCACAGCACGCCGAGCACGCCGCCCTCCGCGCAGGACGGCACCGACCCGGGTGGTGGCGCCTCCGGGTACAGGTCGCGGTAGCTCAGGCCGCGGCCGTCGGGGGCGGCGTCCCAGAACACCGCCGCCTGCCCCTCGAACCGGTAGATCGAGCCCCACACGTAGGGCTTGCCCAACAGTGCGGCGGCGTCGTTGACCAGGTAGCGGGTGGCGAAGTTGTCGGTGCCGTCGAGCACGAGGTCGTAGTCGGCGAACACCTCCAGCGCGTTCTCCGACGTCAGCAGCACCTCGTGGCGGCGGACCTCGACGAACGGGTTGAGCTCGCGGATGGAGGCCTCGGCGCTGACGGCCTTGGGGGTGCCGACGTCGGAGCGGCCGTGGATGACCTGGCGCTGCAGGTTGGACTCCTCGACGACGTCGGGGTCGACGATCCCCAGCGTGCCCACCCCGGCCGCGGCCAGGTAGAGCAGGGCGGGCGAGCCGAGGCCGCCCGCGCCGACGACGAGGACCTTGGCGTTCTTGAGCCGGCGCTGACCGACCATCCCGACGTCGGGGATGATCACGTGGCGGCTGTAGCGCTCGACCTCGTCGCGGCTCAGCTCGGCGGCCGGCTCGACCAGCGGGGGCAGTGGTGCCATGTCCCCATCATCCTCGCGGCCGGGCTCGCGTCAGCCGCGGGGGAACGGCCACGGGTTGAAGCGGCAGACGAACCCGTTGGCCGGGACGACGCCCTGCGGGTCGAGCGCGGAGATGTCGTCGTTGGCGACGCCGTAGGTCTGCTGCATCATCACCGGCGCGAGCCCGCCGTCGGACTCGCAGGGCTGGTGGTCGAAGCCGATGGCGTGGCCGACCTCGTGGTTGACCATGTACTGCCGGTAGGAGCCGATGTCGCCCTGGTAGCTGATGGCGCCGCGGACCCAGCGGGCCTCGTTGAGCACCACCCGCCCGAGGCCGCTGTTGTAGCAGGACCCCTCCAGCTCGATGGTGTAGCCGCAGTCCTGCCGCACGGTCATCTGCGAGGTGAGCGAGACGCGGAACGTCGGGTTGCCGGAGTCGACGCGGCGGAACGCGAAGCGGGGGTCGCCCGCCCAGCTCTTGGGGTTGGCGAGGGTGGAGTCGACGAGCCGGGCGAACGCGTCGTCACCGCCGAACGCGGTCGTGTCGACACCGCCCTCGACCTCCACGGTGTAGGTGGCCACCTGGCCCTGGCCGACCTGCGCGGTCGTGCCGGGCACCACGCGGTAGGTCCCGTCCCCGGTCGCGGTGAAGGCGCCCCCGTCGGGCAGGGCCCCGGAGGCGATGGCGGCGTCGAAGCGGCCGTCCCCCGAGGGCGCGCCGCCGACGATGGTGGGGCCGACCCCGGCGGGCTTCTGCGGTCCCAGCGCCGGGTTCGCGTCGGAGGAGGCCAGGGTCGGCGTGGGGCTCGGCGCCTCGCCGCCGCGGCTGATGTCGACCAGGGCGAGGACCGTGGCGGCCACCAGCACCGGCACCGCGTAGGCGCGCCAGCCGTAGGCGGCGACGAACCGGCCGAGGCGGGACTGCTTGCGGACCGCGGCGCGCGGCGGGCGCGGGGCCCGGGTGCGGGTCGTGCCCGGGGCCAGCGGGTCGCGGGAGGCGCGCAGCGGCCCGGCGGACGGGTCGGAGCGGCGCTCGCGGCGGTCCCCGACGCGCTGGGGCTCGCGCATCCAGCGCTCGCGGCGCTCCCGGTCGACGCGGTCGAGGTCGGACTGCAGCCAGCGGGCGGACCCGTCGGGGCCGTCGTCACCCCCGGCGCGCACGCTGCCGGCCCGGCGCGGGGTCCCCCGCAGGTTGGTGCCGGCACCGCCCCACGCCCCGTCCGGGGCGCCGGGGCGGGAACCACCCGGACCGGTCACGGGGCCAGGGTGCCACAGGCGCGCCAACCACCGGCCCGACACTCCGGGGCGTGGCCGGGGCCCTGCGCTGCGTGGTGGGGCGGGCGGCGGGCCGGGGTCACCACTCCCCCGCGGCCACGGCGTGGTGCATCGCGCGCACCTGGCGGGCCACCGCGATCGGGCGTTCCATCTGCGCCACGTGGCCGGCCCCGCTGAGCACAAGCAGCCGGGAGCGCGGCACGGCGGCGGCCACCCGGGCCGCCTTGTCCACCGCGACCAGCTTGTCCTCGGTGCCCCAGACGACCGTGGTCGGGGCCGTGACCGAGCGCGCCAGCGTCCAGATCGACGTGCGTCCGGGCAGCACGAGCCAGCTCTGCACCAGGGCGGCGAAGCTGCGCCCGAGCGCCGTGGTGCCCCACACCATCCCGGCCCGCTCCTGGTACTCCTCCGCGGCCTGGTCCAGCCGGTGCTGCGGCACGCCGTCGGGGTCGCCATAGCAGAGCCGGATCATCTGCTCGGCCCGGTCCCGCGGGGTCATCGACCGCAGCGAGGCGCGCACCCGGCGGCCCACCACGGGCAGGAACGCCAGCAGCAGCCGGGCGTCGGAGAGCCGGCGGGGGTCCGGGCGCAGGTCCGGCACCGCGGGCGAGACGAGGGTGAGGGTGCGGACCAGCTCGGGGTGGCGCGCCGCGACGAGGATCGAGATGGCCCCGCCCATGGAGTTGCCGACGAGGTGCGCCGGGCCCGTCGCGCGGAGGTAGTCGGTGACCACCCGGGCGGCGGCGGGCAGCGAGTAGTCGCCGTCGGCGGGCGGCGCGGAGCGCCCGAAGCCCGGCAGGTCGATCGCGTGGCCCGGCCCTACGGGGCTCAGCAGGGCCGCGAGGTCGGTCCAGTTGGTCGCGGACCCGCCGAGGCCGTGGACGTAGACGACCGGGTCGGCCCCGGCGGGCCCGGGGGTGGTGCGCACGTGCACCGGGCGCCCGCCCACGTCGACGACGGTGCCCGGCCACAGCGGGCGGGAGGTGTCCAGCGCGGCGAGGCCGTCGCGGTCGCCCTCGACGGCGGGCAGCGGCTCCCCCACCGGGAGCGCCGGGGCGGGCCCGGTGGGGTCCGCCGTGCCCGGGGCGTCGGTGCGGTCGTGCGTGGTGGGTGCTGCGGTCATCGGACCAGGATGCCCGCGGCGCGGCACCGCCCGCCAACGCTGCCGCGGTGGCCGTGACCCACGACGCACCACGGGTAGGGTCCGGGGTCGCGTCGGGGTGACCCGGCCGTGGCGGTCGAGACGCGGCGCCAGGGGTGAACAGGAGTGTCCGACGATGACCCACGCGGTCCAGCACGACGGCGACGGGGCCCGGCGGGAGCCGCGGATGCCGCGCGCCGGGATCCCGGTGCCGGTCCCCAAGCGCAACGCCCGCCTGCCGCGCACGGCCCGCCGGGCCCAGCTCATGGCCGCGGCGCGCGACGTCTTCGTCACCCGGGGCTTCCACGCCGCGGGCATGGACGAGATCGCCGAGCGGGCCGGCGTCAGCAAGCCGGTGCTCTACCAGCACTTCCCCGGCAAGCTCGACCTGTACCTGGACCTGCTGCACTCCTACGTCGACGACCTGGTGACCGGGGTCCGCGCCGCGCTGGCCTCGACGTCGGACAACAAGCAGCGGGTGCGGGCCGTGGTGGGGGCGTACTTCGACTTCATCGACGACGACGGGCAGGGCTACCGGCTGGTGTTCGAGTCCGACCTGCTGGGCGAGCCGTCGGTGCAGCAGCGGGTGGACCGGGCCTCGCAGGCGTGCGTGGACGCCGTCGCCGAGGCGGTCGTCACCGACGCCGGCCTCGACCCGTACCGCGGCCGGATGATCGCCGTCGGCATGGTGGGTGCGATGCAGGTCAGCGCGCGCTGGTGGCTCGACAACGACCGGCCCATCCCCAAGGACGACGCCGTCGCGGTGACCAGCTCGCTGGCGTGGCGGGGCATCGCGCACCTGCCCCTGCAGCACGAGAGGGCCGGCGGGACCGGGGCCTGAGGGCCCGGGTCCCGCCGGCCCGTCCGTGCTCGGGTCGTGCAGGGGTGGTGCGGGGTGCTGCCGCCTAGCTGGTGCTGAAGCCGACCCGGCGCGGGTCGGCGGGGCCGATCTCCACGTAGGACACGCGCGACGCGGGCAGCAGGTAGCGCCGGCCCTTGTCGTCGGTCAGGGCGAGCACGCCCGTCCGCTCACCCTCCAGCGCGGCGTTGACCAGGGACTCGACCTCGTCCGGGGCCTGGCCGCTGTTGACCACCAGCTCGCGCGGGCTCTCCGCGACACCGATCTTGACCTCCACTGACGACCTCCAAGCTCAGGGTGTGTTGCCTGAGCCCACGCTAGTGCCTCGCCGGGGCCCCCACCCCGCGCCGGGCTGCGCCCTGGGCGAACCCCCGCGGGGGCTCGACAGGCGGGCCGCTCAGCCCAGGCCGAGGGTCTTCATCCGCCGGGTGTGCTGGTTCTGCAGCCGGCGGAACAGCGCGGCGAGCCCGGCGAGGTCCATCGGGCCGTTGACCACGAGCAGCGCGAGCTCGTCGCGCTGGGCCAGCACGTGCTGGGCCTGGATGACGGCCTCGCCCAGCAGCCGGCGCGCCCACAGGGTGAGCCGGCCCCGCAGCCGGGGGTCCGACTCCAGCGCGGCACCCACCTCGTGCTCGACGAAAGCGGAGTGCCCGGTCTCGGCCATCACCGCCCGCACCGTGTCGGCCACGTCCGCGTCGAGCAGGCCGGCGATCTCGCGGTAGAAGTCCGAGGCCAGGCCGTCCCCGACGTAGGCCTTGACCAGCGACTCCAGCCACGACGACGGCGCCGTCGAGGCGTGGTAGGTGTCCAGCGGGGCGGTGAACGGGGCCATCGCGTCGAGCACCGGGACGCCGTGACCCTCGAGGTAGTCCTCGATGAGCTCGAAGTGGGCCATCTCCGCGGCCGCCATCGAGGCCAGCTGGGCCCGGCCGCGCAGCGTCGGGGCCGTGCGCGCGTCCTCCGCGAGCCGCTCGAAGGCGGAGAGCTCCCCGTAGGCGAGCACGCCCATCAGGTCGACCGCCCCGGGGGGCGCGGGCGAGGTGGCGGTCGCGCTGCCCGCGTCGCTGCTGGGGTCCATGGCGCCGACCTTAGTGGGCGCGCCGCACCCCCGGGGCGAGGCCGCCGAGGGGTGTCCACTGTGGTCCGCAGGGGTGCCGCGGCACCTGCTCGGCGCGCGCGGCGGGGTCCGGGTCGGTGCGCCGTCTACCATGGGACGCGGAACGCGGCACCTGCCGCGACCACGACTGCGCGCGCACCTGTCTCCCGACCGCCTCGCGCCCCGCCCGGACGACCCGCCCCCCGTGGCGCGGGGACCGTCCCCGGCGCGGGGACGCCGCACCGGTGGGCCGGGCCTCGAGAAGAGGTCCGCCAGGGCGTGCTGGAACCGAGAGAGGCCCGAGCCCCTGAGCACCGACAGCACCACCACCGACCCGTCCACCGACCCCACCCCCGACCCCGTCGAGCTCGAGCACAGCCCGACCGGCCTGCCCGACGGCGACGACGTCTCCCACCCGCTGACCGGGGACGCCCCCGTGGCCCCGGAGTCGCCCACCTTCGCCGAGCTCGGCGTCCGCCAGGAGATCGTGGACGCGCTGGCCGAGGCCGGCATCGTGCGCACCTTCGCGATCCAGGAGCTGACGCTGCCGCTGGCCCTGGCCGGCGACGACCTCATCGGCCAGGCCCGCACCGGCATGGGCAAGACCCTCGGCTTCGGCGTCCCGCTGCTGCACCGCATCACCACCGACGGCTCCGGCACCACCGCGCTCGACGGCACCCCGCGCGCCCTGGTCGTCGTGCCCACCCGCGAGCTGTGCCTGCAGGTGACCAAGGACCTCACCGACGCCAGCGCCAAGCTCGGCATCAGCGTCTTCTCCATCTACGGCGGGCGCCCCTACGAGCCGCAGATCGCCGCGCTGCAGAAGGGCGTCGACGTCGTCGTCGGCACCCCGGGCCGGCTGCTCGACCTCGCCCAGCAGGGCCACCTGGTGCTCGGCAAGACCGGGGTGCTCGTGCTCGACGAGGCCGACGAGATGCTCGACCTGGGCTTCCTGCCCGACATCGAGCGCATCCTGCGCATGGTCCCCGACGCGCGGCAGACGATGCTGTTCTCGGCCACCATGCCCGGCCCGATCATCACCCTGGCGCGCACGTTCCTCACGCAGCCGACGCACATCCGCGCCGAGGAGACCGATGCTGGCGCCACCCACGAGAACACCCGCCAGGTCGTCTACCGCGCCCACGCGATGGACAAGGTGGAGATGGTCGCGCGCGTGCTGCAGGCCCGCGACCGCGGCCTGACGATGATCTTCACCCGCACGAAGCGCACCGCGCAGAAGGTCTCCGACGAGCTCGAGGACCGCGGCTTCGCCGTCGGCGCCGTGCACGGCGACCTCGGCCAGGGTGCCCGCGAGCAGGCGCTGCGGGCGTTCCGCACCGGCAAGATCGACGTCCTCGTGGCCACCGACGTCGCCGCCCGCGGCATCGACGTCACCGACGTCACCCACGTCATCAACTACCAGTGCCCGGACGACGAGAAGACCTACGTCCACCGCATCGGCCGGACCGGTCGCGCGGGCAAGACCGGGGTCGCGGTGACCCTGGTCGACTGGGACGACATCCCCAAGTGGCAGCTCATCGACAAGGCGCTCGGCCTGGACCTGCCCGACCCGCCGGAGACCTACTCCTCCTCGGAGAACCTCTACACCGACCTCGACATCCCCGAGGGCACCAAGGGCCGGCTGCCCCGCGGCGAGCGGACCCGCGCCGGCCTGGACGCCGAGGAGGTCGAGGACCTGCCCGGCAGCCGCTCCGGCGGGAGCCGCGACCGCGCCCGCCGCGGGGGCTCGCGCGACGGGGGCCCGCGGGACGGGGGCCGGCGCGAGCGCGCCGGGG
>NZ_BAAGQZ010000028.1:0-1456 GCF_054783215.1 Rhodococcus aerolatus | reverse complement strand
CCCCGCCGCGGCCCGGGCGGTCGCCAGGTCCACCGCGGCCAGCTGCGCGCCGACGCCCGCGAGCGCCCCCGCCCCCATGGACAGCGACGACACCCCGATCCCGGTGAGGACCACGGCCAGCCGGGGGTCGGCGGCCGCCTCGCCGCACACCCCCACCGGGGTGCCCGACGCCGCCCGGCACAGCTGGTCGATCAGCCGCAGCAGCGCGGGCTGCCACGGGTCGTTCAGCGCGGCGAGCGCACCGGCCTGCCGGTCGGCGGCGAAGAGGTACTGCGCCAGGTCGTTGGTGCCGACGCTGACGAAGTCGACGACCTCGCAGATCTCGCGGGCGTTGAGCACGGCCGCGGGGATCTCCACCATGACCCCGACCTGGGCCACCCCGTGGGCCCGGGCCCGCTCGGCGAAGAAGGACGCCTCCTCGGCGGTGGCCACCATGGGGGCCATCACCTTGAGCACGGCCTCGGTCTCGGCGGCCGCGGCGACGAGCGCGGCGAGCTGGCGGTCCAGCACGCCCGGCTCGTCGAACGCGACCCGCAGCCCGCGCACACCCAGCGCGGGGTTCGGCTCCGCCGCCTGCTGCAGGAAGGGCAGCGGCTTGTCCGCGCCGGCGTCGAGCGTGCGCACGGTCACGGGCAGCCCCGGGAAGGCCCGCAGCACGTCGGCGTAGACGCGGCGCTGGGCGGCTTCGGTGGGCTCGACGGTGGCGGAGAGGAAGGCCAGCTCGGTACGCAGCAGCCCCACGCCCTGCGCGGACGCGTCGGCGCCGCGCCGGGCGGTGGCGGCGTCCCCGACGTTGGCGAGCAGGGCGACGGGGTGCCCGTCGGACGTCCGGCCGGTGCCGTCCCACTCGAGGGCGGCCGCCCCGGGCAGGTCGCCCACGTCGACGACGTCGGCCAGCACGGCCACGGTGCCCGCGGTCCCGTCGACCAGCAGCGGCGTGCCGGGCAGCAGCCCGCCGGCGCCGGCCACGCCGACGACGGCGGGGATGCCCAGCGAGCGGGCGAGGATGGCGGTGTGGCTGGTCGGGCCACCCTGCGCGGTGACCAGGGCCAGCACGAGCTCGGGGGTCAGGGTGGCGGTGTCGGCGGGGGCGAGGTCCTCCGCGACGAGCACGGCGGGCTCGCTGAAGTGCGGCACCCCGGGTGCGGGCACCCCGGTGAGCTCGGCGACGAGCCGGTCGCGGACGTCCTGGACGTCGCGGACGCGCTCGGCCATGTAGCCGCCCACGGCCGCCAGGGCGGCGCTGAACGTGCCCGCGGCCTCCCACACCGCCCGGGCGGCCGGCATGTGCTGGGTGAGCACCAGGGTGCGGGCGCTGGAGAGCAGGGCGGGGTCGGCGGCCATCTGCGCGGTGGCGCCGAGGACGGCCTTCGCTCGACCCGCGGCGGCGTCGGCCCCGGCCGGCCGGTGGTCCGCGACGGCCTGCGCGGCGGGGGCGAGCCGGGCGGCCTCGGCC
>NZ_BAAGQZ010000027.1:0-84564 GCF_054783215.1 Rhodococcus aerolatus | reverse complement strand
GGACCGGGGCGAGGACCGGCCCGGGGACCGGGCCGGGCGGTGGCGTCGGGGCGGGCACCGGGGGCGGGCGGACGGGCTCCGGCCGGGCCCGGGCCGCCCGGGCCGCCTCGGCGTGCAGCACCGCGCCCCGCGCGACGACGGTCTCCGGCTGGTCCGTGGCCACCGGCACCACCCCGAGCACGCGGTGCACCTCGCGGCCGACCAGCGGCACCCGGCTCGACCCGCCGACGAGGAACACCGGGGCCCGGCTGCGCCCGTCCGGCGCGAGCGCGCCCGCCCGGGCCAGCACCCGGGCCAGCAGCGCCACCACCTCACGGACCCGCGGCGCGGCCAGCGCCTCGAGCTCGTCGCGCGCGACGTGGGCGTCGGGCAGGCCGGCGGGCAGGGCGACGTCGGTGAAGGAGTGCCGGGAGAGCGCCTCCTTGGCGCTGCGCACCTCCGCGCGCAGGGCCCGGGCACGGCGCCGGTCGTCCAGCCCGCGGCCGGCCAGCACCGCGTCCCACCGCGCGCGGTCCGGCCCGGACTGGCGGCGCCCGATCGCGGCCAGCAGCGCCTCGTCGAGGTCGGCGCCCCCGAAGCCCGGGTCGCCCCCGGTGGCCAGGACCACGAACCCCGGGCCGTCCTGCCCCGGGCCGCCCTGCACCGCACCACCGCGCCGCAGCACGCTGACGTCGGTGGTGCCGCCACCCACGTCGAGCACGGCCAGCAGCGACCCCGCGGCCAGGTCGCGGCCGTGCAGCACCGCGGCCGCGACGGGCTCGGGCAGCAGGACCACCTCCTCGGCGAGGCCGGCCGCGGCGCGGCGGAGCACACCGGTGCGGACCCCGCCCCAGTCGGCGGGGTGGGTGAGCACCAGGGTGGAGACGGGCCGGCCGGCGAGGGTGGCCCGCGCCTCGGCGACGGCGCGGCCCAGCACCGCGGCCAGCGCCGCCCCGACCGGCACCACCGCGGTGCCCATCAGCAGCGAGCCCTCGTCGACGCGGCGCTTGGGGTGCGGCTCGTAGCGGGCCGGGTCGAGCGCGGCGCGGCGGTCCGCCTCGGCGCCGACGACGAGGCCGCCGGGCTCGGCGTAGACCGCGCTGGAGGTCAGCGGGGCCCCGTCGACGAGGACGACGCGGGGCGGCTCGCCGGGCACCCCCACCGCCACGCAGGTCGAGGAGGTCCCCAGGTCGATGGCGACGAGCGCCCCGGCGGGGTGGGTCACCGGGCCGGGCCCCGGGTCACCGGGGCGGCTGCCACGCCAGCTGGACCAGCCGCTGCCCGTTCTTGCGGCTGACCAGCGTGCCGCGGCCCGGGGGCATCGCCGAGGGGCGCACGGTCCCGACCAGGTTGCCCTCGTCCCGGCTGCCGCTCATGACGATGCCGGTGGAGGCGAGGTCGCGCAGCCGCGCGATGACCGGCTCGTACAGGGCCCGGGCGGCACCGCCCGAGCGGCGGCACACGACGAGGTGCAGCCCCACGTCCTTGGCCTGGGCGAGGAAGTCGACGAGCGGGGCCAGCGGGTTGCCGCTGGAGGTGGCGACGAGGTCGTAGTCGTCGACCACCACGAACACCTCCGGCCCGCTCCACCACGAGCGGGTGCGCAGCTCCTCCTGGGTGATGTCCGGGCCCGGGAGGCGCCGGGTGAGGAAGGCGGCCAGGTCGTTGACCATCGTGGTCAGGGTCTGCGCGGACGCGGCGTAGCCCGCGAGGTGGTCGCCCTCGACGACGCCGAGCAGGGTGCGCCGGTAGTCGCCGACGACGATCTTGGCCTGCGCGGAGGTGTTGCGGGCCATGACCTCCTCGCAGATCGTGCGCAGCAGCGTCGTCTTGCCGCACTCGCCGTCGGCGAAGACCAGCAGGTGCGGCTCGGCGGCGAAGTCGAGCCGGATCGGGGCGAGCTCGTCCTCGTCGATGCCGATGGGCACCTGCAGCCGCAGCTCCGGCCCGTCGTCCTCGGTGGCGGCCCGCAGGTCGTCCACCGGGTACAGCTCGGGCAGCATCCGCACCGGCGGGGCCACGGGGCCGCGCCACGCGGCGCTGAGCTCGGCCGCGGCGTGGGCGATGCCGGCCGCGAGGTCGTCCGGGTCGGCGTCGGCGTCGATGCGCGGCAGCGCGCCCAGCAGGTGCAGCTTCTCCCGCGACAGCCCCCGCCCGGGCCGGCCCGCCGGGACGTTGACCGCGGCCCGGCGGTCGATCTCCGACTCCGACGGGTCACCCAGGCGCAGCTCGATGCGCGTGCCCAGCAGGTCCTTGAGCGCGGGCCGGATCTCCGCCCACCGGGTCGCCCCCAGCACCAGGTGCACGCCGTAGGACAGGCCCTGCCCGGCCAGCGAGACCACCTGCTGCTCGAGGCTCTCGAACTCGGTGCGGAACGCCATCCAGCCGTCGAGGACGAGGAACACGTCGGCGAACTCGCGGCGGCCGCCGTCGCGGGCCGCCCGCGCCCGGTAGGCGGCCATGGACTCGATGCCCAGCTCCCGGAAGCGGCGCTCGCGCTCGCGCACCGTGGCGGTCAGCTCGGCCACGGTGCGGCGCACCAGGTCCGCGTCGAGCCGGCCGGCGACCGAGCCCACGTGCGGCAGCGCCTGCATGGGGCCGAACGTGCCGCCGCCCAGGTCGAGGCAGTAGAACTGCACCTCCTCGGGGGTGTGGGTCAGCGCCAGCGACATCACCAGCGAGCGCAGCAGGGTCGACTTGCCGGAGGCGGGCCCGCCCGCCACCGCGACGTGCCCGGCACCCCCGGCGAGGTCGACCCACAACAGGTCGCGGCGCTGCTCGTAGGGCTTGTCGACGATGCCTACCGGCACCCGCAGCCGGCCGTTGCCCACGAACCCGACGGGGCTCAGCCCGCGGTCGGGGGTGGGGCTCAGCGGCGGCAGCAGCTGGTCGGTGGTCGGCGGGGCGTCCAGCGGCGGCAGCCACACCTCGTGGGCGGGCGGGCCCTGCCCACGCACCCGGGAGACGACGACGTCGAGCAGGGTCTGCTCCTGGCCTCGGCCGGTCGGGGCGTCGGGGTCGGGCGCCCCGTCCGCGCGACCGTCCGCGCCACCGGCCGCGGCGTCGTCGGGGACGGCGGTGGTGTCGTCGTCGGCCGGCTCGACGTGCTCGGGGACGAAGAAGCGGGGCCTGCGGTCCCCGGACACCGCGGCGCCGCCCTCGACCGGCGCCAGCCCGCCGGAGCGGTACGCGCCGGAGACGTAGGCGGCCTTGAACCGCACCATCGAGGTGGTGTCGAACTTGAGGTAGCCCGAGCCGGGGATGCTGGGCAGCTCGTAGGCGTCGGGCACGCCCAGCACGGCCCGGGACTCGGCGGCGGAGAAGGTCTTGAGCCCGATGCGGTAGCTCAGGTGGGAGTCCAGGCCGCGCAGCTTGCCCTCCTCGAGGCGCTGGCTGGCCAGCAGCAGGTGCATCTGCAGGGACCGGCCCAGCCGGCCGATGGCCACGAACAGCTCGGCGAAGTCGGGCTTCTGGCTGAGCATCTCGGAGAACTCGTCGACGACGATGAACAGCGCGGGCATCGGGTCGAGGTCGGCGCCGTTCTCCCGGGCCCGCTCGTACTCCTTGACGTTGGCGAAGTTGCCCGCCGCGCGCAGCACCTCCTGGCGGCGGTTCATCTCCCCCGCCAGCGCGTCGCGCATCCGGTCGACCATGGTCAGGTCGTCGGCCAGGTTCGTGATGACGGCGGCGACGTGGGGCGCGGACTCGAGGCCCAGGAACGTGGCGCCGCCCTTGAAGTCGACGAGGATCAGGTTGAGGCTCGCCGACGAGTGGGTGGCGATGAGGCCCAGGACCAGGGTGCGCAGGAACTCCGACTTGCCGGAGCCGGTGGCCCCGATGCAGAGCCCGTGCGGGCCCATCCCCTCCTGGGCGGCCTCCTTGATGTCGAGCTCGACGAGCTGGCCGTTCTCCCCGATCCCGACCGGCACCCGCAGCCGGTCGCGGACCGGGCGCGGCCGCCACGCCGCGGCGACGTCGTAGCTGGCCGCCTCGCCGAGGCCGAGCATGTCGGTGAAGCCGACCCCGCGCAGCAGCGGCTGCTCGCCGTCGTCGGTGGACCCGCCCTCGCCGACGCGGAACGGCGCCAGGGTGCGGGCCAGCGCCTCGCACTGCGCCACCGTGACCGCGTCGGGCCGGGCGAAGGTCTCCAGCCCCGAGGCCGACCGCGCAGCCACGCCCTCGGGCCGCACCACCAGCCGCAGCCCGCGCCGCGCGGCCAGGGTGCCCAGGTCGAGGCCGTCGGCGGAGAGGTCGAGCACCGTCACCCCGACGAGGCCCTCCTCGAGCACGAGCCGCTCCTCGCCGGTGACCGTGCCGCCGTCGAGGACGACCACGACGTGGGCGCGGTCGGGCGACGGCGGCGCGCCGCGGCTGAACCGGGGGCGGTCGCCCAGCTCCTCGTCGAGCGCGTCCTCGACCTCGGCCAGCGAGCCGAGCAGCAGCCGCTGCGGGCCCAGGGCGTCGGTCACCGCGGGGTTCTGCGCGTGGGGCAGCCACTTCACCCACTCCCAGTCGGCGCGCTCGGCAGGCCCGGCCGCCACGGCGACGACGAGGTCGTCGGGGGCGTGGAAGGTGACGAGCTGGCACAGCACGGCGCGCACCAGGTCGCGGCGGGCCGTGTCGTCCCCGGTGAGGCTCACCGCGGCGAAGCCGCGCAGCGAGAGCGCGATGGGCAGCTCGGTGAGCACGGAGTGGGTGCGCACGAAGCGGCGCAGCGCCACGGTGGCCACGGGCTCGAGCTCGTCGACCGGGCCGGTCTGCGGCGGGACCAGCCGGGTGGCCAGGCTCTGGTTGCCGCGGCCCACCCGCACCTGGCCGAAGTCGGCGTCACCGGCCCGGCGCTCCCACATCCGGCGGGTGCGGGCCAGCGACCACAGCGACTCCGGGTCGGGGTGGTTCCACTCCAGGCCGCGGCGCTGCGCGGCCCCGGCCTCGCGCGCCCGGTCGCGCACCTGCCCCAGGTAGCGCAGGTAGTCCTTGCGGTCCTCGTTCATCTCGGCCTTGCGCTGCCCGCCGGAGCGGCCCCCGCCGCCGAGGAACATGCCGCCCATCGACATGACCATCATCATCGGGAACAGCAGCGCGGTCGGGTTGGAGAAGCCGCCCGAGGTGATGAGCAGGCCGACCATGCCGAGCATGGCGACGACCATGACCACGGGCATCAGCTTGAGCAGCAGGCCGCCGGGGACCACGCGGGGCACCTCGGGCGGGGCCTCCAGGTGCACCTCGCCGCCGGGCGAGCGGGGCGCGGGCAGCCGCGGGCTCCTGGTGAACTGCACGGTCCCCACGCGCGACCTCCCCCGGTCCGTCCCCGCTCCCCCGAACCGCCACGCGACGGCGGGACCGGCCACATACTAGGACCGGGCCGGCCGGCGCCGGGGCGGTATCCTCGCCCGCGCCCGCACCGGGGGTCGGGCCGGGACCGGCACCGCACGAGCAGGGACGAGGGGGACGCGTGACGCTGACGGGGACGCCGCCCGCGGGCAGCCCGGCCGCGACACCCGGGCGACGGCCCGCCCCCGCACCGGGGGCCCCGGTGTTCAGCCGGGTCACCGTCCTCGCCCCCAGCACCCGGGTCGACGTGGCCCTGCCCTCCGACGTGGCGGTGGCCGACCTGCTGCCCGTGCTGCTGGGCATGACGCGCGAGCGCACGCCCGACGGCGGCTCCGGGCACGGCGGCTGGACGTTGAGCCGCGTCGGGCAGGGCCCGCTCGACCCGACCGCGACGCTGGCCACCCTCGGCGTGCTCGACGGCGAGCTGCTGAGCCTGCGCCCGCGCGCGGACGCCGCCCCCCAGCCGCTGTTCGACGACGTCATCGACGCCGTCGCCGGCAGCGCCCCGGACAGCTACCGGCCGTGGTCGGCCCTCATCGCCCGCGCGATCGGCTCCACGCTGGCCGTGGCCGCGCTGCTCGGCGCCGCCGCGGTGGTGCTGGCCGGGCCGCAGGGCGCGCTGCGCCCGGGCGTGGCGCTGCTCGTCGCGGTGCTGGCGACCGGGGTGGCCGGGGTGCTGGCCCGCGTCTACCGGGACCCGCGCTCCGCGGTGGTGCTCGCCGGGGGCGTGCTGCCGCTGGCCGCGGTCGGCGGGATGACCGCCGTGCCCGGGGCGCTGGGGCGGCCGCACCTGCTGCTGGGCTCCGTCGCCGTCGTGGTGCTCGCCGTGGTGGCGCTCGCGCTGACCGGCAGCGGCGTCACCACGTTCACCGCGGCCACCACCGCCGCGACCCTCGCGGCCGGGGCCTCGCTGGTGGCGGTGCTGGTCGCCCACCCCACGCCGGGGATCGGGGCCGGGGTGGCCGCCGTCGCGCTGGCCCTGCTCTCGCTGGCGCCCCGGGCGACGATCCTGCTGGCCCGGCTGCCGCTGCCCACCGTGCCGATCACGCCCGACGAGCTGAGCCGGGACGACTCCGAGGAGCTGCCCGACGTGGTCGCGATCGAGCGGCAGTCCGCGCTCGGGCACCGGTTCCTGTCCGGCCTGGTCCTCGGCCTGGGCGCCACCGCCGCGGCCGGGGCCCTGCTGGCAGCCCCCGACGGCTGGGTCGGCGCGACGTTCGCGGTCGTCGTGGCCGGGGTGCTGCTGCTGCGCGCGCGCACCTACGCCAACGGCGTGCAGGCGGGCGCGCTGCTCGCGGCCGGCTCGCTGACCGCGGCGGGCATCCTCGCCGGCTGGGCGGTGTCGGCGCCGCCGGAGCAGCGCCTGCTGGCCGTGCCCGCCGCGCTGCTGGTGGTGGCCGCGGGCGCGCTCGTGCTGGGGGTCGTGGTCCCCACCCAGCACTTCTCGCCCGTGCTGCGCCGGGCCGTCGAGCTGCTCGAGGCGCTGCTGGTCACGGCCGTGCTGCCGCTCGCGCTCGGGGTGGTGGGTCTCTACCAGACGCTGCGGGCGCTGTAGTGCGACGAGCGGGGCGGGCGGGGCTCGCCGGCGCGCTGGCGGTGCTCCTCGCCGCGCCCGGGGCCGCCTCCGCCGCGGCCGGCCCGGCACCGGGGCAGTCGCCGGGCCCGCTCGGGCCCGGTGTCGGCGCCCACCAGCCCTACCCCGGCACGCCTCCGGTGGACCCGGCGCGGCTGCCGGCCGGGACCCTGCCGGTGCCGGGCCAGCCGCCCGCGGTCCGCTCCACCGACCCGTGCACGACGACGACGGCGACGGCCCCCGCGGCGACGGCGGTGCCGTGGGGCCAGCAGCAGCTGGGGTTCACCGACCTGTGGCAGCTCAGCGACCCGGTGGGCCGCCCCGTGCGCGGCGCCGGCATCACCGTGGCGGTGATCGACACCGGGGTCGCCCCGGACCCGCGGCTGCCGCGCCTCGTCGGGGGCGGTGACGCCGTCGGCTCGTCCACGGGCACCGAGGACTGCGACGCCCACGGCACCCTGGTGGCCGGGATCGTCGCCGCCACGCCGGACCCCGCCACCGGGTTCACCGGGGTGGCGCCCGACGTCAGCGTGCTCAGCATCCGGCAGTCCAGCGTGAAGTACGTCGTCACCGGGGCCGACGGCACCCGCTCGGCCGCGGGCACCGTGCTGAGCCTGGCCGCCGCGGTCGTCCGGGCCGCGGACGCGGGGGCCCAGGTCATCAACATCTCCGAGGCCGCGTGCGGGCCCGCAGGCACCTCGCTGGGCGACGCCCCGCTCGGGGCCGCGGTGCGCTACGCCACCCGCGTGCGCGACGCCGTCGTCGTCGCGGCCGCGGGCAACGTCGACCCCAGCACGGCCTGCGCCACCCAGAACGCGCTGACCACCGACCCGCAGGGCGTCACCGCGGTGTCGACGGTGGCCAGCCCGGCCTGGTACGGCGACGACGTGCTCACCGTCGGCTCGGTGGAGCAGGACGGCTCGCCGTCGTCGTTCAGCCTGGCCGGCCCGTGGGTGGACGTGGCCGCCCCCGGCTCGGGGATCGTCACCCTCGACCCGGCCCCCGGCGGCGGGCCGGCGACGGACCTGGTCGGGGAGAGCGCCGGGGGCCAGCCGGTGCCGATCCAGGGCACCAGCTTCGCCACCCCGTACGTCGCCGGCACCGTGGCCCTGGTGCGCCAGCGCTTCCCCGAGCTGCGCGCGCCCGAGGTGGTGGCCCGCATCGAGGCCACCGCGCACCACCCGGGCGGCGGCTGGAACCCGCAGGTGGGGCACGGGATGATCGACCCGGTCGCCGCCGTCACCACCCCCGCCCCCGGGGACACCCTGACCGGCGCGCAGCAGGCGCAGGCCCGCCAGCTCGAGGCGCTGCCCGCCCCGCCGCCGCCGGACACCCGCCCCCGCACGGTGGCGCTGGTGGGCTCCGGCGCGGCGCTGGCCCTGCTCGTGGTGGCCGGCGCGGTCGGCCACGCGGTGCGCCGCGCCCGCCGCGGCTGACTAGCCGCCCGGCGTGGTGGCGGGCACCGCGAGTCCGGCGGGGTCGCCGGACACCGCGTCGTGCGCCACCAGCGCGGCCGTCTGGTCCAGGGCGGGGCCCTGCGGGAGCAGCCGCACGATCTCCTCCGGCGCGGGCACCCGGGACTGGCCGAGGCCGAGCACGCCGGCGGTGGCCAGGTCGGGGATGCCGAACCGCACCCCGGTGTCGGTGACCAGCGTGAGCACCCCGGCCTCGACGGGCTGGGTGGGCCCGACCGCCCCGACCAGCGCGGCCCGGCCGGCGGGCAGGTAGACCGCGTCGACGGCGGGCCCGGATCCGTCGGCCTGCGCCAGGCCGACGGGGCGCGCGTCGGCGGGCAGCGGCAGGGCGCTGCCGGCGAGCAGGGTGCGGGTGGGCTCGGTGGTGGTCCGGGCGGCCTCGCCCGCGGCGCCGGCGGCGGCGGTGTCGTCGCGGCCCGGCTGCCAGGACAGGCAGGCGACCGGCGCGGCGCCGGCCTCGACGAGCTGGGGGACCTCGCTGGGGAAGCCGGTCAGGTCCACGACCTGGCCGGGGTCGACCACCGGCACCCGGGCCAGCACCGACGGTGAGCGCAGCTGCGCGACGTCGGAGCGGCCCGAGGCGTCCCCGGCGGCCACGACCTCCGCGGCGGCCCGGCTGACCTGCTGCACCCCGCCCGGCAGGGCCAGGTAGTAGCGGGCGCCGTCGGCCCCGCCGACGGCGAGGACGGAGCCCACGACCACCCCGGGCAGGTCGTAGGCGGGGGCGGAGCCGGCCCCGGGCACCACCGGCGGCCGCAGCGGGGCGACCTCCGGCACGGCGCCGAGCAGGCCCGTGGAGACCGGCCGGGGCGGGGACGACAGCCCCAGCGCCCGCACCGTGGCGGAGTCGGCGAGGTCGACCTGGGCGCGCTTGCCCTCGTAGAGCAGGTAGGTGCGCCCGTCGGGGCCGCTGACCAGCATGGCCCGGTCCACCGGCAGCGGCGCCGCGCCGGGGCCGAGGTCGCCGGAGACGACGGTGGTGGTGACGGCGGCGCCCCGGGTCTGCCGCGCGGCCGGCTGCGACGGGTCGAGGGTCGCCGAGTCGCAGACCGTCCAGCCGGGCCCGGGCCTGCGGTCGGGCCCCGGCAGGTCCGAGGGTGCGCCCGGGATGCCGAGCAGGGCGCCGCGGGGCCGGGTGCCGATGTCGGACTCGTCGGCGGTCACCGGGTCGGCGTCGCTGCCCGCGACGAGGCGGGCCGAGGCCAGGTTGAGCACCGGGTGCACGACCCCCTCGCGGGCGACGTACAGCGCGCCGGTGTCCCCGCCCAGCAGGATCGTGGCGCCGTCGACGTCGGCGGCCGGCCGGAACACCGAGAGCAGCGCGACCCCGGCGAGGCCGAGGATGCCCAGCACGAGGCCGACCCCCAGCGCGCGTCCCTGGGTGCGCATCGGGTCGTGCAGCATCACCGCGTCCTTGCGGACGAGGGCGTGCTGCATCCGGCGCAGGACGAAGCGGTACGCCTGCACCTGCGACGGTGTGGTGGGTCTGGACGGCATCGGGTTCCGGGTCCCCCTGTGCGACCGGGCGGTTACGGTGGCGAGGCTAGCGCCCGGCTCGGGGACGGGTGGCGACTTCGGAGGGGGCGGGGCGGGTGGCGGCAGCCGCGACGGGTCCTGGGGTGCTGCGGCGGCGCAGCACGGGCAACCGGGTGGGCCCGTTGCCCGTCGCCGGGCTGGTCGTGGCCGAGGTGGCGCTGGCCGTGGCCCTGCTGCTGCTGGCCCTGGCCCCCGGCCTGCGCTGGGTGGCCGCAGCGGTGCTGGTGGTCGGCCTGGGGCTGGCGCTGGGCCGGCGGCGGGGCCGGTGGCTCACCGAGTGGGTCGTCGTCGGGGTGCGGTTCCTGCTGCGCAGCCGCACCCGGACCGCGGCCGCCCCGGTGCAGCAGATCACCACGGCCGAGCCGGCCCCGGCCCGCGAGCACCAGCTCGTCGGGGCCGAGGATGCCCGCGTGGCCTCGCTGCGGCTGCTGGTGCCGGACCTGGTGGTGGCCGAGGGCAGCGACCACGAGCAGCAGGCCACGGGCCTGGCCTGCAGCGGCGGGACGTGGACCGCGGCCGTGCTGGTGGACCCGGTGCCTGCCATCGTCGGCCCCCTCGGGGCGCGGGCGGACGTGCCGCTGGCGCCCCTGGCGGCGTGCCTGCGCGACCGGGGCGTCGTCCTGGACTCGGTGGCCGTGGTCTCGCACTGCTACCCGGGCAGCTCGGTGCTGCCCGCGGGCTCCCGGGTGCTCACCGCGTACCAAGAGGTGCTGGGGCCGCTGCCCGCCGTGGCGCGCCGCAGCACGTGGGTGGTGGTGCGGCTGGACCCCCGCCGCTGCCCGGCCGCGGTCCACGACCGGGGCGGCGGGGTGCGCGGTGCGCAGCGCGCCCTGCTGGGGGCGCTGTCCCGGGTGCGGGGCGCGCTGGACGTGGTCGAGCTGCCGCACCGCGTGCTGGACCTCGACGAGCTGCTCCGTGCCGGTCTGGTCACCGCCGAGCTGGCGGGCCCCACGGGCTCGCCGACGCCGGAGGAGCTGCGGCTGCGGGAGCACTGGAGCTCGGTGACCACCGGCGCCGTGCACCACCGCAGCTACGCCGTGGCCGGGTGGACGGGGGCGCGGGCCGCGCTCTCCGGCCTCGGCAGCGTGCGGGCCCTGTCGACGACCGTGTCGGTGGTGCTGGCCCCGGACGCGGACGCCGACGCCGTCCGGGTGCGCGGGCTGGTCCGGGTGTGCGCCCGCGACGCCGGCGAGCTCGAGGACGTCGACGCCCGGCTGCGGGCCGCGGCCGCGGCCGCCGACGTGGCGCTGGAGCGGCTGTCCGGCCAGCAGGCCGCGGCGGTCCGCGCCGGCCTCCCGGTGGGGGGCGCGGCATGACGGCGCCGGGCACGGGTCGGCGGCGGCGCCGTGCGGGGGCACGTCGCGCGGGGTCGCTGCGGGCGGCCGCGGCCACCCCGGGCGGCGGGCGCCGCCAGGAGCGGTTCCGGGCGGCGGGCCCGGGCCCCGACTTCGTCGGCGGGGTGGACGGCCTGGCGGGGCTGGCGCTGACCAGCGACCGCGGCGGGGTGGTGCTGGGCTCGAACCAGCACGGCACCCCGGTGCAGCTGACCCTGGTGCGCCCCGAGCCCACCCGGGTCGCGCTCGTGGGCGGGCTGTACCTGGCCCGCCAGCTCGTGCTGCGCGCCCTGGCCACCGGGGTGTCGGTGGTGGTGGTGACCGGCCGGCCCGACGCCTGGTCCCCCGTCACCCGCGCCGTCGGCGACCCCACCCCGGCGCTGGAGGTGCGCGGCCTGGTCCGCGGCCCGCTGCCCCGGCCGTCGGAGGACCACCCGCTGCTGGTGGTGCACGACGGCGGCGCCGTGCCCCAGGAGCTCTACCCGCCGCGCAGCGCCTGGCACTGCACCCTCTACGTGCTGCCCTACCTGCACCCGCAGCTGACGGGGGCGGGGGCGGCCGACCTGGTGCTGCTGCAGCGGCTGCCGGTCGGCCAGGCCCAGCTGGCCGCCGCGACGTGGCGGCTCGACGCCGGGATGGCCCACCAGCTCGCCAGCCTCACCGACGACGGGGTGGTGGCCCTGGGCACCGACCTGTGGGTGCCGGTGCGGCTGGTGACCACCGCGACGGAGTCCGAGCTGCTGGGTCCCGTCCGCCGCGGTGACTAGCGCGGCTCAGCCCCGGTCGGTCGGCGGTGCGTCGAGCTGGTCGGCGGTGCGCACGGCGCGGGTGCGGGAGGTGCGCGCGGCGAGGTCCGCGTCGTCGGGGTAGTCGACGCCGAGGAGGGTCAGCCCGTGCGCCGGGGCCACGGGCACCGAGCTCGAGCGCCGGTCCGCCGCCAGCAGCCCCGCCGGCCAGCCGGGGTCGCGGCGCCCCTCCCCCACGGCCAGCAGCGCGCCCACGAGGCTGCGCACCATGGAGTGGCAGAACGCGTCCGCGCTCACCCGGGCGGTGAGCACGCCCGCGTCCGGGCCGTCGGCGCCGAGCTCCCAGTCCAGGCGCTGCAGCTGGCGGATCGTGGTCGCGCCCTCCCGGGCCCGGCAGAAGGCGACGAAGTCGTGGGTGCCCAGCAGCGGCGCCGACGCGGCCCGCACGGCGTCCACGTCGAGCGGGCGGGACCAGGAGACGGTGTCGCGGGCCCGCAGCGGCTCGGCCCCGTGGGCGGTGGTGGACACCCGGTAGGCGTAGTGCCGGCGCAGCGCGGCGAACCGGGCGTCGAAGTCGGCCGGGGCGGGGCGCAGGCCGCGCAGCCGGACGTCGGCGGGCAGCAGCCGGGCCATCCTGCGCAGGAACCGGTCGGGCTCGGCGGGCACGAGCGCCGCGGGGAGGTCGGCGTGGGCGACCTGGCCGGTGGCGTGGACGCCGGCGTCGGTGCGCCCGGCCACGGTCAGCTCGACGGGCACCCGCAGCACGGTGGCCAGGGCGTCGGAGAGGACGCCGGCCACGGTGCGTCGGCCGGGCTGGTGGGCCCAGCCGGAGAAGTCGGTGCCGTCGTAGGCGACGTCGAGGCGGACGCGGACGAGCCCGCCACCCCGGGCGGGCGTGGCGGGCTCGTCGTGGTGCGCAGTCGGGCTCAGGACTTGTCGGCCTCGTCCTCGGCCTTGTCCAGGGCGCCGGGGGCGACGTCGTCGAGCTCGGTGCCCTCGGTGTCGGTCGGGACGTCCTCGGTGGTCGTCGCGTCCGTGGTCGGCGTGGTGGCGGGCGCGCCGGCGGTGCTGGTGCCGGTGCTGCCGTCCTCGGCGGCGGCGGCCTCGGCCGGGGTGGCCCCGGTCTCGGCGGCGTCGGCGGCGGTGGTCGCCTCCTCCGTCGCCTCGGTCGGTGCCGTGGTGGCGGCGGTGGCCGTGGTGCCGGCGGCGGGCGCCTGCGAGGACCGGACGCGCCGGGCGCGGTCGGCCTCCGAGCTCACCGTCTTCTGCTGCAGCAGCTCGATGACGGCCATGGGCGCGTTGTCACCCTTGCGCGGCATCGTCTTGGTGATGCGCGTGTAGCCGCCGTCGCGCTCGGCGAAGAACGGGCCGATCTCGGCGAACAGCTGGTGCACGACGTCCTTGTCGCGGATCACCTTCATGACCTCGCGGCGGTTGTGCAGGTCACCGACCTTGGCCTTGGTGACGAGCTTCTCCGCGAACGGGCGCAGCCGCTTGGCCTTGGCCTCGGTCGTGGTGATGCGGCCGTGGGTGAACAGCGAGGTCGCCAGGTTGGCCAGCATCAGCCGCTGGTGGGACGGGGACCCGCCGAGACGGGCACCCTTGGTGGGCTTGGGCATTGTTGTCGCTCCTGGACTGGTGTGGGGGTTCGCGCCCCCTGACCCCGCGCGGCGGGGGTGGGGGTCAGGGGGTGGGGGTCAGCGCTAGAGCTGCTCGGTCTCGGCGTAGTCCTGGGTGTCGGGGTCCTCGGGCTGCTCGCCCGCGTCGCCGTCGGTCCAGGTGCCCGTCTCCGCGTCGTACCCGGCCACGGTGGACGGGTCGAACCCGGGGGGCGAGTCCTTCAGGGTCAGGCCCAGCCCGATGAGCTTGACCTTGACCTCGTCGATGGACTTGGCGCCGAAGTTGCGGATGTCGAGCAGGTCCGCCTCGCTGCGGCTGACCAGCTCGCCCACGGTGTGCACGCCCTCGCGCTTGAGGCAGTTGTAGGAGCGCACGGTGAGGTCCAGGTCCTCGATCGGCATGGAGAACGCCGCGATGTGGTCGGCCTCGGCGGGCGACGGGCCGATCTCGATGCCCTCGGCCTCGACGTTGAGCTCGCGGGCCAGGCCGAACAGCTCGGTCAGGGTCCGCCCCGCGCTGGCCACCGCGTCGCGCGGGGTCAGCGAGGACTTCGTCTCGACGTCGAGCACGAGGCGGTCGAAGTCGGTGCGCTGCTCGACGCGGGTGGCCTCGACCTTGTAGGTCACCTTGAGCACCGGCGAGTAGATGGAGTCGACCGGGATGCGGCCGATCTCGGCGCCGGAGGCCTTGTTCTGCACGGCGGGGACGTAGCCGCGGCCGCGCTCGACGACGAGCTCGACCTCGAGCTTGCCCTTGTCGTTCAGGGTCGCGATGTGCAGGTCGGGGTTGTGCACGGTGACGCCGGCGGGCGGGACGATGTCGCCCGCGGTGACCGCGCCGGGGCCCTGCTTGCGCAGGTACATGGTGACCGGCTCGTCCTCCTCGGAGGACACGACGAGGCCCTTGAGGTTGAGGATGACGTCGGTGACGTCCTCCTTGACCCCCGGCACGGTGGTGAACTCGTGGAGCACGCCGTCGATGCGGATGCTGGTGACGGCCGCGCCCGGGATCGAGCTGAGCAGGGTGCGGCGCAGCGAGTTGCCCAGGGTGTAGCCGAAGCCGGGCTCGAGCGGCTCGATGACGAACCGCGAGCGGTTGTCGACGATCGGCTCCTCGCTGAGCGAGGGGCGCTGTGAGATGAGCATGCTTCTGATCTCCTCCGGTGGCGTCCGCTATTTGACGCCGGTGGGGTGGACGGCCGCGGCGGGTGCCGCGGCCCGGGGTACGCGCGCCGACGCCGTCCCCACGAGCGGGGACGGCGCCGGGTGCGTCACTTCGAGTAGAGCTCGACGATGAGCTGCTCCTGCAGCGGCACGTCGATCTGGGCGCGGTCGGGCAGCTGGTGGACCAGGATCCGCAGCTGCGGGCCGACGACCTGCAGCCAGCCGGGGACGGGGCGGTCGCCCTGGGTCTCCTTGGCCACCTGGAACGGCAGCGTGGCCAGCGACCTGGTGCGCACGTCGATGATGTCGTACTGCGAGACGCGGTAGCTGGGGATGTCCACCTTCTCGCCGTTCACGGTCAGGTGGCCGTGGGTGACGAGCTGGCGGGCCATCCGCCGCGTGCGGGCCAGGCCCGCGCGGTAGACGACGTTGTCGAGGCGGGCCTCGAGGATCTGCAGCAGGTTCTCACCGGTCTTCCCGGGGCGACGCACGGCCTCGGCGTAGTAGCGGCGGAACTGCTTCTCCATGACGCCGTAGGTGAAGCGGGCCTTCTGCTTCTCCTGCAGCTGGAGCAGGTACTCGCTCTCCTTGATCCGCGCGCGGCCGTGCTGGCCGGGCGGGTAGGGACGGCGCTCGAACGCCTGGTCGCCGCCGACGAGGTCGACGCGCAGACGGCGGGACTTGCGGGTGATGGGTCCGGTGTAACGGGCCATGACTGGTTCCTCCTCTTCCCGCTAGACCCGGCGCCGCTTGGGCGGCCGGCAGCCGTTGTGCGGCTGGGGGGTGACGTCGGAGATCGTGCCGACCTCCAGGCCGGCGGCCTGCAACGAGCGGATCGCGGTCTCGCGGCCCGAGCCCGGGCCCTTGACGAAGACGTCGACCTTCTTCATGCCGTGCTCCTGCGCCTTGCGGGCGGCGGACTCGGCGGCCATCTGCGCCGCGAACGGCGTGGACTTGCGCGAGCCCTTGAAGCCCACGTGGCCCGACGACGCCCACGAGATCACGTTGCCGGTCGGGTCCGTGATGGACACGATCGTGTTGTTGAACGTGCTCTTGATGTGCGCGGCACCGTGGGAGACGTTCTTCTTCTCCCTGCGCCGCGTCTTCTGGCTCTTCTTGGGACCGCTCCCGGTCCTGGCCTTGGGGGGCATGAGTTACCTGGCCTTCTTCTTGCCGGCGATGGTGCGCTTCGGGCCCTTGCGGGTGCGCGCGTTGGTCTTGGTGCGCTGGCCGCGCACCGGCAGACCACGGCGGTGCCGCAGGCCCTGGTAGCAGCCGATCTCGATCTTGCGGCGGATGTCGGCCTGCACCTCGCGGCGCAGGTCGCCCTCGACCTTGAGGGACTCCTCGATGTAGTCGCGGAGCTTGGCCAGGTCGGTGTCACCGAGGTCCTTGGTGCGCAGGTCGTAGCTGACGCCGGTGGCGTCGAGGATCTCCTGCGACCGGGTGCGACCGATCCCGTAGATGTAGGTGAGCGCGATCTCCATCCGCTTGTCGCGGGGGAGGTCGACGCCGGCGAGTCGTGCCACGTGGCGTCCTTCTCTTCTCGATCGGAGGTCTGCTCCCCGTCCGTCCCGTGCTGGTGCGGTCGACCCTGGTGGTCGTCCGACCCGGGCCCCGGCCTCCGCGCCGGGGGTGCACCGCGGCTCGTCTGCCGCGGCTGGTTCGGGGAGTTCGTCTGTGGTGCTGTGCTGCGCCTGCGAAGCGCTGCGGGTCGTGCGGGTGGTGCTGCTCAGCCCTGGCGCTGCTTGTGGCGCAGGTTCTCGCAGATCACCATGACCCGGCCGTTGCGCCGGATCACCTTGCACTTGTCGCAGATCTTCTTGACGCTCGGCTGGACCTTCACGTCGTCCGTTCTCCTGTCAGCCGCCCCGGGTCGGGTGCCCCCGGCGTGGCTGGGTCGTGTCGTCGACGCCCACCGGTGGGTGGGCGCGGGTGCTGCCGGTCGAGCCGCCTACTTGTAGCGGTAGACGATCCGGCCGCGGGACAGGTCGTAGGGCGAGAGCTCCACGACGACCCTGTCCTCGGGCAGGATGCGGATGTAGTGCTGCCGCATCTTGCCGCTGATGTGGGCGAGGACCCGGTGGCCGTTCTCCAGCTCGACGCGGAACATCGCGTTCGGCAGTGGTTCGACGACGCGGCCCTCGACCTCGATGGCTCCGTCCTTCTTTGCCATGTCCTCCGCGATCCGTGGCTCTGGTGTGCTTCGGTCGTGCCCGGCACCGTGCTCCCGGGGCGCGGTGCGCACCGCGAGCCGGCCGGACGTGGGCCGAAGCAGGACGACGGGCACGCGAAGACCGGCGCGCACTGCGCGCCGTTGGTCAAGGGTACTCGCCCGGGGTGTCGCGACCAAACGGCGCCGTCCGCGGGCGGCTCAGCGGGTGGTCAGGACCCGCGGGCCGTCGGCCGTCACGGCGACGGTGTGCTCCCAGTGCGCGGCCCGGGTGCCGTCGGCGGTGACCACGGTCCACTCGTCGTCCAGCGTCACCGTCTCGGTGGTGCCCAGGGTCAGCATCGGCTCGATGGCCAGCACCGAGCCCTCCACCAGCCGGGGTCCGTGCCCCGGCTCGCCCTCGTTGGCCAGGAACGGTTCGGCGTGCATGACGCGGCCGATGCCGTGCCCGCCGTAGCCGGCGACGATGCCGTAGCGCCGGCCGTCACGGGCCTCGGCGGCGTGCGTCCCCGCCTCGATCGCGGCGGAGACGTCGGTGAGCCGGTTGCCCGGCAGCATCGCCGCGATGCCGGCCTCCATCGAGGCCCGGCACGCGGCGGACAGCGCGACGTCCACCTCGCGGGCGTCGCCCACGGCCACGGTGAGCGCCGAGTCGCCGTGCCAGCCGTCGAGGATGGCGCCGCAGTCGATGCTGACGAGGTCGCCGTCGGCCACGACCTCGCCGGCCGACGGGATGCCGTGCACGACCCGGTCGTTGACCGAGGCGCAGATGCTGGCCGGGAAGCCGTGGTAGCCCAGGAAGCTGGGCACGGCGCCGGCCCCGCGGATGACGGACTCGGCCACGGCGTCGAGGTCGGCGGTGCTCACCCCTGGACGCAACGCCGCCACGACGGCGTTCAGCGCGGCGCCGACCACCGCCCCGGCCGCGGCCATCGCCTCGAGCTCGCCCGCCGAGCGCGCGGGCACGGTGCGACGTCCGCGCAGCGCCACCACCGCGGTCAGGCCTGCGTCGGGGCGAGCGCCGCCAGCGCGCGGGCCGAGATCTCCTCGACCTCGCCCTCCGCGGCGACGGTGACCACGAGGTCGCGGTAGTGCTGCAGCAGCGGGGCCGTCTCGTCCCGGTACACCTCGAGCCGGTGGCGGATGACGTCCTCGTTGTCGTCGTCACGGCCGCGGGCGAGCATGCGCGCCACCACGACCTCCTCGTCGACCTCGAAGGACAGCACGACGTCGAGCTTCTCCCCCAGCTCGTCCAGGATGCCCGTGAGCACCTCGGCCTGGTTGAGGGTGCGCGGGAACCCGTCGAGCAGGAAGCCCTCGCGGGCGTCGTCCTGGGCGAGCCGGTCGCGGACCATCTCGTTGGTCACCGAGTCGGGCACCAGCTTGCCGGCCGAGACGTAGCTCTTGGCCTCGAGGCCGAGCTCGGTCTCCTCCCCCATGTTCTTGCGGAAGAGGTCACCGGTGGAGATGTGGGGGACCCCGAGCTCGTCGGACAGGACCGCGGCCTGGGTGCCCTTGCCCGCGCCGGGGGGGCCGAGAATGACGAGTCTCACTACCGTAGGAACCCTTCGTAGTTGCGCTGCATGAGCTGGCTCTCGATCTGCTTCACGGTGTCGAGACCGACGCCGACCATGATCAGAACGGCCGTCCCGCCGAAGGGCAGGTTCTGGGCGCCGCCGCTGTTGCCGATCTCCAGGAAGAGGTTCGGCAGCACGGCGATGATGCCCAGGTAGAGCGAGCCGGGCAGCGTGATCCGGCTGAGGACGAAGCTGAGGTACTCGGACGTCGGACGGCCGGGGCGGATGCCCGGGATGAAGCCGCCGAACTTCTTCATCTCCTCGGCGCGCTCCTCCGGGTTGAAGGTGATCGCGACGTAGAAGTACGTGAAGAAGATGATCAGGGCGAAGTACAGCGCGATGTAGGCCGGACTCGAGGGGTTCACCAGGTTGTTGTTGATGAACCGCTGCCACCAGCTGCCCGCCCCGGTCGGGGAGGACGTGAGCTGGGAGACGAGGTTGGGCAGGTAGAGCAGCGAGGACGCGAAGATCACCGGGATGACGCCGGCCTGGTTGACCTTCAGCGGCAGGTAGGTCGACGTGCCGCCGTACATGCGCCGCCCGACCATCCGCTTGGCGTACTGCACGGGGATGCGCCGCTGGCCCTGCTCCACGAACACGACGCTGGCCAGGATGACCAGCGCGGCCACGCAGACCACGGCGAAGACGAGGCCGCCGCGGCTGTCGAGGATGCCCTTGCCCTCGGACGGGATGCGGGCGGCGATCGAGGTGAAGATCAGCAGCGACATGCCGTTGCCGACGCCGCGGTCGGTGATGAGCTCGCCGAGCCACATGATGACCGCGGTGCCCGCCGTCATCGTGATGACGACGACGACCATCGAGAAGATCGAGCCGCCGGGGATGGCCGGGTACAGGCTGTTGTCGCAGCCCTGGAAGAGCTGGCCGCGCACGGCGAGGGCGACGATCCCGGTGGACTGCAGCACCGCCAGGGCGATGGTCAGGTACCGGGTGTACTGCGTCATCTTGGCCTGGCCGGACTGGCCCTCCTTGCGCAGCTCCTCGAACCGCGGGATGACCACGGTGAGCAGCTGCACGATGATGCTGGCCGTGATGTACGGCATGATCCCCAGCGCGAAGACCGACAGCTGCAGCAGCGCGCCCCCGCTGAACAGGTTGATCAGCGAGTAGATGCTGGCGCTGTCGCCGCCCTGCACCTGCTTGAGGCAGGTCTGGATGTTGGCGTAGGAGACCCCCGGCGAGGGCAGCGTGGCCCCGAGCCGGTACACCGCCAGGATGGCCAGCGTGAAGAGGATCTTCCGCCTCAGGTCGGGCGTCCTGAGCGCGGAGGCGAAGGCGGAGAGCACGGGTCCTCCAGGTGCTGCGTGGGTGGAGCCGCCCCGGTGCGGACGGGGGCGGGCGCACGCGCCGGATGGTGGCGCGGGAGCCCGCGCCGGTCGGGGCCGACTCTAACAGCCGGCCCGTCGCGACCCGGGCGGACGACGAGCGACGGCCGCAGCCCCACCGCCGGGTGGGGCTGCGGCCGTCGCCGTGGTGGGGGTCAGGCCCGGGGGCCGACCCCGGCCGGGGTGGCGGTGCCACCGGCGGCCGTGAGCTTCTCCGACGCCGAGGTGGAGAACTTGTGCGCGGTCACCTGCAGGGTGACCCCGCCGAGCTCGCCCTCGCCGAGGACCTTGACGGGCTGGTTGCGGCGCACCGCGCCGGCCGCCACGAGCTCGGCGACACCGACGGTGCCGCCGGAGGGGAACAGCCGGGCGAGGTCGCCCACGTTGACGACCTGGTACTCGACCCGGTTGCGGTTGGTGAAGCCCTTGAGCTTCGGCAGCCGCATGTGGATCGGCATCTGGCCACCCTCGAAGCGGGCGGGCACGTTCTTGCGCGCGCCGGTGCCCTTGGTGCCGCGGCCGGCGGTCTTGCCGCGCTTGCCGCCCTCACCACGACCGACCCGGACCTTGGCCTTGTTCGCGCCTGCGGCGGGCCGCAGGTGGTGCAGCTTGATGGTCACTGGGAGACCTCCTGGACCGTCACCAGGTGGCGGACGGTGTTGATCATGCCGAGCACCTGCGGGGTGTCCTCACGGACCACGGTCTGCCGGATCTTGTGCAGCCCGAGCGTCCGCAGCGTCGCGCGCTGGTTCTGCTTGGTCCCGATGGTGCTGCGGGTCTGGGTGATGCTCAGCTGGGCCACGTCACGCCCCCTGGCCGGCCCGGGCGCGGAGCATGCCCGCGGGGGCCACGTCGGCGATGTCCAGGCCGCGGCGGGCCGCGACCTCCTCGGGGCGCTGCAGCGACTTGAGCGCCACGACCGTCGCGTGCACGACGTTGATGGCGTTGTCGCTGCCGAGGGACTTGCTGAGGATGTCGTGGATGCCGGCGCACTCCAGCACCGCGCGGACCGCGCCACCGGCGATGACGCCGGTACCGGGGCTGGCGGGGCGGAGCAGGACGACACCGGCGGCCGCCTCACCCTGGGTGGGGTGGGGGATGGTGGCGCCGATCATCGGCACGCGGAAGAAGTTCTTGCGCGCCTCGTCGACACCCTTCTGGATGGCGGCGGGCACCTCCTTCGCCTTGCCGTAGCCGACGCCGACCATGCCGTTGCCGTCACCGACGATGACCAGCGCGGTGAAGCTGAAGCGCCGACCACCCTTGACGACCTTGGACACGCGGTTGATCGCGACCACGCGCTCGAGGTTGTTCTTCTCCTGGGGGCCGCCGCGGCCGCCGCCCTGGCGGTCACGACGGTCGCCGCCGCCCGGACCGCCGGGACCGCTGGGGGGGCCGCCGGCGGGGCCGTCGCGACGAGTACGTCCCGGCATCAGGCGTTCCTTCCGTTCTCGGTGGTGGTGCTGTTCGTGTCAGTCATCAGAACTCCAGTCCGGCCTCGCGGGCGGCGTCCGCCAGCGCGGCGATGCGGCCGTGGTAGTCGTGGCCGCCGCGGTCGAAGACCACCGCGGTGACGCCGGCGGCCTTGGCGCGCTCCGCCAGCAGCGTGCCGACCTGGGCCGAGCGCGCCTTCTTGTCGCCCTCGAGCGCCCGCACGTCGGCCTCGAGGGTCGACGCCGCGGCCAGGGTGCGACCGGCGAGGTCGTCGACGAGCTGGGCGTGGATGTGGCGCGAGGACCGGTTGACCACGAGGCGCGGACGCGCAGGGGTGCCGGAGATCTTCTTGCGCAGCCGCAGGTGGCGGCGGGTGCGCGACCGACGGCGAGCCGTCGAGACGTCGGTGCCCGCCGGCACGCGCGAGGTGCTGGGCGACCCAGCGGTGGTGGTGTCAGTCATGGTCACTTACCCGTCTTCCCGACCTTGCGGCGGATCTGCTCGCCCTCGTACCGGACGCCCTTGCCCTTGTAGGGGTCGGGGCGGCGGAGACGGCGGATGTTGGCCGCGATCTGGCCGACCTTCTGCTTGTCGATGCCCGAGATCGAGAACCGCGTGGGCGTCTCGACGGCGAAGGTGATGCCGTCGGGCGCGGTGATCGGCACCGGGTGGCTGAAGCCCAGGGCGAACTCGAGGTCCGAGCCCTTCGCGACCACGCGGTAGCCGACGCCGTGGATCTCCATCTTCGTGGTGTAGCCGGTGGTGACCCCGGTGACCATGTTGGCGACCAGGGTGCGGCTCAGGCCGTGCAGCGAGCGGGACTCCCGCTCGTCGTCCGGGCGCGAGACCACGAGCTCGCCGTCGCTCTGCTCGACGACGATGGGCTCGGCGATGGTGGTGGCCAGGGTGCCCTTGGGGCCCTTGACGGTGACGGTGCGACCCTCGATGGCCACGTCGACCCCGGAGGGGACGGGCACGGGGAGCTTGCCGATGCGAGACATGGTTGCTCCTCCCCTACCAGACGTAGGCGAGGACTTCCCCGCCCACTCCCTGCTTGGCTGCCTGGCGGTCGGTGAGCAGGCCGGTCGACGTGGAGATGATCGCCACGCCGAGGCCGCCGAGGACCTTGGGCAGGTTGGTGGACTTGGCGTACACGCGCAGGCCCGGCTTGGACACGCGGCGGACGCCGGCGATGCTGCGCTCGCGGCTCGGCCCGTACTTCAGGTCGACGACGAGGGACTGGCCGACGGCCGCCTCCTCGGTGCGGAAGCCGGAGATGTAGCCCTCGCGCTGGAGGATCTCGGCGATGTTCGCCTTGAGCTTGGAGTGCGGCATCACGACGGCGTCGTGGTACGCCGAGTTGGCGTTGCGCAGACGGGTCAGCATGTCTGCGATGGGGTCGGTCATGGTCATGGGTCGACCTGTTCACCTCTCTCGCCGTGGTTCCACGCGCCCGGGTGGGGGTCGGGGCCTGCGACGAAGCGTCTCGGTGCCGGCCGGACGGCCGGGCTTGGGTGCCGGGGGCGTGCTGCCCCCGGCGCCGGTGGGACTAGCTCACCAGGAGCTCTTGCGCACGCCGGGCAGCTCGCCGGCGTGGGCCATCTCCCGGAGGCAGATGCGGCAGAGGCCGAACTTGCGGAACACCGCGTGCGGGCGACCGCAGCGCTGGCAGCGGGTGTAGCCCCGCACCGCGAACTTGGGCTTCTTGTTGGCCTTGTTGACGAGGGCCTTCTTCGCCATGGGTCAGTTCTCCCTGAAGGGGAAGCCCAGGTGCTTGAGCAGCACCCGACCCTCCTCGTTGTTCGTCGCGGAGGTCACGACGGTGATGTCCATGCCCCGCGGGCGGTCGATGGAGTCGATGTCGATCTCGTGGAACATCGACTGCTCGTTGAGGCCGAACGTGTAGTTGCCGTTGCCGTCGAACTGGGTGCCCGACAGGCCGCGGAAGTCCCTGATGCGGGGCAGCGCGATGCTGACCAGCCGGTCGAGGAACTCCCACATGCGGTCGCCGCGCAGGGTGACCCGCGCGCCGATCGGCATGCCCTCGCGGAGCTTGAACTGCGCGATGGACTTGCGGGCCTTGCGGACCTCGGGCTTCTGCCCGGTGATCAGCGAGAGATCGCGCACGGCGCCGTCGATGAGCTTGGCGTCGCGCGCGGCCTCGCCGACGCCCATGTTGACGACGACCTTGACCACGCCGGGGACCTGCATGGCGTTGTCGTAGCCGAACTGCTCCTGCAGGGCCGCCTTGATCTCCTCGCGGTAGCGCTGCTTCAGGCGCGGGAGGGACCTGGTCTCCGTGCTGGTCATCAGATGTCCTTCCCGTTGCGGCGCGAGACGCGCACGCGCTTGCCGTCGTCGTCGGTGCGGTACCCGACGCGGGTCGGCGCGCCGTCGGAGTCGACGACCATCACGTTGGAGGCGTCGATCGCGGCCTCCTGGGTGACGATGCCGCCCGAGGAGGCGCCGCGCTGGTTGCTCGAGACCGCGGTGTGCTTCTTGATCCGGTTGACGCCCTCGACGAGGACCTTGCCGGACTCCGGGAAGGCCTTGATGACCTTGCCCTTCGCGCCCTTGTCCTTGCCCGAGACGACGAGGACGGTGTCGCCCTTGTGCACCTTCATCACAGCACCTCCGGGGCCAGCGAGATGATCTTCATGAAGCGCTTGTCGCGCAGCTCGCGGCCGACGGGGCCGAAGATGCGCGTGCCGCGCGGCTCGTTGTCGGGGCGGATGAGCACCGCGGCGTTCTCGTCGAACCGGATGTAGGACCCGTCCGGGCGACGGCGCTCCTTGGCGGTGCGCACGATGACGGCCTTGACCACGTCACCGCGCTTGACCCCCGCGCCGGGGATGGCGTCCTTGACGGTCGCCACGATGACGTCGCCGATGCCGGCGTAGCGCCGGGTCGAGCCCCCGAGCACCCGGATGCACAAGATCTCCTTGGCCCCGGTGTTGTCGGCGACACGCAGTCGCGACTCCTGCTGGATCACTGCTCTGCTCCTCTGACCTGCTGGGTGCCCGGCGGATTCCGACCCGACGGGCGCGGTCTGGTTGTCGGTGGCCGGGACGCGGGGCGCCCCGGCGGGGTGGTGGGGCCTACTTGGCCTTCTCGAGCACGGTGACCAGGCGCCAGCGCTTGGTCGCCGAGGTCGGCCGGGTCTCCATGAGGCGGACGCGGTCGCCGACGCCGGCGACGCCCTCCTCGTCGTGGGCCTTCACCTTGCTGGTGCGGCGGATGATCTTGCCGTACAGCGGGTGGCGGACGCGGTCCTCGAGCTCGACCACGATCGTCTTCTCCATCTTGTCCGACACGACGTAGCCGACGCGCACCTTGCGGTTGTTGCGCTCGGCGGTCGTGCTGGAGCCGGTCTCGGTGCTGGTCACGCTGCTCTCCTCGCTCATGCCGCGCCCTCGTCACCGAGGGGGGCGTCGGTCAGGCCGAGCTCGCGCTCGCGCATGACCGTGTAGATCCGGGCGATGTCGTGGCGCACGGTGCGCAGCCGACGGTTGTTGTCGAGCTGCCCGGTCGCCATCTGGAAGCGCAGGTTGAACAGCTCCTCCTTGGCCTCGCGCAGCCGCGACACCAGCTCCTCGCCGGTCAGCTCGCGCAGCTCGGAGGCCGCTGAGACGGATGCCATCAGAACTGCCCCTCCCTCGTGACGATGCGGCACTTCATGGGGAGCTTGTGCATCGCCCGCCGCAGTGCCTCGCGGGCGATCTCCTCGTTCGGGTAGCTCAGCTCGAACATGACCCGGCCGGGCTTGACGTTCGCGACCCACCACTCGGGCGAGCCCTTGCCGGAGCCCATGCGGGTCTCGGCCGGCTTCTTGGTCAGCGGGCGGTCCGGGAAGATGTTGATCCAGACCTTGCCGCCGCGCTTGATGTGGCGGGTGACGGCGATACGGGCCGACTCGATCTGCCGGTTGGTCACGTACGCCGGCTCGATGGCCTGGATGCCGTACTCGCCGAAGGTCACCGCGGTGCCGCCCTTGGCGGCCCCGGAGCGCCCGGGGTGGTGCTGCTTGCGGTGCTTGACCCTGCGTGGGATGAGCACGTCTCAGCCCTCCGTCGTGGTGGTGGTGGCCGGGGCGACCTCGGCCGGCTGGGCCGGGGCGGTGCTGGCCGGCGCGGTCGAGGACTGCTGGGCCGCGCGGCCCGCCTCGGTGCTGGTGGCGGTGGTGCCGGAGGCCCCGGAGCGGCGGCGCGCGCCGGCGGGACGCTCGCGGCGGGCGCCGCGCGGGTCGGCCGCGGCGGCGACCTGCTCGTGACGGCCCCCGACGATGTCGCCCTTGTAGATCCAGACCTTCACGCCGATGCGGCCGAAGGTGGTCTTGGCCTCGTAGAGCCCGTAGTCGATGTCCGCCCGCAGCGTGTGCAGCGGCACCCGGCCCTCGCGGTAGAACTCCGAGCGGCTCATCTCCGCACCGCCGAGGCGGCCGGAGCACTGCACCCGGATGCCCTTGACCTGCGGCTGACGCATGGCCGACTGGATGGCCTTGCGCATCGCGCGGCGGAAGGCCACGCGGTTGCTCAGCTGCTCCGCCACGCCCTGCGCGACGAGCTGGGCCTCGGCCTCGGCGTTCTTCACCTCGAGGATGTTGAGCTGCACCTGCTTGCCGGTGAGCTTCTCCAGCTCGGCGCGGATGCGGTCGGCCTCGGCGCCGCGGCGGCCGATGACGATGCCCGGCCGGGCGGTGTGGATGTCGACGCGGACGCGGTCCCGGGTGCGCTCGATCTCGACCTTGGCGATGCCGGCGCGCTCCATGCCCGTGGCGAGGAGCTTGCGGATCGCCACGTCCTCCTTGACGTAGTCCGCGTACTGCTTGTCGGCGTACCACCGGGACTTCCAGTCGGTCGTGATGCCGAGCCGGAAGCCGTGGGGGTTGATCTTCTGGCCCACTAGCTGGCACTTCCCTTCGAAGAGCTCGAGGTGGAGGAGCCGACGCGTGCGGCCCTGCGGTTGCGGGTCGACGAGGCGCCCGCGCGGGGCACCGACTCGACCTCGACGGTGATGTGGCTCGTGCGCTTGCGGATGCGGAACGCCCGGCCCTGCGCCCGCGGCTGGAACCGCTTGAGCGTGGGGCCCTCGTCAGCGAAGGCCGCCGACACCACGAGGGTGGCGGGGTCGAGCTGGAGGTTGTTCTCGGCGTTCGCGATCGCGCTGGCGAGGACCTTGGCCACCGGCTCGCTCGCGGCCTGGGGCGCGAACCGCAGGACGGACAGCGCCTCGGCGGCGGGCCGCCCCTTGATCAGCTCGATGACGCGGCGCGCCTTCATCGGCGTGACGCGGACGAAGCGGGCCCGCGCCACGGCGCGCGGGTTCTCCCCCGCGACCGGTGCTGCGTTGTCAGCCATGTGCTGCTACCCCTTGCTGCGGCTCGTGGTGAGCCGCACTGGTGTCGAACATCTGCATGTCGGTGGCCCGCCCTAGCGGCGGCGCGCCTTGCGGTCGTCCTTGATGTGGCCCTTGAACGTCCGGGTGGGCGCGAACTCGCCCAGCTTGTGGCCGACCATCGAGTCGGAGACGAACACCGGCACGTGCTTGCGACCGTCGTGGACGGCGAAGGTGTGGCCGATGAAGTCCGGGATGATCGTCGAGCGGCGGGACCAGGTCTTGATGACCTGCTTGGTCCCCTTCTCGTTCTGCCGGTCCACCTTCACCAGGAGGTGGTCGTCGACGAACGGGCCCTTCTTCAGGCTGCGTGGCATGTCGTGGTCCCTCCTAGCGCTTCTTGCCGGTGCGGCGGCGGCGGACGATCAGGTCGTCACTGGGCTTGGTGCGGCGGGTGCGGCCCTCGGGCTTGCCCCACGGGCTGACCGGGTGGCGACCACCGGAGGTCTTGCCCTCACCACCACCGTGCGGGTGGTCGACCGGGTTCATGACCACGCCTCGCACGGTCGGGCGCTTGCCCTTCCAGCGCATGCGGCCGGCCTTGCCCCAGTTGATGTTGGACTGCTCGGCGTTGCCGACCTCGCCGATGGAGGCGCGGCAGCGGACGTCGACGTTGCGGATCTCGCCCGAGGGCATGCGCAGCTGGGCGTACGGGCCGTCCTTGGCCACCAGCTGCACCGAGGTCCCGGCGGAGCGCGCGATCTTGGCGCCACCGCCCGGCCGCAGCTCGATCCCGTGCACCACGGTGCCGGTGGGGATGTTGCGCAGCGGCAGGTTGTTGCCGGGCTTGATGTCGGCCCCGGTCCCGGACTCGACGCGGTCGCCCTGCTTGAGCCGCGCCGGGGCGAGGATGTAGCGCTTCTCGCCGTCGACGTAGTGCAGCAGCGCGATGCGCGAGGTGCGGTTGGGGTCGTACTCGATGTGCGCGACCTTGGCCGGCACGCCGTCCTTGTCGCTGCGGCGGAAGTCGATGACGCGGTAGGCGCGCTTGTGCCCACCACCCTTGTGGCGGGTGGTGATCCGGCCGTGCGCGTTGCGGCCACCGTGGCCGTGCAGCGGGCGGATCAGCGACTTCTCGGGCGTCGACCGGGTGATGTCGGCGAAGTCGGAGACGCTCGAGCCGCGGCGGCCCGGGGTCGTCGGCTTGTACTTGCGGATTGCCATAGGTCTTCTCAGTCCCTTGGTCCCTCGTGGTCCCGGCGCCGTCAGGCGGCCGGGCCCCCGAAGATCTCGATGGGCTTGCTGTCGGCCGAGAGGGTCACGAGCGCGCGCTTGGTGGCCTTGCGCGTGCCGTAGCCGGCCCGGGTGCGCTTGCGCTTGCCCTGGCGGTTGTGGGTGTTCACGCTCGTGACGGTCACCCCGAAGATCTTCTCCACGGCGATCTTGATCTGCGTCTTGTTCGCGTCGGGGGCGACGAGGAACGTGTAGCAGCTCGAGTCGATGAGCCCGTAGGACTTCTCGGAGATCACGGGCGCGAGGATGACGTCGCGCGGGTCGGCGATCACTGGCCGGCCTCCTTCTCGGTCGACACGGTCCCGCCGGTGACCACGGTGGCGTCCCGGCGGCCGGCGACGTAGCTGGCGAGGGCGGCCGAGGTGAAGACCACGTCGTCCGCGCCCAGCACGTCGTAGGTGTTGAGCTGGTCGGCGGCGAGCGCGTGCACGCCGGGCAGGTTGCGCAGGCTCAGCCAGCTCTGCTCGTCGGAGCGGTCGAGCACGACGAGCACCTTGGGCCGCGAGGAGATGCGGGCCAGGAAGGTGCGGGCGGTGCGGGTGGAGGGCTTGGCGTCCACCGCCAGCTCGCGGACCACGTGGATGCGCTCGGAGCGGGCCCGGTCCGACAGCGCGGAGCGCAGGGCCGCCGCGATCATCTTCTTGGGGGTGCGCTGCGAGTAGTCGCGGGGCTGCGGGCCGTGGACCGTGCCACCGCCGGCGAACTGCGGCGCGCGGGTCGAGCCCTGGCGGGCACGGCCGGTGCCCTTCTGGCGGTACGGCTTGCGCCCACCGCCGCGGACGTCGCCGCGGGTCTTGGTCGAGTGCGTGCCCTGCCGGGCCGCGGCGAGCTGCGCCACGACGACCTGGTGCATGAGCGGGATGTTCGGCGTGACGTCGAACAGCTCGGCAGGCAGGTCGACCGTGCCGTCGGTCCCGCCGTCGACGAGGTTGACGTCGAGCGTCAGCCGCGTCCCGGTGTCGGACTCGGGTGTCGTGGTGGCCATCAGGCGGCACCGCCCTTCACTGCGGACTTGACGAGCACGAGGCCACCCTTCTTGCCGGGGACCGCGCCCTTGATGAGCAGCAGGCCCGACTCGGCGTCGACCTTGTGCACGGTGAGGTTCTGCGTGGTGACCCGGACGTTGCCCATCCGGCCCGCCATGCGCATGCCCTTGAAGACGCGACCGGGCGTCGAGGCGCCACCGATCGAGCCGGGCGCGCGGTGCTTGCGGTGCACGCCGTGCCCCGCGCCCAGGCCGTGGAAGCCGTGGCGCTTCATGACGCCGGCGGTGCCCTTGCCGCGGCTGGTGCCGACCACGTCGACCACCGCGCCGTCGGCGAACACGTCGGCGGTGAGCTCCTGGCCCACCTCGTAGCCGGAGACGTCCGCCATGCGGATCTCGACCACGTGCTTGCGGGGCGTCGCGCCGGAGGCCGCGTACTGCCCGGCCACGGGCTTGGTGACCCGTCGCGGGTCGACCGCGCCGAAGGCCAGGGCGATCGCCGTGTAGCCGTCCTTCTCCACCGTGCGGACCTGCGTGACGACGCAGGGGCCGGCGGCGACGACGGTCACCGGGACGATCCGGTTGTCGTCGTCGAAGACCTGGGTCATGCCGAGCTTGCTGCCGAGGATGCCCCGGAGCGCGGTCGGGCTGCCCGTCTGGATGTCAGTCATGTGTCTCGCCCACCCTCTACTGGATGTTGACGTCGACGCTGGCCGGCAGGTCGATGCGCATGAGCGCGTCGACCGTCTTCGGCGTCGGGTCGAGGATGTCGATCAGCCGCTTGTGCGTGCGCATCTCGAAGTGCTCGCGCGAGTCCTTGTACTTGTGCGGCGAGCGGATGACGCAGTACACGTTCTTCTCGGTCGGCAACGGCACCGGGCCGACGACCCGGGCACCCGTGCGGGTGACCGTCTCGACGATCTTGCGCGCGGACGCGTCGATCGCCTCGTGGTCGTAGGCCTTGAGCCTGATGCGGATCTTCTGTCCCGCCACGCTGTTCCTCACTGACGTCGTATGGAGCCTTGCCGGTGTGCTGAGCCGGTCGCCGGTCGAGTCCCGGCCCCGTCGGGGTCACAGCCCTCGCCCCTGCTCGGGACGATCGCGCGCGCCGGGCTCCCGCCCTGCCGCTGCCACTGTTCACCTGACGAGGATCTCCGGTCCACGCGGTCGGGTGTGTCGCCCTCGCGCCCACGCTCCGCCCCAGGTCGTCGTGCTCGTGACCCCTGGCGGGGTGCCGGACCGGTCGCTGCCCAGCTGGCTGGGCGGCACTCCGGTCGGTCGTTCTCCGGCCGCCCGGTTCACGGCCGCAGTGGAACCACGGCCCGTCTCCGGGCAACCCGACAAGTATGCACCACCGGCCCGTCCGCGTTCAACTCGCCCCCGTGCGAGCCCGCTCACCGCAGCACCGCGGACGGCGCACGACGACGACGCACGACAGCGGCGCCGGCCCCCGCGAGGGGACCGGCGCCGCCGGGTCGAGCAGGAGCTGCGGGTGCTACTTGTTGATCTTGGTGACGCGACCGGCGCCGACGGTGCGGCCACCCTCGCGGATCGCGAAACGCAGGCCCTCGTCCATGGCGATCGGCTGGATGAGCTTGACGCTCATCTCGGTGTTGTCGCCGGGCATGACCATCTCGGTGCCCTCGGGCAGCGTGACGACACCGGTGACGTCGGTGGTGCGGAAGTAGAACTGCGGGCGGTAGTTGTTGAAGAAGGGGGTGTGACGGCCACCCTCGTCCTTCGACAGGATGTAGACGTTGCCCTCGAACTCGGTGTGCGGGGTCGACGTGCCGGGCTTGACGATGACCTGCCCGCGCTCGACGTCCTCGCGCTTGATGCCGCGGACCAGCAGGCCCACGTTGTCGCCGGCCTGGCCGGAGTCGAGCAGCTTGCGGAACATCTCGATGCCGGTGACCGTGGTCTTGGTCGAGGTGGGCTTGATGCCGACGATCTCGACCTCCTCGTTCACGTTGATCGAGCCGCGCTCGACGCGACCGGTGACGACGGTGCCGCGGCCGGTGATCGTGAAGACGTCCTCGACGGGCATGAGGAAGGGCTTCTCGGTCTCGCGGACCGGGTCCGGCACGGACTCGTCCACGGCGTCCATGAGCTCGACGATCTTCTCGGACCACTTCTCGTCGCCCTCGAGGGCCTTGAGCGCGGAGACCTGGACGACGGGGGCGTTGTCGCCGTCGAACTCCTGGTCGCTGAGCAGCTCGCGGACCTCCATCTCGACGAGCTCGAGGATCTCCTCGTCGTCGACCATGTCGGACTTGTTCAGCGCGACCAGGATGTAGGGCACGCCCACCTGGCGGGCGAGCAGCACGTGCTCGCGGGTCTGCGGCATCGGGCCGTCGGTGGCCGCCACGACCAGGATCGCGCCGTCCATCTGCGCCGCACCCGTGATCATGTTCTTGATGTAGTCGGCGTGACCGGGGGCGTCGACGTGCGCGTAGTGGCGCTTCTCGGTCTGGTACTCGACGTGCGAGATGTTGATCGTGATGCCCCGCTGACGCTCCTCGGGGGCCTTGTCGATCTGGTCGAACGCCGAGGCCTGGTTCAGGTCGGGGAACTTGTCGTGCAACACCTTCGTGATGGCCGCGGTCAGCGTCGTCTTGCCGTGGTCGACGTGACCGATCGTGCCGATGTTGACGTGCGGCTTCGTCCGCTCGAACTTCGCCTTCGCCACTGGATGTCCTCCTGGACTGTGTCGTCGATGCGTGCCCGGGAGGGCACATGTCTGGGGTGTGTCGGGTACTGCCCGGGATCATCCCGGTCGTGCAGGCGGGTCTCCCCACCGGGTGCCGGCCCGGTGCTGCCACCGGGCCGGCGGGGTCCTACTCGCCGGTCGCCTTGGCGATGATCTCCTTGGCGACGTTCTGCGGGACCTCGGCGTAGGAGTCGAAGACCATGGAGTAGTTCGCCCGGCCCTGGGTCCGCGACCGCAGGTCGCCGACGTAGCCGAACATCTCCGACAGCGGGACGAGGGCCTTGACGACCCGGGCACCGCTGCGCTCCTCCATGGCCTGGATCTGGCCGCGGCGGGAGTTCAGGTCGCCGATCACGTCGCCCATGTAGTCCTCGGGCGTGGTGACCTCGACGGCCATCATCGGCTCGAGGATGACGGGGTCCGCGCGGCGGGCCGCCTCCTTGAGCGCCATCGAGCCGGCCACCTTGAACGCCATCTCCGAGGAGTCCACCTCGTGGTAGGCGCCGTCGAGCAGCGTCAGCTTGAGGTTGACCAGCGGGTAGCCCGCCAGCACCCCGTACTGCATGGCGTCCTGGGCGCCGGCGTCGACCGAGGGGATGTACTCCCGCGGCACGCGACCACCGGTGACCTTGTTCTCGAACTCGTACATCGCGCCGTCCTCGCCGTGCCACGGCTCGAGGGCGATGATCACCTTCGCGAACTGGCCCGACCCACCCGTCTGCTTCTTGTGGGTGAAGTCGTACTTGTCGACCTTCTTGCGGATGGTCTCGCGGTAGGCGACCTGCGGCTTGCCGACGTTCGCCTCGACCTTGAACTCGCGCCGCATGCGGTCGACGAGGATGTCGAGGTGGAGCTCGCCCATGCCGCCGATGACGGTCTGGCCGGTCTCGTCGTCGAGGTGGACCTTGAACGTCGGGTCCTCCTCGGCCAGCTTCTGGATCGCCGTGCCGAGCTTCTCCTGGTCGGACTTGGTCTTGGGCTCGATGGCCACCTGGATGACCGGGTCCGGGAAGGTCATCGACTCCAGCACGATCTGCGCCTGCGGGTCGCAGAGCGTGTCGCCGGTGGTCGTGTCCTTGAGCCCGATGACCGCGTAGATGTGGCCGGCCGAGGCCGTGTCCACGGGGTTCTCCTTGTTGGAGTGCATCTGGAACAGCTTGCCCAGGCGCTCCTTCTTGCCCTTGGTCGCGTTGATGACCTGCGAGCCGGAGGCGACCTTGCCCGAGTACACCCGGACGTAGGTCAGCTTGCCGAAGAACGGGTGGGTCGCGACCTTGAACGCCAGCGCGGAGAACGGCTCGCTCGAGTCGGGCTTGCGCTCGATCTCGACGGTCTCGTCGCGGACGTCGTGGCCGATCATCGGCGGCACGTCCAGCGGCGAGGGCAGGTAGTCGATGACCGCGTCGAGCATGGGCTGCACGCCCTTGTTCTTGAACGCGGAGCCGCACAGCACCGGGTAGAGCTCGCTGTTGACGGTCATCTTGCGGATGGCGCCCTTGACCTCGGCGATGGTGAGCTCGTCACCGGAGAAGTGCTTCTCCAGCAGCTCCTCGCTCGACTCGGCCACCGTCTCGAGCAGCGCGGTGCGGTACTCCTCGGCCCGCTCGCGCAGGTCCTCGGGGATCTCCTGGACGTCGTACTTCTCGCCCAGCTTGGTCTCGCCGCTCCACACCTTGGCGTTCATCTCGACGAGGTCGACCACGCCGGTGAAGTCGCCCTCGGATCCGATGGGCAGCTGCAGCACCAGCGGGGTCGCGCCGAGGCGCTCCTTGATGGTGCGCACCGTGAAGTAGAAGTCCGCGCCGAGCTTGTCCATCTTGTTGACGAAGCAGATGCGCGGGACGTCGTACTTCTCGGCCTGGCGCCAGACCTGCTCCGACTGGGGCTCGACGCCCTCCTTGCCGTCGAAGACCGCCACGGCGCCGTCGAGCACGCGCAGCGACCGCTCGACCTCGACCGTGAAGTCGACGTGGCCGGGGGTGTCGATGATGTTGATCTGGTTGTCGTCCCAGAAGCAGGTGGTGGCGGCGGAGGTGATGGTGATCCCCCGCTCCTGCTCCTGCTCCATCCAGTCCATCGTCGCGGCGCCGTCGTGCACCTCGCCGATCTTGTAGCTGATCCCCGTGTAGAAGAGGATCCGCTCGGTGGTGGTGGTCTTGCCGGCGTCGATGTGCGCCATGATGCCGATGTTGCGGACCTTGTTCAGGTCCGTGAGCACGTCCTGTGCCACGAGTTAGGTCCCCGCTCGCTTCGTCTCGTTCGGTCCGGGTCCCGGACCGAGCTGTGGGTGGTGTGGTGCATCAGGTCAACGTCCGGGCGGGCGCTGTGGTGCCCGCCCGTCCGCCGACCGCGTCACCAGCGGTAGTGCGCGAACGCCTTGTTCGACTCCGCCATCTTGTGCGTGTCCTCGCGCCGCTTGACGCTGGCGCCGAGGCCGTTGCTGGCGTCCAGCAGCTCGTTGGCCAGGCGCTCGGTCATCGTCTTCTCGCGACGGGCGCGGGAGTAGGAGACCAGCCAGCGCAGGGCCAGGGTGGTCGAGCGGCCCGGACGGACCTCGATCGGCACCTGGTAGGTCGCGCCACCGACACGGCGGCTGCGGACCTCGAGGGCCGGCTTGACGTTGTCCAGGGCCCGCTTCAGCGTGACGACCGGGTCGGTGCCGGTCTTGTCGCGCGCCTGCTCGAGCGCGTTGTAGACGATCCGCTCGGCGACGGACTTCTTGCCGTCGGTGAGGATCTTGTTGACCAGCTGGGTCACCAGCTGCGAGCCGTAGACCGGGTCGTTGACCAGCGGCCGCTTCGGCGCGGGGCCCTTGCGAGGCATTAGCTCTTCTCCTTCTTGGCGCCGTACTTGCTGCGGGCCTGCTTGCGGTTCTTCACGCCCTGCGTGTCGAGCGAGCCACGGATGATCTTGTAGCGGACACCGGGCAGGTCCTTCACGCGGCCGCCGCGCACGAGCACCATGGAGTGCTCCTGCAGGTTGTGGCCCTCGCCCGGGATGTAGGCGGTGACCTCGATCTGGCTGGTGAGCCGCACGCGGGCCACCTTCCGCAGCGCCGAGTTCGGCTTCTTCGGGGTGGTGGTGTACACGCGGGTGCACACGCCACGCCGCTGGGGAGACCCCTTCAGGGCCGCCGTCTTGAGCTTGGCGACCTTGTCCTGGCGACCCTTGCGGACCAGCTGCTGGATGGTGGGCATAGACCGGCTTTCTTCCTCGGTTCGAGATCGGATCTAGCGGTGTCGACCGGGATCCGTGGCAGGACCCGCGTACGTGCTGCGCTGCCGGGGGCAGCGGTGGAACGGGGTGGTACGTGTCCCGGGGCGGAGCGGTCCGGGCAGGGCACCTGGTGTCCTGCCCGACCACCCCCGAGGTCGGGTGTGTCGTGCGCCTGCCGCAGCGTCGCTGCGGGCCGGCACACGCGCACCTGGCACCGGGAGCAGACCCTCACGGACCCGCTCGCCGTGCGGCAGGCACACGGATCGTCCCGGACTGGCCGGGCACGACCCATGACGATACCTGTCGGCGCGCCTGCCGGTCAAAGCGGGCGGCCTGTGGCACGGCGTCGACCAGCACCGGGTGACCGGGGCCGGTCCCCCGCCGCGCCCCGGCCCCCGGTCCGCGCGGGACCGGGGGCCGGGGACGGTGGGCGGTCAGCGGTAGTCGCCGCCGAACCCGTAGTCGTCCAGCGGCACGGCCGCGCCGGTGGACGCGCCGAAGACGTCGGGCGAGTAGTACCCGTCGTCGTAGCTCGGCACCGAGTAGGCGGCCGCGCGGGCCTCCTCCGTGGGCTGCACCGTGATGTTGCGGTACCGGTTGATGCCGGTGCCCGCCGGGATCAGCTTGCCGATGATCACGTTCTCCTTGAGGCCCACGAGCTTGTCCGACTTGCCGTTGATGGCGGCGTCGGTGAGCACGCGGGTGGTCTCCTGGAACGACGCCGCGGACAGCCACGACTCGGTGGCCAGCGAGGCCTTCGTGATCCCCATCAGCACCGGGCGGCCGGCCGCGGGCTCAGCACCCTCGGACACGACGCGCCGGTTGGCCGCCTCGAAGTCGCTGCGCTCGGTCAGCGAGCCCGGGAGGAACTCGGTCGCCCCGGAGTCGATGATCGTGACGCGGCGCAGCATCTGCCGGACGATGACCTCGATGTGCTTGTCGTGGATCGACACGCCCTGGCTGCGGTAGACCTCCTGGACCTCGTTGACCAGGTGGATCTGCACCTCCCGGGGGCCCATCACGCGCAGCACCTCGTGCGGGTCGGCAGCGCCCTCGAGCAGCTGCTGGCCCACCTCGACGTGGTCGCCGTCGGCGAGCAGCCGCTCCGTGCGCCCGTCACCGTCGTCGACGGTCACCGTGCGCAGCCGCTGCCGCTTGGACAGCTTCTCGTACACGACCTCCTCGCCGCCGTCGTCCGGCACCAGGGTGATCTTGTAGAAGCGGTCGGTGTCCTCGAGCCGCACGCGGCCGGAGACGTCCGCGATGGGCGCCTTGCCCTTGGGGACCCGGGCCTCGAAGAGCTCCTGGACCCGGGGCAGACCGCCGGTGATGTCGTCGCCGCCCACACCGCCGGTGTGGAAGGTGCGCATCGTCAGCTGCGTGCCGGGCTCACCGATGGACTGCGCCGCGACGATGCCGACGGCCTCGCCGATGTCGACGAGCTTGCCGGTGGCCATGGAGCGGCCGTAGCAGGTCGCGCACACGCCGGTGCCCGACTCGCAGGTCAGCACCGAGCGCACCCGGGCCTCGGTGACCCCCGCGGCGAGCAGGGCCTCGATGGCCGGGTCGCCGAGGTCGGCCCCGCGGGGCACGACGACGTCCCCGCCGGCGTTGACCGCGTCCGAGGCCAGCGTGCGGGCGTAGGTGCTGGTCTCGACGTGCGCGTCGCGGGTGAGCGACCCGTCGGGGTTGCGCTCGGCGATCGTCATCGTGATGCCGCGCTCGGTGCCGCAGTCGGTCTCCCGGACGATGACGTCCTGCGAGACGTCGACGAGCCGACGCGTCAGGTAGCCCGAGTCCGCCGTGCGCAGCGCCGTGTCGGCCAGGCCCTTGCGGGCACCGTGGGTGGAGATGAAGTACTCCAGCACGGTGAGGCCCTCGCGGAAGTTCGCCTTGATCGGCCGCGGGATGAGCTCACCCTTGGTGTTGTTCACCAGCCCCCGCATGCCGGCGAGCTGGCGCACCTGGGTCATGTTCCCGGCCGCACCCGACTTGACGATCATCGGGATGGGGTTGCCCGGCGGGAAGTTCGCCTCCATCGCCTGGGCGACCTCCTCGGTCGCCTCCGTCCAGATCTTGACCAGCGAGCTGTTGCGCTCCACGTGCGTGAGCTTGCCGCGCTGGTACTGCTTCTCGATCTCGTCGGCGCGGTTCTCGTAGCCGTCCAGGATCTCCTGCTTGTTCCCCGGCACGATGACGTCGGAGATGGAGATGGTGACCCCGGAGCGGGTGGCCCAGTAGAAGCCCGCGTCCTTGAGCTTGTCGACGGTCTGGGCGACCACGATCATCGGGTACCGCTCGGCGAGGTCGTTGACGATCGCGGCCTGCCGCTTCTTCGGCATCTCCTCGTTGATGAACGGGTAGTCCACCGGCAGGAGCTGGTTGAACAGCACCCGGCCCAGGGAGGTCTCTGCCAGCCACGCCGTGCCCGGGGTCCAGTCGGCCCCGCCCTCGGCGTCGCGCGGGGGCCGCACGTCGTCCACCCGGATCTTGATCTTGGCCTGGACCGAGAGCACGCCGCGGTCCATGGCCATGATCGCCTCGGCGGGCGAGGAGTAGATGCCGCCCTCGCCCAGGCCGCCGTCGATCTCCCGGGTCAGGTGGAACAGCCCGGTGACCATGTCGAGGCGCGGCATGGCCAGGGGACGACCCGACGCCGGCGACAGGATGTTGTTGCTCGAGAGCATGAGGATGCGGGCCTCGGCCTGCGCCTCCGCGCTCAGCGGCAAGTGCACCGCCATCTGGTCACCGTCGAAGTCGGCGTTGAACGCCTCGCACACCAGCGGGTGCAGCTGGATGGCCTTGCCCTCGACGAGCTGCGGCTCGAAGGCCTGGATGCCCAGGCGGTGCAGCGTCGGGGCGCGGTTCAGCAGCACCGGGTGCTCGGCGATGACCTCCTCGAGGACGTCCCAGACCTGGGCGCGCTGCCGCTCGACCATGCGCTTCGCGGACTTGATGTTCTGCGCGTGGTTGAGGTCGACGAGCCGCTTCATGACGAACGGCTTGAACAGCTCGAGGGCCATCAGCTTGGGCAGGCCGCACTGGTGCAGCTTGAGCTGCGGGCCGACGACGATGACCGAGCGGCCGGAGTAGTCGACGCGCTTGCCGAGCAGGTTCTGGCGGAACCGGCCCTGCTTGCCCTTGAGCAGGTCGGACAGCGACTTCAGCGGGCGGTTGCCCGGGCCGGTCACCGGCCGGCCGCGGCGGCCGTTGTCGAACAGCGCGTCCACGGACTCCTGGAGCATCCGCTTCTCGTTGTTGACGATGATCTCGGGCGCGCCGAGGTCGATGAGCCGCTTGAGGCGGTTGTTGCGGTTGATCACGCGCCGGTACAGGTCGTTGAGGTCCGACGTCGCGAACCGGCCGCCGTCGAGCTGCACCATGGGGCGCAGGTCCGGCGGGATGACCGGGACGCAGTCGAGCACCATGCCCTGCGGGTTGTTGCCGGTGGCCTGGAACGCGGCCACGACCTTGAGCCGCTTCAGGGCGCGGAGCTTCTTCTGCCCCTTGCCCGAGCGGATGGTCTCCCGCAGGATCTCGGCCTCGGCGTCGATGTCGAAGGTCTCCATCAGGCGCTGGATGGACTCCGCGCCCATCGCCCCGGTGAAGTACTCGCCGTAGCGGTCGACCAGCTCGCGGTAGACCAGCTCGTCGACGATGAGCTGCTTCGGGGCGAGCTTGACGAAGGTCGTCCAGATCTCGTCGAGGCGGTCCAGCTCGCGCTGGGCGCGGTCGCGGAGCTGGCGCATCTCCCGCTCGCCACCCTCCTTGACCTTGCGGCGCACGTCGGACTTGGCGCCCTCGGCCTCGAGCTCGGCGATGTCGGCCTCGAGCTTCTGCGCGCGGGCCTCCAGGTCGGAGTCACGGGTGTCGGCCACGCGCTTCTTCTCGACGCCCATCTCGGCCTCGAGAGTGGACAGCTCGTTGTGGCGCAGCTCGTCGTCGACCGTCGTGATGACGTAGGCGGCGAAGTAGATGATCTTCTCGAGGTCCTTGGGGGCCAGGTCGAGCAGGTAGCCCAGCCGGCTCGGGACGCCCTTGAAGTACCAGATGTGGGTGACCGGGGCGGCGAGCTCGATGTGGCCCATCCGCTCGCGGCGCACCTTGGCCCGGGTCACCTCGACGCCGCAGCGCTCGCAGATGATGCCCTTGAAGCGCACGCGCTTGTACTTGCCGCAGTAGCACTCCCAGTCCCGGGTGGGACCGAAGATCTTCTCGCAGAACAAGCCGTCCTTCTCGGGCTTGAGCGTGCGGTAGTTGATGGTCTCCGGCTTCTTGACCTCGCCGAAGGACCACTGCCGGATGTCCTCGGCGGTGGCCAGGCCGATACGGAGCTCATCGAAGAAGTTGACGTCGAGCACGTCGCTCCCTTTCCCCTGGTGGGGGTTCGTGGTCCCCCGCCTGTGCGGCGGGTCGACCGGGGTAGGACTGGAAAGCGGCGGTGGGGCGGGGGCCGGCCGGGGCCGGCCACCCGCCCACCGCGTCAGTTGACGATGTCGTCGACCGTGGCCGACTCGTTGCGCGAGAGGTTGATGCCCAGGTTGGCCGCGGCCCGCTCCAGGTCCTCGTCGTCGGAGTCGTTCATGGTGATGGCCGCGCCGTCGCTGGAGAGCACCTCGACGTTCAGGCACAGCGACTGCAGCTCCTTGAGCAGCACCTTGAACGACTCGGGGATGCCCGGCTCCGGGATGTTCTCGCCCTTGACGATGGCCTCGTAGACCTTCACGCGGCCGAGCACGTCGTCGGACTTGATCGTCAGGAGCTCCTGCAGCGTGTAGGCCGCGCCGTAGGCCTGCATGGCCCAGCACTCCATCTCGCCGAACCGCTGGCCGCCGAACTGCGCCTTACCACCGAGCGGCTGCTGCGTGATCATCGAGTACGGCCCGGTGGAGCGGGCGTGGATCTTGTCGTCCACCAGGTGGTGCAGCTTGATGATGTACATGTAGCCGACCGAGACCGGGTAGGGGTACGGCTCCCCGGAGCGGCCGTCGAACAGCTGCGCCTTGCCGTCCCCCCCGACCATCATCTCGCCGTCCCGGTTGGGCAGCGTCGACCCGAGCAGACCCGTGATCTCGTCCTCGCGGGCACCGTCGAACACCGGGGTGGCGGTGCGGGTGCCCGGCTCGGCCGAGTACAGCTCCGAGGGCAGCTTGCTCGCCCAGTCCGGGGTGCCCCCCGCGACGTCGATGTTCCAGCCGGTCTTGGCGATCCACCCGAGGTGGGTCTCCAGGATCTGGCCGAGGTTCATCCGCCGCGGCACGCCGTGGGTGTTGAGGATGATGTCGACCGGGGTGCCGTCGGGCAGGAACGGCATGTCCTCCTGCGGGAGGATCTTGCCGATGACGCCCTTGTTGCCGTGCCGGCCGGCGAGCTTGTCGCCGTCCTGGATCTTGCGCTTCTGGGCGACGTAGACCCGGACCAGCTCGTTGACGCCGGGGGGCAGGTCGTCCTCGTCGTCGCGGGAGAACACCCGGATGCCGATGACCTTGCCGGTCTCGCCGTGGGGCACCTTGAGCGAGGTGTCGCGCACCTCGCGCGCCTTCTCGCCGAAGATCGCGCGGAGCAGGCGCTCCTCGGGGGTCAGCTCGGTCTCGCCCTTGGGCGTCACCTTGCCGACGAGGACGTCGCCGTCGCGGACCTCGGCGCCGATGCGGATGATCCCGCGGTCGTCGAGGTCGGCCAGGACCTCCTCGGAGACGTTCGGGATGTCCCGGGTGATCTCCTCGGCGCCCAGCTTGGTGTCGCGCGCGTCGATCTCGTGCTCCTCGATGTGGATCGAGGTGAGCACGTCCTCCTCCACGAGGCGCTGCGACAGGATGATCGCGTCCTCGTAGTTGTGGCCCTCCCACGGCATGATCGCGACGAGCAGGTTCTTGCCCAGCGCCATCTCGCCGTCCTCGGTGCAGGGACCGTCGGCCAGGACCTGGCCGGACTCCACCCGCTGGCCCTCGTCCACGATCGGACGCTGGTTGATGCAGGTGCCCTGGTTGGAGCGGGCGAACTTGCGCATCCCGTAGGTCGCGCGGGTGCCGTCGTCGGCCATGACCGTGACGTAGTCCGCGGAGACCTCCTCGATGACGCCGGTCTTCTCGGTGACGATGACGTCGCCCGCGTCGACCGCGGCACGCAGCTCCATGCCGGTCCCGACCAGCGGGGCCTCGCTGCGGACCAGCGGCACCGCCTGGCGCTGCATGTTCGCGCCCATGAGGGCGCGGTTCGCGTCGTCGTGCTCGAGGAACGGGATCATCGCGGTGGCCACGGAGACCATCTGGCGCGGCGAGACGTCCATGTAGTCGACGTCGGCCGACTCGATGAACTCGACCTCACCCTGCTTGCGCCGGACGAGCACGCGCTCGGCGGCGAAGGTGCCGTCCTCGTTCAACGGCGAGTTGGCCTGCGCCACGACGTGGCGGTCCTCCTCGTCGGCCGAGAGGTAGTCGAGCTGGTCGGTGACCCGGCCGTCGACGACCTTGCGGTACGGCGTCTCGATGAAGCCGAACGGGTTGACCCGCGCGTAGGAGCTCAGCGAGCCGATCAGGCCGATGTTCGGGCCCTCGGGCGTCTCGATCGGGCACATCCGGCCGTAGTGGCTGGGGTGCACGTCGCGGACCTCGAGGCCGGCGCGCTCGCGGGACAGACCACCGGGGCCCAGCGCCGAGAGGCGGCGCTTGTGGGTCAGGCCCGAGAGCGGGTTGGTCTGGTCCATGAACTGGCTGAGCTGCGAGGTGCCGAAGAACTCCTTGATCGCGGCCACGACGGGCCGAATGTTGATCAGGGTCTGCGGGGTGATGGCCTCGACGTCCTGGGTGGTCATCCGCTCCCGGACGACGCGCTCCATCCGGGACAGACCCACGCGGATCTGGTTCTGGATGAGCTCGCCCACGGTGCGCAGGCGGCGGTTGCCGAAGTGGTCGATGTCGTCGACCTCGACCGGCACCTCGACGCCGTCCGGGGCCGTCATCGTGGTCTCGCCGGCGTGCAGCCGCACCAGGTACTCGATCGTGGCGACCACGTCCTCCTCGGTGAGGGTGGACGAGGTGACCGGCTGGCCCTGGTTCAGGCCCAGCTTCTTGTTGATCTTGTACCGGCCGACCTTGGCCAGGTCGTAGCGCTTGTCCTTGAAGAAGAGGTTCTCCAGCAGGGTCTGCGCGCTCTCCTTCGTGGGCGGCTCGCCCGGGCGCAGCTTGCGGTAGATGTCGAGCAGCGCCTCGTCGGTGCCGGGCGTGCTGTCCTTCTCCAGGGTGGCCATGAGGATCTCGGAGAAGCCGAAGCGCTCGGTGATCTGCTCGGTGGACCAGCCCAGCGCCTTGAGCAGCACGGTGACCGGCTGGCGGCGCTTGCGGTCGATGCGGACGCCGACGGTGTCGCGCTTGTCGACGTCGAACTCCAGCCACGCGCCGCGACCGGGGATGACCTTGACGCTGTGGACGTCCTTGTCGGTGGTCTTGTCGACCGCGCGGTCGAAGTAGACGCCCGGGGAGCGGACCAGCTGCGAGACGACCACGCGCTCGGTGCCGTTGATGACGAAGGTGCCCTTGTCGGTCATCATCGGGAAGTCGCCCATGAAGACCGTCTGGCTCTTGATCTCGCCGGTGTTGTTGTTGATGAACTCCGCGGTGACGAACAGCGGCGCCGCGTAGGTCATGTCCTTGTCCTTGCACTCCTCGACGGAGGCCTTGACCTCGTCGAAGCGCGGGTCGGAGAAGGACAGCGACATGGAGCCCGAGAAGTCCTCGATCGGGCTCAGCTCGGTCAGGATGTCCTCGAGGCCGCCGGAGGTGGCCTGGTCACCCCGTGACGCGGCCCGGTCGCGCCAGACCTGGGACCCGATCAACCACTCGAACGAGTCGGTCTGCAGGTCCAGCAGGTCGGGCACCTCGAGGGGCTCGCTGATCTTCGCGAACGACACCCGGAGGGGTGCGCCGGGGATACCGGCGGCGGGACCACCCGTCACAGGACCGGCGGGACCGGTCGAGTCGGGAGTGGTCTTGGTCTGGCGGGAGACTGCCAAGATGCGTCCTTCCAGCACCTCATGCGGACCGTCGCGAGGACGGCCGCTGCTTCATCGACGCCGAGCGGCGGACCGACCCGGCCACGAGGGCCGGGAGGGGACGACGATCGGACCCAGTTGCGGGCAGCCTGACCAGGCCCCGTCCAGGGGCCAGGGCAGGTGGAGACCAGCGCAAACACTGAGAATAGCCAGAAGTGGCACGGATGTCCAGCGGCGGGCAGCACGGTGAGCACGGGAGCTGCGGCTCGCGAGTGAGCAATACCCTGGCCCCTGGCGCCCCCGGCGTCAAGGGCACCCGCCGGTCAGGACTCGGCGAGCCCCGAGAGCTGCCACTGCCCGTCGACCTTGAGCAGGTTGGCGGTGAACCGGTAGCCGGCCGTCTGCAGCGCCGTGCCGTCGTTGTCCCCCGCCACGGTGACGAACGCGATGGACTCGGCCCGGTCGCCGTCGAGCAGCCGCACCCCGTCGGACACCACGGTGGCCTTGGTGGTGGTCTTCGAGTCGGTGATGGTCTGGCGGATCGAGTCGAAGCTGGCCCGGTGCTTGGCCGCCATCTCCGGGGTCATCAGCGCGACCGCGGCGTTCAGGTCGGCGTCGATGGTCGTGTACGAGTACGAGTAGGCCGTCTGCAGGATCGTCACGGTCGCCGCGCTCGCCTCGGCGGTGGCCGCGTCGTCGATGAGGGCGACGTTGCTGGCCGGGGCGTCGGCGCCGCCGGCCTGGGAGGCGCGCACCAGGGCCAGGACCCCGACCACCAGCGCCGCCACCACCAGCACGGCGGCCAGGCCCAGCACCGCCGTGACCGGCCGGGAGCGGCGGGCCCGGGCGACGGCGGGCGCGGTCGGCGTGTCCGTCGCAGCGGCGGACGGCGTCGTGGCAGCGGGGCCGGTCGAACGGGTGGACCCGGCGGGGGTGGTGCGTGGGCGGGAGACCGTGGTGCGGTCCTTCTCCCGGGGGCGCTTGCGCAGGTCCGGCGCCGTGGTCGCCGCGTCCTCGGTCGTCGCCGCGTCCTCGGTCGTCGCCGCGTCCTCGGTGCTCGCCGCGTCCTCGGTCGACGCGCTGTCGTCGGCGACCGCGGTGGTCGCAGAGTCCTCGCCGGTACCGGTGGTCGGCTCGTCGTCCGCCGGGGTGGCCGCGGAGCGGTCGACGCCCGGCCCGCGGGTGCCCGCAACGGCGGGGCGGCGACGACCCCGGGACGGTGGGCGGCTGGCCGGTGCCATCAGGGCTGTCCTCCGAGGTCCTGGGGGTGGTGGAGCGGGGCTCGTCCCGCGGGCGCGGTCACTGCCCGCCGCCCTGCGCCACCGGCTGCAGGTCGATGGCGCGCCACCGGCCGTCCTGCTTCGTCAGGCTCATCGTCAGGGCGAGGCGCTGGGTGCGGGCGTCCGGGGCGGCCGACGGGTCGGCGGAGCCGGGCGCGGCCGAGGGGTCGCTCGACCCGGGCACGGCCGACGAGGAGGGCGCTGCGGACGGCGCGGCCGAGACGGACGGCGCGGCGGCCCCGTTCGAGGTCGAGGTGTCGACGAACACCAGGGCCGCGGCCGTGCCCGCCGTGGTGTCGAGCTGCGTCAGCGCGGCCCCGGTCACGGTGGAGGTGACGCTGGCCTGCGTCTGGGTGGCACGCTGCTCGATCTGCGCGCGGCTGTTCTTGAACTCGTCGGCGAGCGGGCCGGCCACGACGGCGTCCCAGGAGTCGAGGGTCCCGGTGACGTCGGCGCCGTTGACGGTGGTCAGCGTGCCCGCGATCGTCCGGGCCGCGTCGAGCGCGTCGTCGCGCTGCTCCCCCACCGACTGCGTGCGGGAGGCGTGGGTCGCCAGCACCAGACCGGTCACGGCCCCGCCGAGCAGGACGAGGGCGACGACCAGGGCGACCGCCGCCGTGACGACGGAGCGCCGGCCCGGCCGCCCCGTGCTCGGGGCCGGCGTCGCGGTCCTGGTCGTGACGGGTGTCGCGGCGGGCTCGTCGGTGGTCGCGGGGTCGCCGGCGGCGCGGTCTCCTGGCGTGCTCATCGTCCTCCAAAGGTACTCGGGCGCGGTCCGGGGGCGGCGCGCCGCCGCTGCCGCCCACGCACGGGCGCACGACCGGTGACCGCGCCACGGCGTCGTCCCGGTGTCGGTCCCCCGGGGCCGGTCTGCCCGGCCCCGGGGGCGTCGGTCAGCCGCCGAAGATCAGCCGGTTGAACAACGAGGTCAGCTGGCCGATGAGCAGCTGCGTGTCCTGCTGCGGCCCGCCCAGGGTGAAGCCGGGCCCGGGCACCGGGGTCGGGGTGAAGTCCGCGGCCCCGCTCGGGGTCGGCGCACGCGCCGCCCCGCGCACGTCGATGGTGCTGCCCTGCGGCTCGGTGCATCCGACGTTGGTGTTGAACGTGCCCGGCACCGGGTTGGTGCCCACCAGGTCGGCGCTGGCCCCGGCCTCGGCGCGGGCCGCCGCGAGCTCGGCGTTGCTCGCCTCGTAGCCCTGCAGGCAGGGGAACGGGTCGTTGATGTTGAGCACGAGCCCGAAGTGCGCGGTGCCGTCACCCGGGGCCACGGTGAACCCGGCCGCGGAGAGCGCGGGCAGCAGCTGCAGCAGCGAGCGGATCTGGTTCTGCCGGGGGGCCACGACGTTGGTGACCGTGTCGAGGTTGGCGATGGTGGTCGAGAGGTCGCCGGCGCTGGCCTGCAGCAGGGCGTCGGTCTCCGCGCCGAACTGCTGGCCGGTGTCGAGCAGGCGACGGATGTCGGGGTCGCTGGACTGCAGCTGCTCGGCCACCAGCTTCAGGCTGGCCGAGAAGTCCGCGATGTTGGACCCCTGCGCCCGCTGCGTGTCCAGCACCGTCTGCAGGTCGGAGACGAGCTTGAGGGTCTGCGGCTGGGCGTCGACGGCCGCGGTGGTGAAGGCCGCGCCCTGGTCGAGGAAGACCTGCAGGTCCTTGCCGCGGCCGGCGAAGGCGGTGCCCAGCTCGCGCACCACGGTCTGCAACGAGTCCAGCGGCACGGACCGGGCCAGGTTGTCGACGCTGTTGAGCAGGTCCTGGGTGGGCAGCGGGGTCGACGTGCGGTCGACCGGGATGGTCGAGCCACCCGTCAGGTAGGGCCCGGAGTCGGTGCGGGGGCGCAGGTCGACGTACTGCTCGCCGACGGCGGAGCGGTTGGCGACCACGGCGTCGAGGTCCGCCGGGATCGGCGGGGCGGCGTCGCCGATCACGAGCTCGACGTCGACGCCGTCCTTGGTCAGGGACAGCGGGCCCACCCGGCCGATGGCGTAGCCGCGGTAGGTGATCTCGGCGTTCTCGAAGATGCCGCCCGACTGCGCCAGCGACATGGTCACCCGGTACCCGCCACCGCCGAAGAACCGGTCGAGGCCGACGTAGCGCACACCGGTGTAGGTGATGCCGACGACCGTGATGATGATGAACGCGACCAGCTGGATGCGGACGGTGCGGGTGATCATGCGCCTGCTCCGTTCGGGAGGGGGACGGGTGGGCTGGCGCTCGACGGCGCCGACACGGCACCGGTGTTGATCCCGAGCCCGTTGATCAGCGACCCCAGCTGCAGGTCGGCGTTGAGGACGAGGTTGAAGTAGCCGCCCTTGACCACCGGGATCGCGGAGTCCGCGAACGGGTAGGTCAGCAGGATCTGCAGGCTCTGCGGCAGCGCGTCACCGGCGTCGACCAGGGAGCGCAGCGTCGGCAGCAGCGACTGCAGGTCGGCCACCAGCGCGTCGCGGCTGCCGTTGATCACCGTGGTGCCCACCTGGCCGAGCCGGTCGAGCTGGCGCAGCAGCTCGACGAGCTGCGGGCGCTGGTCGCGCAGCACCGCGATGCCCGCGGGCAGGTCGTCCAGCGCCGTGGTCAGGTCGGCCCGCTGGGCCAGGATGGTCGTGTTCAGGGTGTCGAGGCTGTCGAGGGCGCGGTTGATCTCGGTGCGCTGGTCGTTCAGCCCGGAGATGAGGGTGTTGGCCTGGTCCAGCAGCGAGCGGATGTCACCCTCGCGGCCGCTGACCGCGGTGTTGATCTCCTTGAGCACCGTCTGCAGCTGCCCGACCCCACCGCCGTTGACCAGCAGCGACAGCGCGCCGAGCACCTCCTCGATCTCGGCGCCGCGGCTGGTCCGGTCCTTGGGGATGGTGGCACCGGTGGACAGCGTGCCCTGCGGTGCCTCCCCGGTCGGCGGGGCGAGGGCGACGTACTTCTCCCCCAGCAGGCTGGTCTGCACGATCGACGCCGTCGCGTTGGCCGGCAGCTGCACCGAGTTGTTGACCTCGACGGTGACCAGCGCGGTGAACTGGTCCGGCCCCAGGTCGACCGAGTCGACCCGGCCCACGTCGACGTTGTCGACCTTCACCGACGACTGCGGCACGAGGTCCAGCGCGTCGGCGAACTCGACCGTGACCTTGAGCGGGTCCGACCCGACGTCGGCCCCACCGGGCAGGGTCACCCCGTACAGGCCACCGCAGCCGGAGGCCAGCAGCGCCACGCTGGTGCCCGCGGCGGCCACGCCCAGCAGGGACCGGGCCCGACGCCGCGTCACCGGGCACCCGCCGGGAGCGGCAGGGGCACGGCGGCCAGCGGCGAGGGCTGACCACCCGCCTGGCTGAGGAACCCGGGTGTCGGCAGGATCGCCTTGCCCCCGCCCCCCGAGCGCACGGTGGCGCAGTAGCTCTGCAGCTCCGCGACCTTGGCCGGTCCGAGCGAGTCGTACACCGGGTTGCCGGGCGTGGTCGCCGACGGCCCGAGCAGGTTGCACAGCAGGAACCCGGGGTCGGAGATCTGGTTGAAGTTGACCCGCGTGTTCAGGGTGCCCGCCTCCGCGTTGTAGGCGTTGGCGACCCCGTCGGCCGCGAGGGGGGCCACGTCGACGACCTCGGCCAGCGCCTGGCGCTGGTTGGCCACCACCTGCGTCACCCGCGCAAGACCGGCGACGTTGCTGCTCAGCGACTCGCGGTTGTCCCGGACGAAGCCCGCCACGTCGCCCAGGGCGACGGAGAGCTGCTGCAGCGCAGCACCGAGGTCGGTGCGCTCCCCGGCCAGGAAGTTCGAGAACGTCGTGAGCTGGGTGATGAAGCCCTGCACCTGCGCGTCGTTGGCGGACAACGTCGAGACGAATGTCTGCAGGTTGGTCACGGTGGCGAAGAGGTCGCCGCGGTTGTTCGCCAGGGTGTCGGTCGCCTTGCTCAGCGCGGTGATGGTGTCCCCGAGGGCCTGGCCGTTGCCGTCGACGTTGGCCGCGGTCGTGTTCAGCACGTCGGTGAGCGCGCCGTCCTTGTTGGCCCCGTTCGGGCCCAGGGCGGTGGCCAGCTGGTTGACGCTGCCGGCGAGCTGGTCGAGCTCGACCGGGGTGGCGGTCTTCTCCAGCGGGATGATCGCGCCCTCGCTCAGCGTCCCGCCCCCGGTGTAGACCGGCGTCAGCTGCACGTAGCGGTCGGCGACGACGGTCGGGGTGATGATCACGGCCCCCGCGTCCGCCGGCACCTGGACGCCGTCGTCCACCGCGAAGTCGACCTTGACCTTGTCGCCCTCGGGCGTGACGGCGCCGATGGTGCCGACCTTGACGCCGAGGACGCGCACGTCCGAGCCGGCGTAGATGCCGACCGCGGAGGTGAAGTACGCCGACATCTTCTGGCCGCTGTCGCGCAGGAACAGCCACCACAGCGCGACGGCGACCACGAGCACCACCGCCACGGCGAGGGCGATGGACTTGAGCGCGGACCTGGTGAGCATCAGTTGCCCCCTCCCCCGGTGTTGAGCGACGGCGGGTTCGGCGCGATCGACGGCAGGCCCGGCAGCAGCGTGGGCAGCAGGTTGTCGATGGTGGAGTCGAACCACCGGCCGTTGCCGAGGGTGTTGGCGAACACCCGGTAGAACGGCGCCATCAGGGCCAGGCCCGAGTCGATGTTGCCGAGGTTGGCGTCGAGCAGGTTGACCACTCCCTGGAGCTTGGCCAGCACCGGTCCCAGCTGCGCCTGGTTGTCGGCCACCAGGCCGCGCAGCTGGGTGGAGAGGTCCTGGGTGTTCGTCAGCAGGGCCGAGATGGCCGCGCGCCGGTTGTTCAGCTCGGCCAGCAGCGTGTTCGCGTCCTGGATGAGGGCCTCGAACTGGCCGCTCCGGTCGGCGAGCAGCTGGGTGGTCTGGTTGCTCGCGGCCAGCAGCGAGCCCAGCTCCTGGTCCCGGCTGGAGATGGTCTGGGAGAGCCGGGTGACGCCGTCGAGCGCGCCGCGGATGGAGTCCGGGGTCCCGCTGAACGCCTGGGAGAGCGTCTCGAAGCTCTTCGCGAGCTGGTCGGTGTTGATGTCACCGACCGTCGTCGCGAGGCCGGAGAACGCCTGCACCACGTCGTAGGGGGCGACGGTGCGGTCCCGCGGGATCGTCACGTCGGGGTCGGCGGCGCGCAGGCCCTGCGGGTCCAGCGACAGGTACTTCTGCCCCAGCAGCGTCTTGATCTTGATCGCCGCGACGGTCTGGTCGCCGAGCCAGGTGTCGGAGACCTGGAACTTGACCCGCACCCGGTCGCCCTCGAGGGCGACCCCGGTGACCTGACCGGAGCGCACCCCGGCCACCCGGACCTCGTCGCCGCTCTTCAGGCCCGCCGCCTCGGTGAAGTCCGCGGTGTACATCGGGCCGCCGCCGATGACGGGCAGCTGCTGGCGGAAGGACACCGCGACGAGCGCGAGCACCAGCACGAGGAGGAAGACCGCCCCCACCACGACGGGGTTGCGGGGCTTCTTCCGCTTGTCTGTGTCAGCCATGGTCTCCCCCTCCTAGCGGGAGCACCGCTGCGCGGTGTTCGTGTAGACGGGGAGGGACAGGGACGGCAGGCCGTTCGGCGCGGGGATGTCCGGCGTGTATCCGCCCAGGCCGATCTTCAGGCTGAGCCCGCACAGGTAGAAGTTGAACCAGGACCCGTAGCTCGCGGCCCGGCCGACCGAGTCCAGCTTGACCGGCAGGTTCTGGAAGAACGTGTTCAGCGTGTCGTTGTTGCGGTTCAGGTTGTCCGACAGGTCGCCGATCGCCGCGATGTCGTTCTTCAGCGGGTCGCGCAGCGGGGCCAGCAGCCCGGCGGTGACGTCGGTCAGCTGGGCGAGCGAGCTGATCGAGGACCCGATGGCGTCGCGGTCCGCGGACAGCCCGGAGACGAGCTGCTGCAACGAGATGACCAACGAGTTCACCTTGTCCTGGCGCTGGTTGACGATGTCGAGCACGGAGTTGAGGTTCGTGATCAGGTTGCCGATCACCTGGTCCTTGTCGGCCACCGAGTTCGTCAGGCTGGAGGTCGAGGAGATCAGCTGGCTGACCGTGCCGCCCTCGCCCTGCAGGACCTGGATGATCTGGTAGGAGAACGTGTTCACGGTCTCCGGGTCGAGCGCCTGGAAGAGCGGCTTGAACCCGTTGAAGAGCACGGTCAGGTCCAGCGCCGGCTTGGTCCGCTCCAGCGGGATGGTCCCGCCGTCGGGCATCGACTGACCCGAGCCCGAGCCCGTGCCCGTGTCGGAGCCCCGGGTGATGGCCATGTACCGCTGGCCGACGAGGTTGCGGTAGCGCAGCTCGGCCGAGGAGCCCTCGGGGATGCTGCGGCCGTCCTCGAGGCTGAAGGTGACGTCGGCCAGCCGCCGGTCCGCGACGGTGATCTTGTCGACCCGCCCGATGCGGACCCCGGAGATGCGGATGTCGTCGCCCACGTTGAGGCCGGTGACGTCGGAGAAGCGCGCCGTGATCGACGTCCCGCCGGAGGCACCGGAGTTGGCGATCGTGGCCGCCAGCACCGAGGTGGCGACGACCGTCACGACGATGAAGGTGACCAGCTTGAGCAGCGGTGCGAGCAGGCCCCTCACTTGACCGTCACCTGCCCCCCGCGCATGGCCGGCGCCGCGACCAGCGCGCTCCAGCCGGGCACCGCGCTCGGGTCGACCCCGTTGGCCTGCCCGATGATGGTCGAGACCAGGCCCTGCTCGGACGCCGAGCCCGCCACCCCGAGGTCGGCCGACGCGCCCGTCGCCCCGGGCAGGGTCGACGCCTGGTAGTTGGCGTTGGTCGACGGCGGTGCGTAGGCCCCGTCGCCGAGGGTGCCGAAGGGGTACTGCGGGAAGTTGCCCACCGACGGGTCGACCGTCGGGTAGCAGATCGGCCCGCGGGTGTCGGTGAACGCCGGGTCGTCGCGGCCGGGGATGTACTTGCCCCGGTCACGGACGATCTCGATGGTCAGCCGCAGCGCCGGGTTGGGCGTGCCCTTGCCCAGCGCCTCGTCGATGCGCGGGATGAAGTCGGTGAAGTTCTTGGCCGTGCAGGGGATCTCCGGCGAGTACTTCGCCAGCAGGTCCAGCGTGGCCCGCGAGTTGTTCGACAGCGAGATGATGTTGTTCCCGTTGGCCTCGAGGAATCCGGACAGGTCCGACGACGCGGAGATCAGCGTCGAGGTCCACAGCCGCAGCTGGTCCTGCTGGTCGACCACGGTGCGGGTGGTCGTGGTGAGGGTGGACAGCGCGCTGAGCAGGTCCGGCGCGGCCTTGGTGTAGACGTCGCCGAAGTCGGCCAGACCGGAGATGTCGGCCTGCAGCGCGGGCAGCTGGGTGTTCAGGCTGGAGACGTACTCGTTGAGCTGGCTCAGGTTCTGGCCCAGCTGCTGCCCGCGGCCGTCCAGCGCCTGGGAGAGCGCCCCCAGGGTGGCCGAGAGGTCCTGCGGCGGCACCGCCTTGAGCAGCGGGAGCAGGTCGTCGAGGACGCGGTTGATCTCCACCGTCTCCGCCGAGGTGTCCTGCGAGATGGTGTCGCCCTGGGCGATGGTCCGCGCCGGGTCCGTCGGGTCGGTGCCGTCGGGCACGACGAGCGCGACGTACTTCTCGCCGAACAGCGTCTTGGGCAGGAACCGCGCCGACACGTCGGCCGGGATCATCGACACCTTGTCCGGCTCGAGGGCCAGCGTCACGTCCGCCTCGCCCCCCGTCGTGCTGATGTCGGTGACCCGACCGACGACGACGCCCCGGATCTTCACGTCGGAGTCCGGCAGCAGCTGGTTGCCCACCGAGTCGGCGCGCAGCGTGACGGGCACGGTGGAGACGAACTTCTTGTCGTAGATCGCGATGGTGAGCCCCACCCCCGCGACGAGCACGACCACGAAGAGCAGGCCGAGCAGCTTGTTCTTGACCCCCGAGCTCACCGGGCGACCCCCCTGTCGATCCGCGCGACGCCCGCGCTCATCCCGCGATCCTGACCGTCGTCGTCGTGCCCCAGATGGCCAGGGACAGGAAGAAGTCCAGCACCGAGGCCGCCACGATCGCCGTCCGCACCGCGCGACCCACGGCCACACCCACGCCGGCGGGTCCGCCCGAGGCGTAGTAGCCGTAGTAGCAGTGGGTCAGGATGATCACCACCGCGAACACCAGCACCTTGCCGAACGACCACAGCACGTCCACCGGTGGCAGGAACAGGTTGAAGTAGTGGTCGTAGCTGCCCGAGGACTGCCCGTAGAACAACGTGGTCACGGTCCGCGAGGCCAGGTAGGAGGCCAGCAGCCCGATCACGTACAGCGGGATGACCGCGACGAAGCCGGCGATGATGCGGGTGGTGACGAGGAACGGCATCGAGGGCACGGCCATGACCTCGAGGGCGTCGACCTCCTCGGAGATGCGCATGGCGCCGAGCTGGGCGGTGAAGCCGCAGCCGACCGTGGCCGACAGGGCCAGCGCCGCCACCAGGGGCGCGATCTCACGGGTGTTGAAGTAGGCGGAGATGAAGCCGGTGAAGACGGCGGTGCCGATCTGGTTCAGGGCCGCGAAGCCCTGCAGGCCGACCACGACGCCGGTGAAGACCGAGAGCGCGGCGATGACGCCGACCGTGCCGCCGATGACGGCGAGCGCACCGCTGCCGAAGCTCACCTCGGCCAGCAGCCGGACGACCTCCTTGCGGTAGCGCGTCAGCGTGCGCGGCGTCCAGGCGATGGCCTTGAGGTAGAAGGTGAACTGCTGACCGAGGTCGTCGAGCAGGTTGGCGGGCCCGGTCACGACCGAGCGGGCGCGTCGGCCCAGGCCGGCGACAGCAGTCACGTCAGGAGCCCTTCGCGGGGACGACCTGCAGGTAGATCGTCGTCAGGATGAAGTTCACGAAGAACAGCAGCAGGAACGTGATGACGACGGACTGGTTGACCGCGTCCCCCACGCCCTTGGGCCCCGGGGACGGGTTGAGCCCCTTGTAGGCCGCGACCACCGCCGCGATCAGGCCGAACAGCAGCGCCTTGATCTCGGAGATGTAGAGGTCGGGCAGCTGGGCGATGGCCGAGAACGAGGCCAGGTAGGCACCCGGGGTGCCGCCCTGCAGGACCACGTTGAAGAAGTAGCCACCGATCACGCCGACCACGCTGACCATCCCGTTGAGCAGGACGGCGATGAGCATGGCGGCGAGCACGCGGGGCACCACGAGCCGGGCGATGGGGTCGACGCCGAGCACCCGCATGGCGTCGATCTCCTCGCGGATGGTGCGCGAGCCGAGGTCGGCGCAGATGGCCGAGCCGCCCGCGCCCGCCACCAGCAGCGCCGTGACGATCGGGCTGGCCTGCTGGATGATCGCCAGCACGCTGGCGGCGCCGGTGAACGACTGGGCACCGAGCTGGCGGGTCAGCGAGCCCAGCTGCAGCGCGATGACCGCGCCGAACGGGATGGCCACGAGCGCCGTGGGCAGGATCGTGACGCTGGCGATGAACCACGACTGCGAGATGAACTCCCGCAGCTGGAACGGCCGGCGGAAGATGCCGCGCACGACCTGCAGGAACAGGTCGACCAGCTTGCCGGTCTCCCGGAGCGCGCCCGAGACGGGGGCGGTGACGGACAGGCCGTTGCTCACCCCTGCCCCCGCCGGAACCAGCGGGAGCGGGTGGTGGGCTCGTCGTCGCCGGCCCCGTCGGTCCCGCCGCCGGAGGCGCGGCCCGCCCCGACGCGCTGGGTGACGTCGGCGTCGTCGTCACCGCGGCCGGCCTCGTCCCCGCGGGAGTCGTCGCGGCCACCGAGGTCGATCCGCTGCGTGTCGTCGTCCGCGGCGGGCTCCTGCCAGGCGGAGTGCTGCCCGGAGCCCTGGTCCTGGTGGTGCTGGTCCCCGTCGTACCGGCCCTGGTCCTGGTCGTCGCGGCCCCAGTCCTGCCGCTGGGAGTCCCCGGCCGCGCCCTCCTTCTCGGCGTTGGCCCGGTCGGTCTCGTCGAAGGACTCCTGGATCGCCCGCTGCGCCGACTCCGGCAGCGTGTGCATGATCTCCTCGACCCGGTGGCGGCGGCGGATCGCGCCGCGGCGCTCCGGCATGCCGGGGGTGGGCTCGATCTGCGGCACCACGCCCCGCATGTCGGTGTCGTCGGAGCCGTCGGAGTGGCCCTGGGCCGCGTGCTCCTGCTCCTTCTCCATCGTCGCCTGGTCCTTCTCCTCGGACATGCCGATGGGCCCCAGGCGCTTGCCGTTGAGGAACTGGTCGACCACGGGCTCGTCGGAGGTGAGCAGGACCTCGCGCGGGCCGAACATCACCAGGTTGCGGCGGAACAGCATCCCGATGTTGTCCGGCACCGTGCGGGCGACCGAGATGTTGTGGGTGACGATGAGGACGGTCGCGTCGATCTGCGCGTTGATGTCGATGATCAGCTGCGAGAGGTAGGCGGTGCGCACCGGGTCGAGCCCGGAGTCCGGCTCGTCGCACAGGATGATCTCGGGGTCGAGCACGAGCGCCCGGGCGAGCCCCGCGCGCTTGCGCATGCCGCCGGAGATCTCGCCGGGGAGCTTGTCCTCCGCGCCGACGAGCCCGACCAGCTCGATCTTCTCCATCACCGTCTTGCGGATGTCGGACTCGTTCTTCTTCGTGTGCTCCCGCAGCACGAAGGCCACGTTGTCGTAGAGCGACATGGAGCCGAAGAGCGCGCCGTCCTGGAAGAGCACCCCGAACATCTTGCGGATCTCGTAGAGCTTCTTGTCCGAGCACGAGGTGATGTCCGTGCCGTCGATGACGATCGTGCCCTCCTCCGGCCGGAGCAGGCCGATGAGCGCCTTGAGGAAGACGGACTTGCCGGTGCCGGACGGGCCCAGCAGGACGCTGACCTCGCCCTGCGGCAGCGTCAGCGTCACGTCCTGCCAGATCTTCTGGCTCCCGAACGACTTCGTGAGTCCCTCGACCGCGACCTCGACGCCCATCACACCTCCCTGACCGGCCCCGCCACCGGGGCGTGCCCACTCGGGTGGGCGCCGTCGGAGCGGGGCGTGCGGCCCGTGGGCCGCGCTGTGTCCCGCGTCATGTGTGGCGGACCATACAGCCCAACGACGGCGGTCGAGCAGGGTTACGGGTGTGTCCTCACCGGGTCGGCACTGCCGCCCCGACGGCGCTCCCCGCGCACGCAGCAGGGGCGGACCCGCGCGTGCGGGTCCGCCCCTGCGGACGTGCTCACCGGACGGGCACGGGGCCCGCCGGTGGGTCGATCACTTGACGGAGACGGAGGCCCCGGCGCCCTCGAGCTTCTCCTTGGCCGCGTCGGCGGCCGCCTTGTCGACCTTCTCGAGGATGGCCTTGGGGGCGCTCTCGACGAGGTCCTTGGCCTCCTTCAGGCCCAGGCCCGAGACGACCTCGCGGACGACCTTGATGACCTGGATCTTCTTGTCGCCGGCGCCCTCGAGGACGACGTCGAACTCGTCCTGCTCCTCGGCGGCCTCGGCCGGCGCGCCCGCGGGGCCCGCGGCGGCGACGGCGACGGGGGCGGCCGCGGTGACCTCGAAGGTCTCCTCGAACGCCTTCACGAACTCCGAGAGCTCGAGCAGGGTCAGTTCCTTGAACGCGTCGAGCAGCTCGTCGGTGCTGAGCTTCGCCATGGTGGCGGTCCTTCCTTCTGGTCCCGGCTCCCCGGCCTGGGCCGGGGGTGCACGGGTGGGGTGTGGGGTGGGTGGATCAGGTGGAGCAGGGACGGGTCAGCTGTCGGCGGCGACCGGCTCGGAAGCCGTGTCGTCGGCGGCCGCGGCGGCCTCGGTCGGGGCGGCAGCCCCGCCCTCGGCGGCCTCGCGCTTCTCCTGCAGGGCCGCCGCCAGGCGGGCGACCTGCGAGGCCGGGGCCGCGAACAGGCCGGCAGCCTTGGTGAGGTTGCCCTTCATCGCGCCGGCCAGCTTGGCCAGCAGCACCTCGCGCGACTCGAGGTCGGCGATGCGCTCGACCTCGGCCACGGACAGCGCGCGGCCGTCCATGTAGCCGCCCTTGATGACGAGCGACTTGTTGTCCTTGGCGAACGTCTTGAGCGCCTTCGCGGCGTCGACCGGCTCGCCGGTGACGAACGCGATCGCCGTGGGACCGACGAACAGCTCGTCGAGCCCCTCCACGCCGGCATCGGCCGCCGCACGCTTGACGAGCGTGTTCTTGGCGACGGAGTACGTGGAACCGGCGCCCAGCGCGGTGCGCAGCGTGGAGAGCTGCGCGACCGTCAGGCCCCGGTACTCGGTGATGACGGCGGCGGAGCTGCCGCGGAACTGCTCGGAGATCTCCGCGACGGCCGTGACCTTGTCGGACCGTGCCATGCCTCGCCTCCTCTCTACGGGTCGTCGCTGGACGACGTCGGGGACCCGGAGACGCGACGACGCCCCGGACGCAGCAGCGGCCGGGGCGCACAGCAGGCGAGCCTGCTCCCTGGTCCTCCTGCGCGGGCCGCCCGGCGCGGTGCCGGGACCTTCGGTCACGCCCCCGGTGGGGACGTGGTGACCAGCGGTCTTGGGTGGATCGACTGCGATGCTACCCGACGCGGCGACCCGCCCCGACCGCGGCGGGAGCCGGGTCCGGACGCACCGCAGCCCCCGCCCGGGTGGGCGGGGGCTGCGCGGTCGAGCGGGTGCGGGTGGCTCAGCGGCCCCAGCGGCAGCCGACCCGGCCCCAGCGGCAGCCGACGCGGGCGGTGGCGGTGGCGGTGGCGGTGGTCTGAGCAGACATTGGAGGGTCCTCCCCGGTCGCGGTCCGCGTCGGTGCGCGCGGTCAGGGACGACGCTACGAAGCGTGGCCGGCACCGTCTGCAGACCAGCGGTGGGAGACCGGTCGGTCGGTCTGCACGGCGAAATCCTCACGGAGGGTGAGACTCTGGGCGCGGAACGGCACGCGAGGACGACAGGACGACGGCAAGATCAACTCTGCGGGGTCGGGAGGTCACGCTACGGGGCCGCGGCGGCCCCGTGGGGGGTGGGGCGGGGTCACCCGGATGGCCCCCGACGCCGACGGGGCGGGCCACCCGTGGGTGACCCGCCCCGTCGGCGGTGCCGGGCTCGTGCGTCCCGGCTCGGTGCTCAGTCCTCGGCGTCGACCATGAGGTTGCGCAGGCGCGACGGGTCGACCGGGATGCCCGGGCCGGTCGTCGTCGACAGCGTGACCTTCTTCAGGTAGCGCCCCTTGGCCGCGGCGGGCTTGACCCGCATGATCTCGTCCAGCGCCGCGGTGTAGTTGTCGATCAGCTTGTCGGTGTCGAAGGACGCCTTGCCGATGACGAGGTGCAGGTTGGCCTGCTTGTCGACCCGGAAGTTGATCTTGCCGCCCTTGATGTCGTTCACGGCCTTCGTCACGTCGGTGGTGACCGTGCCGGTCTTCGGGTTCGGCATGAGCCCGCGCGGGCCCAGGACCCGGGCGATGCGGCCGACCTTGGCCATCTGGTCCGGCGTCGCGATGGCGGCGTCGAAGTCGAGCCAGCCGCCCTGGATGCGCTCGATGAGGTCCTCGGCGCCCACGGCGTCCGCCCCGGCGGCCTCGGCCTCGGCGGCCTTCTCGCCGGCGGCGAAGACGATGACGCGGGCGGTCTTGCCCGTGCCGTGGGGCAGGTTGACGGTGCCGCGGACCATCTGGTCGGCCTTGCGGGGGTCGACCCCGAGCCGGATGGCGACCTCGACGGTGGCGTCCATGGTCGTGCTCGCGGTGTCCTTGGCCAGGGTGGTGGCCTTGAGCGGGCTGTAGAGGGTGTCGCGGTCGATCTTGGCCGCGGCGGCCAGGTAGTTCTTGCTGCGCTTCACGTGCTGTCCGTTCTCTTCGTGACGGGGTGTGGTGACGGGCCGGCGCGGGCCCTCCCACGTGGTGCCGGGGTGGTGCGGGTGGAGCGGGGAGGACTCAGCCCTCGACGGTGATGCCCATCGAGCGGGCGGTGCCGGCGATGATCTTCGTGGCCTGGTCCAGGTCGGAGGCGTTGAGGTCCTCCATCTTGGTCTCCGCGATCTCCCGCAGCTGCGCGGTGGTGACCGTGGCGACCTTGGTCTTGTGCGGCTCGCCCGAGCCCTTCTCGACGCCGGCGGCCTTGAGGATCAGCCGGGCGGCGGGCGGGGTCTTGAGCTTGAAGTCGAACGACCGGTCCTCGTAGACCGAGATCTCGACCGGCACGACGTTGCCGCGCTGGGCCTCCGTCGCGGCGTTGTAGGCCTTGCAGAACTCCATGATGTTGACGCCGTGCTGACCGAGGGCGGGGCCCACGGGCGGCGCGGGCGTCGCGGCGCCGGCCTTGATCTGGAGCTTGATGATCCCGGCGAGCTTCTTCTTCTTGGGGGGCATCTCGTGTACTTCCTGCGGTTGTCCTGGGCACCGGTGGTCACCGGGCCCGCGTGGGGCGTGTCGTGCGGTGCGGGGTCGGTCCTGGGTGACCGCGCACCCTCACCCGGGTCGAGCCCGGGTCAGGTCGGGGAGACGGCTCAGATCTTGCTGACCTGGCTGAACGAGAGCTCGACGGGGGTCTCACGCCCGAAGATCGACACCAGCACCTTGAGCTTCTGGGCGTCGCCGCTGACCTCGCTGATGGTGGCGGGCAGGGTCGCGAACGGGCCGTCCATGACGGTGACCGACTCGCCGACCTCGTACTCGACGACCACGGCGGGCGCGGCACCCGGCTCGCCCGCGGCGGAGCGGCCCGCGGTGGCGGCCTTCTTCTGCTCCTGGGCGGGCATGAGGAACTTGATGACCTCGTTGATGGTCAGCGGCGACGGGCGCGAGGTGGCGCCGACGAACCCGGTGACCCCGGGGGTGTTGCGGACCGCGCCCCAGGAGGCGTCGTTGAGCTCCATCCGGACCAGGATGTAGCCGGGCAGCACCTTGCGGTTGACCTGCTTGCGCTGCCCGTTCTTGATCTCGGTGACCTCCTCGGTGGGCACCTCGACCTGGAAGATGAACTCCTCCACGTCGAGGGTCTGCACCCGGGTCTCGAGGTTGGTCTTCACCTTGTTCTCGTAGCCGGCGTAGGAGTGCACGACGTACCAGTCGCCCGGCGCGCGCCGCAGCGCGGTCCGCATCTCCTCGACGGGGTCGACCTCCTCGTCCGGGGCGTCGTCGGCGACGGCCGTGGACGCCGCGGGGTCGCCCGCCGCGGCCGGGGTGGCGTCCGCGCCCAGCAGGCGATCGGCGTCCTGGTCGTTCGTCGAATCGTCGGGCTCGGGCTGGGCCGTGGCCTCGCGGACGGCGTCGTCCGCGGCGGCGCCCTGCTCGCCGGAGGGCTGCACCGCGTCCTCGCCGTGGGCGGCGTCGAACGCGGCCTCGTCCGTCAGTCCGGCCATGTCCCGGCCGTCCTCGGGGGTGCTCACGTGTACGACTCGCTTCCTGTTGTCCGGTGCTCGGGTGGTGCTGGGGGTGGCTGGGGGTGCGGGGGTCAGCCGAAGATCAGCAGGACGCCCTTGGCGAACGCGAGGTCGAGCCCCGCGACCAGCGCGACCATGAAGGCGACGAAGACCAGCACGACGGTGGTGTAGGTGACCAGCTGCGGGCGGGTCGGCCAGATCACCTTGCGCAGCTCGGCGACGACCTCGCGGAGGAACCGGGTGACCCGCGAGACGGGCGAGCGGCGGGCGGGTGCCTCGGCGACCGCGCGCGCCCGGGTGGCCCGACCCTTGCCCTCGCTGGTCGCGGTGGCGGGCCGACGCCGGCCGGTGGGTCGCACCGCGGCCGGCTCGTCCGCCGTCGCGGCCGTGCCGTCCGCGGCCCGCCGCGGGCGCCGCTTGCCCGCGGGCCGGGGCGCCGCGGCGGCCGCCGTCCCGGTGTCGTCCGACTCGTCGGACGCGGACACCTCGTCGGGTGTGCGGTCGGTCGGGCGGGCGTCGTCGTCCCCGGACCCCGCCGGGGCGCCCTCGCGCTCGTCGCTCACCCTGACCTCCTGTCGGTGCCGCCGTGCCCCGCGCCCTGGCGGCGCCGGCGGGCGGTTCCCTCGCGTCGTCCGGTGCTGGCGTCCGGACGTCCGGTGATGCAGGGGCGACAGGACTTGAACCTGCAACCTGCGGTTTTGGAGACCGCTGCTCTGCCAGTTGAGCTACGCCCCTCCGGTGGGGCGTGCACCCCACCGAGGTCGGGACAGCACTACACCACGTGGCTGTCCGCCCCAGAGGTCGAGTGTACGCACCCGCGGTGCCGGCCTCCAACCCGCCGGCGCCCGGGCGGGCTCAGGCGGGCAGGACCACCTGGGCGACGGACTTGCCCAGCACCTTCTGGCCACCGGAGGTCACGGTCAGCCAGACCTCGGCGCGGCCCGCCTCGGGGTCGACCTTCTTGACCGTGCCCGAGACCTCCAGGTCGGTGCCCCGGTCGTCGTCGGGGACCACGACGGGCCGCGAGAACCGGACCGCGTAGTCGACGACGCGCCCCGGGTCACCGCACCAGGCCGTCAGCAACCGCGCACCCAGCGCCATGGTCAGCATCCCGTGCGCGATCACGCCCGGCAGGCCCACGCCGGTGGCGGTGCGCTCGCTCCAGTGGATGGGGTTGAGGTCGCCGGAGGCACCCGCGTAGCGCACCAGGTCGGCCCGGGTCAGGGTCACGGTGATGGCGGGCACCACGTCGCCCGGGGACAGGGCCGAGAGCGTGGGGCCGCTCACGCCGCTCCCCCGGTCGTGGCGGCCCCGGCGTCGGGCTCGGTGGCGCCGCGCACCACGAGGGTGGAGTAGGCCGTGCACACACCGGCCCCGGCGGGGTCGGTCAGCTCGGTGCGCGCGGTGATGACGTCGTTGCCGGCGGCGGAGCGGATGGAGTCGATGACCAGCTCCATGCTCAGCCGGTCGCCCGCCAGGATCGGCCGGTGGTGGACGAAGCGCTGGTCGAAGTGCACGACGCGGGTGTAGTCCAGGCCGAGGTCCGGGTCGGCCACCACGCGGTTGGTGGCCGGCAGCGTCGCGACGATGGCGAAGGTCGGCGGGGCCACCAGGTCGGCGTGGCCGAGCGCCCGGGCGGCCGCCTCGTCGTGGTGGGCGGCATCGGTGGCCCCGACCGCGGTCGCGAACTCGCGGATCTTCTCCCGGCCGACCTCGTACTGGTGCTCGAAGGGGTAGCGCCGCCCCACGAAGGACTGGTTCAGGCTCACGGCGTCACGCTAGCCCGCGGCGTCGGGCCGACACGCGACGAGGGCCGCGCCCGGTGCAGCAGCACCGGGTCGCGGCCCTCGTCGTCGCGGGAGGCGACAGCGTCAGCGCGTCTCGCGGTGGACGCGGTGGGTGCCGCAGTTCGGGCAGAACTTCTTGATGTTCAGCCGGTCGGGGTCGTTGCGGCGGTTCTTGCGAGTGATGTAGTTGCGGTGCTTGCACTCCTCGCAGGCCAGCGTGATCTTCGGGCGGACGTCGGTCGCGGCCACGGGGAACCTCTCTCTGGTGCGCGCGGGTCGCGCGCGTGGTGGTGGGACGGACCCTCGACTGTACGTCCGGCCGGGGACCGGCGGGACGGACCGGGAGGGCGACCCGGGGTAGCGGTGGCCGGACTTGAACCGGCGACACAGCGATTATGAGCCGCTTGCTCTGCCAGCTGAGCTACACCGCCCTGCGGCCGCGCGCACGCGCCCGGTCCAGCGAGCCCCTTTACGGAATCGAACCGTAGACCTTCTCCTTACCATGGAGACGCTCTGCCGACTGAGCTAAAGGGGCGGCACCCGGGGCGGTGGTCGACCGTGTCCCCGAGCCGTGGGAGAGGGTACACAGCCCGGCGACGGGACGTGAAACCGGCTGGTCACCGCGGGCCCGGGGGCCTCGGGGCGCCGGGGGCGGACCGGGCCCCGGGCACCGGGTCGTGCCCGCCCGCGGCCAGGCCGACCCGGGCCGCGTGCCAGGCGTCGAAGCGTGCGGGGCTCATCGCCCGGGCGATGAGGAACCCCTGCGCGGCGTCGACCCCGAGCGCACCCAGGCGCTCGCGCATGGTCTCGGTCTCGACGCCCTCGGCGACCACCCGCAGTCCCAGGGAGTGCCCGAGCTCGGTGATCGCCCGCACCACCGCGTGGTCGGCGAGGTCCGCGTCCATGCCCAGCACGAAGCCCTTGTCGATCTTGACCTCGTCGACCGGCAGCCGCCGAAGGTAGGACAGCGAGGAGTACCCGGTCCCGAAGTCGTCGACGGAGAGCTGGACGCCCAGCGCGTGCAGTGCGCGCAGCACCGGCAGCGTCCGCTCGGCGTCGCCCATGACGGAGGTCTCCGTGATCTCCAGGGTGAGCCGCGCGGGCGGCAGGTCGTGGCGCACCAGCACGGCTGCGACGGTGGCCGGGAAGTCCTCGGAGAGCAGGTTGCGGACCGAGACGTTGACCGCCACCCCCAGGGGGTGCCCGCCCCGGGCCCAGCCGGCGCACCGGCCCACCGCGTCCTCGAGCACGTGCGCCGTGAGCGCGTTCATCAGCCCCGTCGCCTCGAGGACGTGCACCAGCTCGCCGGGGTCGATCGGGCCCAGCTCGGGGTGGGTCCAGCGCATGAGCGCCTCGGCCCCGACGACGTCGCGGGTGCGCAGGTCGATCTTCGGCTGGTAGTGCACCTCGACCTCGCCGGACTCCAGCGAGCGGCGGAACTGGGTGACCAGGGCGAAGCGGCGCAGGAACTTCTGCCCCATGGCGGGGTGGTGCACGCGCACCGAGCGGCCCGCCAGCCGCGACTCCCCCGCGGCCACGTCCGCCTGCTGCACGAGCATCTCCACGTCGACCGGGTCGCCCGGGTCGCCGCCGGCCGGGGCGACCCCCACCACGGGCTCCGCCTCCACGACCAGGCCCTGCAGCGGGTAGGGCTCGCCGAGCGCCGCGGCCAGGTCCTCGGCGAGCGCCTCGGCCTCCTCGGGGCCCGGCCCGACGAGCAGCACCGCGAAGCGCTCGCCGCCCAGGTGCCCGGCCACCGTGGCGCTGCCCACCCGCGCCCCGAGCTCGGCCACCAGACGCCGCGCCGCCCGGACGACCAGCTCGTCGCCCACGCCGTGGCCGAGCGCGTCGTTGACGTCGTCCACCGCACCTAGGTCGGCCACCAGCACGGTGACCGGGGCGTCCCCGGCCTCGGCGAGCGCCCCGTCGGCCTGCTGGACGAACCCGAGCCGGTTGCGCAGGCCGGTGAGGCGGTCGTGGTACGCGTCGTGGCGCAGCTGCGAGACCAGGCGGTGGTTGTCGACGGCCGTGCCGAGCTGGCGGACCAGCGTCGCCAGCAGCCGCAGGTCGGCGGCGCTGAAGCCCTGGGACTGGTTCTGCCGGTCGTGCAGCTCGACCAGGCCGCCGCCCTCGCCGTCCCCCAGCCGCGCCAGCAGCACCTCGGCGGCGTCGCGGGCCCCCATCGCCGCCCGCAGCTCGGGCCGGACCTCGGCCAGGCGCAGCAGCACCGGCTCCGCGCCCACCGACGCGGCCACCGCGTCGGTGGGGGGCGGTCCTCCCGCCCCGGGGTCGGCCACCTCGTCGGGCAGCGGCGAGCCGGCGACGATCACCCCGCCCCGGTCCGGGAGCCGCAGCACCACCCGGCCCGCGTTGAACTGCTGGCGCACCAGCTCGGCCACCTCGCGCCACGCGGAGTCCTCGTCGCCCCCGGCCGTGCCGACCGCGGCGACGATCTCGTGGACCAGGTCCAGGTCGTGGCGGTCGCGGACCAGCACGGCGTAGGAGCGGTAGGCGATGACGAAGGTGACCACCACGCCCACCAGGAGCGCCCAGCCCACCGGTCCGGTCTCGACGAGCGCGACCCCGGCCAGCGCGAGCACCGGGTTGAGCAGGCCGAGCACCACGTAGGAGCCGGCGACGCGCGCGTGGCCCCGCCACCCGCGCCTGCCCCCCATCGCCTGGCTGAGGCCGACCGCGACGGCCGAGCTCACCACGGTGGCGGCCAGCAGGCCGAGCACGATGCCCGCAGGCAGCCGCCACCCCGGCCCGGTGAGCCGGTCGGCGACCAGGTAGGCCACCGCCACCTCGACGAGCGCGCTGCCCACGTTGAACGCGACGATCGTCGCGTGCTGGCGCAGGTGCGCCGCCCGGGCGAGCACGGCGAGCGCGGTGGCCAGGACCGCCCAGTGCACCGGGACGAGCACCAGGGCGACGACGAGCGGGAAGTCGCTCAGCGGCAGCGCGACGGTCCCGCGGCGCACCTCCACGGTCAGCTGGAGGACGTCGGCCAGGACGAACCCCGCGACCAGCACGGGCAGCGCCACCCACCACGGCGCCCCGTCACGCACCGGCGACGGGGCCCACACGGCGAGCGCGACCAGCGCGGCACCGGCGACCACCACCGCGGCGACGTAGCGGCGCACGGCGGGCAGCAGGACGGCGCTGGGCGTGCGGGCCGGGGGTGGGGCGGCGGCGGGACCACCGCCGGGCGCGGGGCCGGGGTCGACCGGGGTCGAGCTCACGGGACCGCCCTCCCACACCTCGCCCGGGCCCGGCCCCCGCCACGGCGACGACCGGACCGGTCACCTGACCAAGCCCTCGCCCCCATCCTGACCGATGGGGTGACGGAACACCACTCTGCGTGATCCCCGGGATGGGTGGTCCCGGGACGCAGCACCGCCCCCGGGACGGGCCCGGGGGCGGTGCTGGTGTGGCAGATGAAGGATTCGAACCTTCGTAGGCGTAAGCCGACGGATTTACAGTCCGCTCCCATTGGCCGCTCGGGCAATCTGCCGTGCTGCTCCGACCGGGCGTGGTGGCCCCGACGTCGTCGCGCAGGGCACACTACAGCCCGCGCGGCACGCTCGGTGACACCCCCGGTGGCACCTCGGTGGCGCCGCGGAGCCGCGGGCCGCACCGGTGGCCCGCCCGAGCACACCAGGAGCGCACCCGTGGCCGATGCGTCGTTCGACGTCGTCAGCAAGGTCGACCGCCAGGAGGTCGACAACGCCCTGAACCAGGCGGCCAAGGAGCTGAGCACCCGGTACGACTTCCGGGGCACGGAGACGTCCATCCGCTGGTCGGGCGACGAGGCCATCACGCTGGAGTCCTCGTCGGAGGAGCGGTGCAAGGCCGCGATCGACGTCTTCCAGGAGAAGCTGGTGCGTCGCGACATCTCCATGAAGGCCTTCGACGTCGGCGAGCCCGCGCTCTCCGGCAAGGTCTACCGCGTCACCGGCACCCTGGTGCAGGGGCTGAGCAGCGAGAACGCCAAGAAGATCGCCAAGATCATCCGCGACGAGGGTCCCAAGGGGGTCCAGCCGCAGATCCAGGGCGACGAGCTGCGGGTGCGCGGCAAGAAGCGCGACGACCTGCAGGCCGTCATCGCGGTGCTCAAGCAAGCCGACCTCGACGTCGCGCTGCAGTTCACCAACTACCGGTGAAGGGGATCGTGCTGGCCGGGGGCAGCGGCACCCGGCTGCACCCGATCACCCAGGCCGTCAGCAAGCAGCTGCTGCCGGTCTACGACAAGCCGATGATCTACTACCCGCTCTCGGTGCTCATGCTCGCCGGGATCCGGGACGTCCTGCTCATCTCCACCCCGCACGACCTGCCGATGTTCCGCCGGCTGCTCGGGGACGGGTCGCAGTGGGGCTGCACGATCAGCTACGCCGAGCAGCCCTCCCCCGACGGGCTGGCGCAGGCGTTCCTCATCGGGGCCGACCACGTCGGGGACGACTCGGTCGCCCTGGTGCTGGGCGACAACATCTTCTACGGGCCCGGGTTCTCCGGCCGCCTCGCCGCCGGCGCCCGGGACCTCGACGGCGCGCTGCTGTTCGGCTACCCGGTGAAGGACCCGGAGCGCTACGGCGTCGGCGAGGTCGACGCCGACGGCCGGCTCGTCTCCATCGAGGAGAAGCCGGCGGTGCCCCGCTCCGACATGGCCATCACCGGGCTGTACTTCTACGACAACGAGGTCGTCGAGGTCGCCCGCGGCCTGCGGCCCTCGCCACGCGGCGAGCTGGAGATCACCGACGTCAACCTGCACTACCTGCGTGAGGGCCGGGCCTCGCTGGTGAACCTGGGCCGCGGCTTCGCCTGGCTCGACACCGGCACCCACGACTCCCTGCTCGAGGCGGGGCAGTTCGTCCAGGTCACCGAGCACCGCCAGGGCATCCGGGTGGCGTGCCTGGAGGAGGTGGCGCTGCGGATGGGCTTCATCGACGCGCAGGCCTGCTTCGCCGCCGGCGAGCGCCTGGCCAAGTCCGGCTACGGCGCCTACGTGATGGACGTGGCCCGCTCGTTCGGCGCCGCCGGCTAGTCCCCCGGCGGCGGACCCGGCTCGGGGGGCAGCGGGGCCGGGACCCGGGCCACGAGCTCGGCGAGCACGTCCCGCTCGGCCACGAGGGCGGCCGCGGCCCCGTCGCCGGACGCGCTTATGGCCGGGTCGTCGGGCTGCGCGACCCAGTGCAGCGCGTCGAACGGGCAGACCTCGACGCAGATGCCGCAGTACAGGCACTGGCCGAAGTCGATGGCGAAGCGGGTCAGCTCCGGCCGGGCCCGGGTGCGGCCGCGCCCGGCGGCGTCGCGCTCGGGCTGGGCGAGCGTCGACTCGACGTGGATGCACCAGTCGGGGCACTCCCGGGCGCAGATCATGCAGGCGGTGCAGCTGGCCTCGAGCAGGGCCAGGGTGCTGCGCGCGCGGTCGGGGACGGTCACGGCTGCCCCCAGCCGGCCGGGGGCAGGCCCGGGGCGGTGGCCCGGCGGCGGCCCGAGGTGGGGGCGCCGCCCTCCTCCCCCGGCTCGAGCCGGCCCGGCCACGGCCGCACGGCGCGGCCGACGAGCAGGGCGTCCTTGCGCAGCGGGCGCGTCCCGACGCCCTCGGCGAGCAGCAGCGGCCGCAGGTCGGGGTGACCGGTGACGGCGAGGCCGGCCATCTCCGCGGCCTCGCGCTCGTGCCAGGCGGCGCCCGCCCACACCCCGGTCAGGCTGGGCAGCGGCTCGTCGGGGCCGAGCACGGTGACGAGCCAGAGCGTGGCCGCCCGCGCCGGGGCCAGGACGTGGCAGTGCACCTGCCAGCCGTCGCCGTGGGCGTCGGGCCGGCCGGGGTCGTGGACGCCGAGGTGGTCGAACATCGCCGCCCCCAGCGCGTCCCGCGCCGTCGTCGCGGCCCGCACCCAGTCGGCGGGGTCGAGCACGACCTCGGTGCGGCCGTAGTCCTCCCGCGTGGTCCCGGCCCCCAGCGCGGCGACGAGGTCCGCGGCCGCGGCCGGGTCCCCGACCCTCATGCCGGGGCCCCGGCCAGCTCGACGACGGCGCGCAGCCCGGCGAGCACCGCCTCGGGCCGCGGCGGGCAGCCGGGCACGCTGACGTGGACGGGCACGACCTGATCGATGCCCTTGGTCACGCTGTAGGAGTCCCAGTAGGGCCCGCCGGTGGCGCAGCACGCCCCGATCGAGACGACCCAGCGCGGCTCGGGGACCTCGGCCCAGGCCCGGGCCAGCGCGGGGGCGAGGACGTCGGTGACCGTGCCCGAGACCAGCAGCACGTGGGCCTGCGGGGCGGTGCCGGCGGGCGCGGCGTCGGCCCCCGACCGCGACCCGTCGTGCAGCGCGGCCGCCACCTCCACCCCGCAGCAGGCCAGGCCCAGGTCGGCCACGTGCACGGCCAGCTCGACACCGTCGAGCAGCAGCCGGCGGGGCGCGGCGGGGGCGGGGCTCACCCGGCGAGGCTAACCGGGCCCGGCTCGCAGCTCCCCGTCGCGGCGGAGCCCGCGCAGCTCCCCGTCGCGGCGGAGCCCGCGCAGCTCCATCGTCGCGCACTTGGGTCCGCCCCCGGCGCGGGCCAGCTCGGAGGTGTCGACGCCGACCGGCTCGTACCCCCGGGCGGCCAGCTGCGCGGCGAGGCCGCGCGCCTGCACCGGCAGCACGACGTGGCGGCCGTCGCTGACCGCGTTGAGCCCGAGGCAGGCCGCGTCCGCCGCGTCGGCCACCACCGAGCCCGGGAACAGCTGCTCCACCACGGCGCGGCTCGCGGCGTCGAAGGCCGGCGGGTACCAGGCGACGGTCGTCTCGTCGAGCACGGCCAGCGCGGTGTCGAGGTGGTAGTAGCGCGGGTCGACCAGGCGCAGCGGGACGACCGGCACGCCGAGCACCCGGGCGGCCTCGGCGTGCGCGGCGGGGTGGGTGCGGAACCCGGTGCCGGCGAGCAGCACGCGCCCGGTCCAGGCCAGGTCACCCTCGGCCTCGTTGACGGCCGTCGGCGTGACCACGGCGTGCCCGCGCGCGGTGAACCAGCGGCGCGCGTGCGCGGCCTCGGGCGCCCGCTGCGGCGTGGCGAACCGCGCGCCCAGCACAACGCCGCCGACCACCGTCGCCGCGTTCGCGGTGAACACCATGTCCGGCAGGCCGGCCACGGGCTCGACCGTCTCCACGAGGTGGCCCAGGCGGGTGTGGGTGGCGCGCAGCTGCTCCCACTGGGCGGTCGCACGGTCGCGGTCGACGGGGCGGGACGGGTCCATCCAGGGGTTCAGGGCGTGCTCGACGGCGAAGTGGTCCGGCCGGCACATGAGGTAGTGCCGGGTGGTGGCGACGCGGGGCGGGGTCGACGCGGGGGCGGCGAGGGTCACGACCACCAGCCTAGGGAGCCCGCAGCGGCGCTGATCGCTGCTGCGACGCCGTTCGTGGTGCAGTCTGTTGCGCATGGACGAGATCGACCAGCACATCGTGTCGTGCCTGGTGCAGGACGCCCGCGCCAGCTACAGCGAGGTCGGGGCGCAGGTGCGGCTCTCCGCGCCCGCGGTGAAGCGCCGCGTGGACAAGCTGCTCGCGTCGGGGGTGATCCGGGGGTTCGCGGCGGTGGTCGACCCCGGCGCGCTGGGCTGGGGCACGCAGGCCTTCGTCGAGGTGCACTGCCGGGGCACGATCTCCCCGGGCCGCATCCGTGACGCCCTCGCCCCGCTGCCGCAGGTCGCGGCGGCCTACACCGTCTCCGGCGACGCCGACGCGATCGTGCACCTGCGCGCGGCCGACATCCACGCCCTGGAGTCCGCCCTGGAGCGGCTGCGCTCGCTCGACCTGGTCGACCGCACGGTCTCCGCGGTGGTGCTCTCGACGCTGCTCGACAGACCGCCGTCGGACGTCGGTGCGGCGTCCCCGACGTGACGCGGCACGCCCCCGGGTCCGGCGGGCCGGTCCGGCGCCCCGCCGTACACTCGGACGTTGCGCCTCCCGCCGCCCCGCACCCCGGGGCGTGACCGCCAGGAGGCCCGGAAGGGGCCCGACCCGAGCATGAGCAGCGAGACCACGTCCGAGACCGGCCTGCCCGCGGAGTCCTCGGCCGGCGCCGAGCCCGCCCGCCGTGAGCGCGAGACCCGGTCGATCAACCGGGTGGTGATCCGCTTCGCCGGTGACTCCGGCGACGGCATGCAGCTGGCCGGTGACCGCTTCACCTCCGAGGCCGCCGCCTTCGGCAACGACCTGGCCACCCAGCCCAACTTCCCCGCCGAGATCCGCGCGCCCCGCGGCACGCTGGCCGGGGTGTCGTCGTTCCAGATCCACTTCGCCGACTACGACATCCTCACCGCCGGCGACCGCCCCGACGTCCTCGTCGCGATGAACCCGGCCGCACTCAAGGCCAACCTCGCCGACCTGCCCCGCGGCGGCACCCTCATCGTCAACACCGACGAGTTCAGCAAGCGCAACCTCACCACCGCCGGCTACGACGCGAACCCCCTGGAGACCGACGAGCTGGCCGACTTCGTGGTGCACGCGGTGGCCATGGCCACGCTCACCCGCGGCGCCGTCGAGTCGACCGGGCTGAGCAAGAAGGACGCCGAGCGGGCGAAGAACATGTTCGCGCTCGGCCTGCTGTCGTGGATGTACCACCGTCCCGTCGAGGGCACGGAGCGCTTCCTGCGGGAGAAGTTCGCGCGCAACGCCGCCGTGGCCGAGGCGAACGTGCTGGCCTACAAGGCGGGGTGGAACTACGGCGAGACCACCGAGGCCTTCGCCACCACCTACGAGGTGGCGGCCGCGTCGCTGCCCGCAGGCACCTACCGGCAGGTCACCGGGAACACCGCGCTGAGCTACGGCCTGGTGGCGGCGGGCGTGCTCTCGGACATGCCGCTGTTCCTCGGCAGCTACCCGATCACCCCGGCCAGCGACATCCTCCACGAGCTGAGCAAGCACAAGAACCACGGTGTGACGACGTTCCAGGCCGAGGACGAGATCGCCGGCGTCGGTGCCGCGCTCGGCGCCTCCTTCGGCGGCGCGCTCGGGGTCACCACCACCTCCGGGCCCGGCCTGGCGCTGAAGTCGGAGACCATCGGGCTCGCGGTGATGACCGAGCTGCCGCTGCTGGTCATCGACGTGCAGCGCGGGGGACCGTCGACGGGGCTGCCGACGAAGACCGAGCAGGCCGACCTGCTGCAGGCGCTGCACGGCCGCAACGGCGAGTCCCCCGTCCCCGTGGTGGCGCCGCGGTCCCCGTCGCACTGCTTCGAGGCCGCCCTGGAGGCGGCCCGGATCGCGGTCACCTACCGCACCCCGGTGCTGCTGCTCTCCGACGGCGCCATCGCCAACGGCTCCGAGCCCTGGAGCGTGCCCGACGTCGCCGAGCTGCCGCGGATCGACCCCGCGTTCGCCGCGGCCCCCACCGAGGGCGACACCGACGCCGGCGCCTTCGCCCCCTACGACCGCGACCCCGAGACGCTGGCCCGCCCGTGGGCCGTCCCCGGCACGGCCGGTCTCGAGCACCGCATCGGCGGGCTGGAGAAGTCCAACGGGGCGGGCGGCATCTCCTACGACCCCGCCAACCACAGCCTGATGGTGCGGCTGCGCCGGGCCAAGATCGACGGCATCACGGTGCCCGACGTCGAGGTCGACGACCCGACGGGGGACGCGTCGGTCCTCGTCATCGGCTGGGGCTCCTCCTACGGGCCCATCGGGGCGGCGTGCCGCCGGGTGCGCGCGCTGGGCACCCCCGTCGCCCAGGCCCACCTGACCCACCTGAACCCGATGCCGGCCAACCTCGGTGAGGTGCTCGCCCGCTACGACACGGTCGTGTGCCCGGAGATGAACCTCGGCCAGCTGTCGATGCTGCTGCGCGCCCGCTACCTGGTGGACGTGCAGGCCGTGACCAAGGTCGAGGGCCTGGCGTTCCTGGCCGAGGAGCTGCAGGACGTGCTGCTCTCCGCCGCCGCGGGCACCCTGGCCGACGACGAGGCCCGCAAGACCACCGACGCCCGGGCGGCCGCCTCGCTCGTGCCCGGCGCCCGCCCGACCACCAGCCCCACCACCAGCACGGAGGTACCGGCGTGACCGCCACTGCCGACCCCTCGCTCGCCGGCCAGGACCTGGGCCTGACCGCGCTCGCGGGGATCCCCACCACCGACACCCCGCAGAAGGCCCGCGACTTCACGTCGTCCTCGGAGGTGCGCTGGTGCCCCGGGTGCGGTGACTACGCGATCCTCGCGGCCATCCGGGGCTTCCTGCCCGAGCTGGGCCTCAAGCGCGAGAACATCGTGTTCGTCTCCGGTATCGGCTGCTCCAGCCGGTTCCCGTACTACCTCGAGACCTACGGGATGCACTCCATCCACGGCCGCGCCCCGGCCATCGCGACCGGGCTCAGCGTCTCCCGGCCCGACCTGTCGGTGTGGGTCGTCACCGGCGACGGGGACGCGCTGTCCATCGGCGGCAACCACCTGATCCACTCGCTGCGGCGCAACGTCAACCTCAAGATCCTGCTGTTCAACAACCGGATCTACGGACTGACCAAGGGTCAGTACTCCCCCACCTCGGAGGTCGGCAAGGTCACCAAGTCCACCCCCATGGGCTCGGTGGACACGCCGTTCAACCCGCTGTCGCTGGCGCTCGGGGCCGAGGCCACGTTCGTCGGCCGGGCGCTGGACTCCGACCGCAAGGGCCTGACTGAGGTGCTGCGCCAGGCCGCCGAGCACCGGGGCACCGCGTTCGTCGAGATCTTCCAGGACTGCCCCATCTTCAACGACGGCAGCTTCGACGTGCTCCGCAAGGGCGACGAGGCCCCGCACCGGATCATCCCGCTGACCCACGGCGAGCCGGTGGTGTTCGGGCCCGAGGGCGAGCACTGCGTGGTCCGCGAGGGCTTCGGGCTGCGGGTCGCCGAGACCGCCGACGTCGACCCGGCGGACGTGGTCGTGCACGACGCGACGACGGACGACCCGGAGTACGCCTACGCCCTCTCCCGGCTCAGCGACCAGGACCTGAACCACACGGTGATCGGGGTCTTCCGCAAGGTCGCCCGGCCCACCTACGACGACGAGACCCGGGCCCAGGTCACGGCGGCCAAGCAGGCCAAGCCCGGCGGGCACGACGCGCTGCAGGGCCTGCTCGCCGGCCAGGACACCTGGACCGTCGGCTGACCACCGACCCCCTCTGTCGTGAGGGGGGCGAACGACCGGGGGCGGCGACCCGGGTCTAGCGTGCGCGAGGTGAGCAGCACGCGGGGCCCGTCGTCGCCCCTCGCCGTCGGCGTGTCCATGGGCGCCGGGGCCTACCTGCTGTGGGGCGTGTTCCCGGCGTTCTTCCCGCTGCTCGAGCCCGCGGGCCCGACGGAGATCCTCGCCCACCGCGTGGTGTGGACCCTCGTGCTCATGCTCGGCCTGCTCGCCGTCACCGGTCGGCTCGGCCGGCTGCGCGGCCTGCCCCGGCGCAGCTGGTTGCTGGTCGCGGCCGCCTCGGCGCTGATCTCGGTCAACTGGGGCACCTACATCCTGGCCGTGAACACCGGCCGCGTCGTCGAGGCCTCGCTCGGCTACTTCATCAACCCGTTGGTCAGCGTGCTGCTCGGCGTGGTGGTGCTGCGCGAGCGGCTGCGCCGCGGGCAGTGGGTGGCGGTGGCGATCGCGGCCGTCGCGGTGGTGGCGCTGACCGTCGACTACGGCCGCCCCCCGGTGGTCGCGCTGGTGCTGGCCTGCTCGTTCGGCACCTACGGGCTGATCAAGAAGACGATCCCGCTCGACCCGCGCACCAGCCTCACGGCCGAGGGGCTCGTCGCGGCCCCGTTCGCGGTGGCGTTCCTGGTGTACCTGCAGCTGACGGGCGCGGCGACGTTCGTCAGCGAGGGCCCGGGCCACGTGGCGCTGCTCGTCGTCACCGGCCTGGTCACCGCGGTCCCCCTGCTGCTGTTCGCCGGGTCCGCGCAGCGGGTGCCGCTGGTGATGATCGGCATCCTGCAGTACCTCACCCCGGTGATGCAGTTCCTGTTCGGCATCCTCGTGCGCCACGAGGACATGCCCGCCTCGCGCTGGTTCGGCTTCGCGCTGATCTGGACGGCCCTGGTCGTGTTCACCGCGGAGACCGTGCGCCACGCGCGCCGCCGCGCCCCCGACCCGCTCGTCGCGGAGGCCGGCGCCGTCACCTAGGCCTGCATCGCGCGGGCTCGATGCTGCTCCGGGGCCCCAGGGCCGGCATCGCGCGGGCTCGATGCGGGTGGGACAGCCGTAGTCCTAGTGCAGGACGGGGCGGAGCAGGTCGGGGCGCAGGCCGAAGCGCTGCCACTCCCGCGGGTAGCCGATGGACACCTCGTGGTGGGTGATGCCGTCGACCACGGTGTCGCGCGGGATGTGGAGGTGCCCGTGCACGCAGGCGACCGCCCCGAACCGCCTCGGCCAGCCGCGGGTGGCCTCGGTGCCGCACCACTGGGCGAACTCGGGGTGGCGCAGCCGCTGGGTGGGCTCCCGCACCAGCGGCCAGTGCGAGACCAGCAGCGTCGGCCCGGACACCGCGGCCAGCCGGGCCTCCGACACGGCCACCCGCTCCCGGCACCACGCCGCGCGGTCGGGGTGCGGGTCGGGGTGCAGCAGCGCCTCGTCGGTGCACACCACCCCGGTGCCGTGGGCGTAGGCCAGCGACGCCGCGGCGTCGGCGGTGCCCGGGGCCAGCCACGAGTAGTCGTAGAGGGTGAACAGCGGCGCCACCGTCACCGGGCCGTCGGCGCCCCGCCACACCGGGAACGGGTCCTCCGGGGTCAGCACCCCGAGCCGGCGGCACAGCCGCACCAGCATCTCGTAGCGGGCCTGCCCGCGCAGCGAGGTCCGGTCGGCACGGGTGGTCCACAGCTCGTGGTTGCCGGGCACCCACACCACGGTGGCGAACCGGTCGGCCAGGGTGTGCAGCACCAGCGCGATGTCGTCGACCGTCTCGGCGACGTCCCCGGCGACCACCAGCCAGTCGTCGTCGGTGCGGGAGACCATCCGGTCGAGCAGCGGCCGGTTCTCCGCGTGGCTGACGTGCAGGTCGGCGACCGCCCACAGGGTGGGGGCCGGCGGGGGCGCGGCGGCGGTCAGGACGTGCGGGCGACGGTGAAGTCGACCAGCCGGGCCACCGCGTCGCGGGCGGGGACGGCGGGCAGCGCGGCCAGCTCGGCGCGGGCGGCGTCGGCGTGGCCCGCGAGGATCTCCCGCGCCTGCGCCATCCCCGGCGAGCGGCGCAGCAGCTCCAGCGCCTCGGCCACCGCGGCGTCGTCGGTGACGGGGCCGTCGAGGAGCACGCGCAGCCGCGCGGTGTCCGGGCTGTCCTGCCCGTCGGCCGACCCGCGCAGCGCCAGCAGCACCGGCAGCGTGTGGACCCCCTCGCGCAGGTCGGTGCCCGGGGTCTTGCCGGACTCGGTCGACGCCGAGGAGATGTCGATGATGTCGTCGGAGATCTGGAACGCCGTGCCCACCGCGTCGCCGAGGCGCTGCAGCCGCTCGACCTGCTCGGCGTCGGCGTCGGAGAACATGCCCCCGTAGCGGCCGGAGGTGGCGATGAGCGAGCCCGTCTTCTCCGCCACCACCCGCAGGTAGTGCTCCACCCGGTCCTCGCCGGGGCGGGGGCCCTTGGTCTCGCGCATCTGGCCGGTGACGAGCTCGGCGAAGGTCTCGGCGATGATCCGCACCGCCTCGGGACCCAGCTCGGAGACCAGCCGGGAGGCGTGGGCGAACAGGTAGTCCCCGGTGAGGATGGCGATGCTGTTGTCCCAGCGGGCGTTGGCGCTCACGGCGCCGCGGCGCATGGTCGCCTCGTCCATCACGTCGTCGTGGTAGAGCGTGGCCAGGTGGATGAGCTCGACCACGGCGGCGGCGGTGACCACCCGCTCGTCCCCGGGGTTCGGGCCCAGCTGGGCGGCGAGCAGGGTGAACAGCGGCCGGAACCGCTTGCCGCCCGCGTCGACGAGGTGCAGCGCCGTCTCCCCCATGACCTCGTCGTCGGCGCCGAGCTCGCGGTGCAGCAGGTCTTCGACCGCCTCGAGCGAGGCGTTCACCGAGCGGGCGAGCTCGGCGTCGCCCATGTCGACGCCGGCGGCGAGGTGCGGGGACGGGGCCGTGGCGGGCGACGCTGCCGGCTCGGGGTTGCTCACGCCGTGCAGTCTCCCCGACGGCCCCCCGGCCCCGCTCACCACCCCGCCACCCCGGCGGGGGCGCTCACCCGCCGAACCCGCCGACCGTCGCGAGGTCGAGCACCGGGTTCGGCAGCACGCCCAGCAGGACCGTGACCAGCGTGCCGAGGCTGATCGCGACCGTGGTGAACACCCCGGGCACGGTGACGGTGGGGCCGTCGGCGGCCGGGTCGGAGAAGAACATGACGACGATGACGCGCAGGTAGAAGAACGCGGCCACCGCGCTGACCACCAGGGCCACCACGACGAGCGGGGCGAGGCCGTCGCGGTAGGCGGCGGAGAAGGCGCTGAACTTGCCGATGAAGCCGCTGGTCAGCGGGATGCCGGCGAGGGAGAGCATGAGGACGGCGAACACCCCGGCCACCAGCGGCGAGCGCTTGGCCAGGCCGCTCCACTGGGAGAGGTGGGTGGCCTCGCCGCGGCCGTCGCGGACCAGGCTGATGATGCCCACGGCGGCGATGACGGTCGCCCCGTAGGCGAGCAGGTAGAACAGCGTGCCCGCGACGCCGTCGGGGGTGAGCGCGATCGTCCCGACGAGGATGAACCCGGCGTGGGCGATGGAGGAGTAGGCGATCATCCGCTTGACGTCGTTCTGGGTGAGGCCCAGCACCGTGCCGATGACCATGGAGGCGACGGCCACCGCGAAGAGCACCGGCCGCCACTCGAGCACGAGGCCGGGCACGGCGACCGAGAGCACCCGCAGGATCGCGCCGAACGCGGCGACCTTGGTGCAGGCGGCCATGAACGCGGTGACCGGGGTCGGCGCGCCCTGGTAGACGTCGGGCGTCCAGGCGTGGAAGGGGCCGATGGAGGCCTTGAACAGCAGCCCCACCACGAGCAGGCCCAGCCCGGCGTAGACCAGGGTGTCGGAGCGGTCGGTGCCGCCGGTGGCCCGTGCGATGGCGGAGAGCTGTACCGAGCCCGCGTAGCCGTAGAGCAGCGCGAGGCCGTAGAGGAAGAACGCGGAGGCGAACGCCCCGAGCAGGAAGTACTTCACCGCCGCCTCCTGGGAGAGCAGCCGCCGCCGCCGGGCCAGGCCGCAGAGCAGGTAGAGCGGCAGCGAGAGCACCTCGAGGGCGACGAACATGACCAGCAGGTCGTCCGCGGCGACGAACACCATCATCCCGGCGAGCGAGAACAGGGTCAGCGGGAAGACCTCGGTGTGGGTGGAGCTCGCCCCGGCCTGCGCGCGGTCGACGACCGTGCCGGGCGGGACCTCGGAGACGAACGCGCCGCCGGGCTCGACGCTGCGGTCGGCGATGAGCAGCACCGACCCCGCGGCCAGCACCAGCAGCGTCGCCCACAGGAACAGGGTGGGCCGGTCGACCGCGACGGCCCCGCTGACGGTGGACACGTCGACCCGGTCCGGCGACGTCGCGTGCAGCGCCAGGGCGGCGCCGGCGACGACGAGGCCGGCGAAGGTGAGGCCCACCTGCGCGGCCCAGCGGGAGGTGCGGGGCAGGAAGGCCTCGACCGCGACGCCGAGCAGGGCGGCCCCGAGCACGACCAGCACCGGGGCCAGCGCCCCGTAGGCGACCGACGGCGCGGTGATGGGGTCGGTCTGCGCGAGGACGGTGCTGGCGCTCATCGGGGGCCCTCCGGGACGACGGTGGCGGCGGCGGGCCCGGCCGTGCCCGGGGCGGGCGCGACGACCTCGCCGGGCACGCCGAGCTCGGTGAGGGTGGCCTCGACCGACGGGGTGATGACGTCGAGCACCGGGCCCGGGTAGAAGCCGAGCACCACGACGAGGGCGAGCAGCGGGGCGAGGACGACCTTCTCCAGCCCGGAGAGGTCGACGAGGCGGCCGTGGGTGCGGGCGGTCTCCACCCCGGCACCGCCCTCCGGGCCCTGCATGACCCGCTGGTACACCCACAGCACGTAGAGGGCGGCGAGCACGATCCCGACGGTGGCGAGCACCGAGAACACCGGCTGGGTCGGGAACGACCCGAGCAGGACCAGGAACTCCGAGACGAAGGAGTTGGTGCCGGGCAGGGCCAGCGAGCTCAGGCCGGCGAGCAGGAACGCCCCGGCGAGCAGCGGCGCGGACCGGGCCAGTCCGGAGTAGTCGCGGATGTGGCGGGACCCGCCGCGGCGCACCACCATGCCGACGACCAGCAGCAGCAGGCCGGTGGAGATGCCGTGGTTGACCATGTAGAGCACCGCGCCGGTGGCGGACTGGGTGGTGAAGGCGAAGACCCCGACCGCGATGAAGCCGAAGTGGGCGATCGAGGTGTAGGCCACGAAGCGCTTCATGTCCGACTGCCCGGTGGCCACCAGCGCCCCGTAGAGCACGCCGAGCACGGCCAGCACCAGCACCACGGGGGCGAGGGTGCGGGACGCCTCGGGGAACAGCGGCAGGCAGTAGCGCAGGAAGCCGTAGATGCCGACCTTGTCCAGCACCCCGACCAGCAGCACCCCGGCCCCGACCGGGGCCTCGGCACCGGCGTCGGGCAGCCAGGTGTGCAGCGGCACCAGCGGGGCCTTGATCGCGAAGGCGACGAAGAACCCCAGGAACAGCCACGTCTGGGTGGTGGTGGAGAACTGCGGGGCCAGGGCCACCAGCTCGCGCCAGTCGAAGGTGCCGGTGCCGGTGGCGCGCACCGAGGCGGCGTAGAGGCCGATGACGGAGGCGAGCATGACGAACCCGCCGAGCAGCGAGTAGAGGAAGAACTTCATCGCCGCGAACTGCCTGCGCCCGCCGCCGAAGCGGCCGATGAGGAAGTACATCGGGATGAGCATGGCCTCGAACGCGACGTAGAACAGGAACACGTCGGTGGCCAGGAAGACCGCCACCATGAGGCCCTCCATGGCCAGCACCAGTGCGGCGAACCCGCCGCCCGCGCCGGGCAGCTCGCCCTCGGTGGTGCCGGGGCGCCAGGAGGAGCCGAGCACGATCGGGACGAGCACGGCGATGAGCGCGACCATGACCAGGGCGATGCCGTCGACGCCGAGCGAGAAGTGCACCCCCAGGGCCGGGATCCAGCTGGCCGAGCTCTCCAGCTGCAGCCGCGCGCCGGCGGCCGCGTCGGCCGTCGAGTACGCCGCCCAGGTCAGCGCGGCGAGGACCAGCTCGACGACGGAGACGCCGAGCGCGACGAGCTTGGCGGTGCGGTCGCGGCCCCCCGGGCCGGGCTCGCGCGCTGGTCCGTCGGCCCCCGCACCGGCCCCCACCCCCGCGCCGGACCCCACCCCGGCACCGACCGGCACCCCGGCGCCGGCGAGCACGCGGTCCCCGGTGCGGGCCAGCAGGCCGACGGCCAGGGCGCCGACCAGCGGCCAGACGACGAGCGCGACGAGCAGCGCGGACGAGCTCATACCGCCCCCACCGCGAGCAGAGCGGCCACCACGACCACGGTTCCTCCCAGCATCCCCAGCGCGTAGCTGCGCACGAACCCGTTCTGCACCCGGCGGGTGCGCGAGGACGTGCCGCCGAGCAGCGCGGCGCTGCCGGTGACCACCCCGTCGACCCCGCGGTTGTCGACGAACACCAGGGCCCGGGTGAGCCAGGTGCCCGGGGTGGCGACGAGCGCCTCGTTGACCCGGTTGGCGTAGAGGTCCGCCCGCGCCGCGGCCACCAGTCGCGACACCCGCGCCGGGCGCTCCACGGGCACCCGGCGGCGACCCACGACGAGCCACGCGACCGCGACGCCCAGCGCGGAGAGCCCCAGGGTGAGCGCGACGATGACCCCGGCGGGCAGCGGCGAGGCGGCGTGGTTCTCCACCAGCTCGCCGACCGAGGGCTCCAGCCACCCCGCGAGCCGCTCGCCCTGGGTGAGCAGGAAGCCGGCCAGCACCGAGCCGAGCGAGAGCAGCACCATCGGCCCGGTCATCGACACCGGCGACTCGTGCGGGTGGTAGGCGTGGCCCGCGGTCGAGCGCAGCTCCTCCCACCGCGACGGGCCGAAGAAGGTCATGAGCACCAGCCGGGTCATGTAGAAGGCGGTCAGCCCGGCGCCGAGCAGCGCGGCCCCGCCGAGCACCCAGCCCTCCCAGCCGCCCTCGGCGAAGGCGGCCTCGATGATCGCGTCCTTGGTGAAGTACCCGGACAGGAAGGGGAACCCGATGATGGCGAGGTAGCCCAGGCCGAAGGTGGCGAAGGTGATGGGCATGACCCGCCACAGCCCGCCGAAGCGGCGCATGTCGGTGTCGTCGTCCATGGCGTGCATCACCGAGCCGGCCCCGAGGAACAGCCCGGCCTTGAAGAAGCCGTGGGCGAGCAGGTGGGCGATCGCGAGCGCGTACCCGGCGGGGCCGAGCCCGGCGGCCAGCACCATGTAGCCGATCTGGCTGACCGTGGAGTAGGCCAGCACCTTCTTGATGTCGTCGTAGGCGCAGCCGACCACGCAGCCGATGAGCAGCGTCACCGCGCCGACGAGGGTGACCACGAGGCGGCCGGTGGTGGTGGCGTCGAAGATCGCGTGCGCCCGGACGATCAGGTACACCCCGGCGGTGACCATGGTCGCGGCGTGGATCAGCGCGGAGACCGGGGTGGGGCCCTCCATGGCGTCGGGCAGCCAGGCCTGCAGCGGGAACTGCCCGGACTTGCCCGCGGCGCCGAGCAGCAGCAGCAGGGCGACGGCCGTGACGGTGGCCGGGCTGCGGTCGGCCAGGGCGCCGATGCCGTCGAACACCCCGGCGTAGCTGACGGTCCCGAGCTCGCGCCACATCAGGAAGATGGCGAGCAGCAGGCCGACGTCGCCCACCCGGTTCATGAGGAACGCCTTCTTGGCCGCCGTCGCCGCCGCGGGCCGGGACTGCCAGAACCCGATGAGCAGGTACGAGGCCAGCCCCACGCCCTCCCAGCCCAGGTAGAGGCTGACGAACGAGTCGCCCAGCACCAGCACGAGCATCGCGGCGACGAACAGGTTGAGGTAGGCGAAGAACTTGCGGCGGTCGGCCGTGGGGTGCGCCCGGCCGGTCTCGTCGGCGTGGCTCATGTAGCCCAGCGAGTACACGTGGATGAGCAGGCCGACCCCGGTGATGAGCAGCACGAAGGTCAGCGACAGCGGGTCGAGCCGGATGCCGAGGTCGACGGTGAAGTCGCCCACCGAGATCCACGACCACAGCGGGACGTCGACGAGCTCGGACCCGCCGCCCACGGCGCCCGCGGTGAGCACCAGGCCGAGCACGAGGGACACGGCCACGGTGGCGATCCCGAGGAACGGGCCCCACCGGTCGGTGCGCCGGCCCCCGAGCAGCAGGACGGCCGCGCCCAGGGCGGGCAGCGCGACCAGCAGCCAGGCCGCGGACTGCAGGCCGGTGGCGGCGGCGGGCTCGGTGGTCGCGGCAGCGAGCAGCGCGGGCGGTGTCACGGGTGGTCCTCCGTCAGTACTTCAGCAGGTTGGCGTCGTCGACCGAGGCCGAGCGGCGGGTGCGGAAGATCGCCATGATGATGGCGAGGCCCACGACGACCTCGGCCGCGGCGACGACCATGACGAAGAACGCCATGACCTGGCCCTGCAGGTCGCCGTTGACCCGGGCGAAGGTGACGAGCGTGAGGTTGACCGCGTTGAGCATGAGCTCGACGCACATGAACACCACGATGGCGTTGCGGCGCACCAGCACCCCGACGGCGCCGACGCTGAACAGCAGCGCCGAGAGCAGCAGGTAGTAGGTGGGGGTCACCGCTGCTCCTCCCCGACCCCGTCGGTCTCCACCCGGGCCCCGTGCCCGCCGGTGAGCGAGCGGGCCGAGACGGCCCCGGAGCCGCGGATGGCGACCACGTCGTGCTCGAGGCGCTCGCGGGCCACCGACTCGACGAGGTCGGACAGCGACTCGGGGGCGACGGAGCCGTCGGGCAGCAGGGCAGGGGTGGCCACCGAGTTGGCGGTGGCGAAGACGCCGGGACCGGGCAGCGGGGAGATCCGCTCACCGCGCAGCCGGGCGGCGACCCGCTCGCGCTGGGTCGGCTGCACCACGCCGGCGCGGCCGACGAACGCCAGCACCATCGCCCCGAGCGCGGCCACGATGAGCAGCGCCGAGGTGAGCTCGAAGGCGAACAGGTACTGGGTGAACAGCAGCCGGCCGATCTGGGCGACGTTGCCCCCGCCGGTGGTGTTGACGGCCTGCAGCCCGGCCGCGGGCACGTCGGTCAGCGCCCGGCCCAGCGCGGCGGCGGCCAGCCCGGCGAAGCCGAGCCCGGCCACGGCGGCCGCGAGCCGCTGCCCGCGCAGCACCTCGACCACGGAGTCCGAGGACTCCCGGCCGACGAGCATGAGCACGAACAGGAACAGCATCATGATCGCGCCGGTGTAGACGATGATCTGCACGAAGCCCAGGAAGGGCGCCTGCTGGACCATGTAGAGCACGCCGAGGCTGAGCATGGTCAGCACCAGGAACAGCGCCGAGTGGACGGCGTTGCGCGCCAGCACCATCGCCACGGCCGCGGCCAGCGCGACCGGGCCCAGCACCCAGAACGTCACGGCCTCCGCGGTCCCGACCGGCCCGCCGGTGTCCACCACCGCCTGCGCGAGGGTGCTCATGCCACGACCCCCACGTCGCTGCGCTCGCTCATGCCACACCCGTCCCCGGGCCGCGCACCGTCGGCTCCCCGTCGCGGGGGGCACGCGCCAGCTCGGGGCCGCGCACGTAGTAGTCCTCCTCGTGCTCGCCGAGGCGCATGGGGTGCGGCGGCTGCTCCATGCCCTCGAGCAGCGGGGCGAGCAGGTCCTCCTTGGTGAAGATGAGCGACTGCCGGTCGTCGTCGGCCACCTCGTAGACCTGGGTCATGGTCAGCGAGCGGGTCGGGCAGGCCTCCACGCACAGCCCGCAGCCGATGCAGCGCAGGTAGTTGATCTGGTAGTCCTTGCCGTACCGCTCCCCCGGGGAGTACCGCGCCTCCTCGGTGTTGTCCCCGCCCTCGACGAAGATGGCGTCGGCGGGGCACGCCCACGCGCACAGCTCGCAGCCGACGCACTTCTCGAGCCCGTCGGGGTGGCGGTTGAGCTGGTGGCGGCCGTGGAACCGGGCCGAGGTCTGCTTGACCTCCTCCGGGTACTGCTCGGTCGACGTCTTGCGGAACATGGTCGCGAAGGTGAGGCCGAAGCCCCCGGCCGGGTCGAGCAGGCCCATCAGCTGTCCCCTCCCGGGGTGGTGGTGTCAGGTTCTGTCGGGTCGCTGCCGGTCGGGTCGCCCGTCCCGGTGCCGGCCCGCCGGCCGGTGCGGCGCCCGGCCAGCGCCGGGGTCGGCCCGGCCGCGGCCACGCGCTCCCGCGCCGGGGCCCGGACGGGCCGCGGCGGGACGACGAGGTCCAGCGGCGGCACGGGGAAGCTGCCCGCGAGCACGATCTCGTCCTCGTCCTCCCCCGGCGGGGTCCGGTCCGGCACCAGGAACGCCACGGCCAGCAGCACGACGAGGACGACGGCGAGGGTCCCGAGGACCACGGGCACCGAGATCCCGTTGCTGCGCTGCACGGCCCGCACCCCGGCGACGGCCACGATCCACACCAGGCTGAAGGGCACGAGCACCTTCCAGCCCAGGCTCATGAACTGGTCGTAGCGGAACCGCGGCAGCGCCCCGCGGAGCCAGACGAAGAAGAACAGGAACAGCGCCGTCTTGACGAAGAACCACAGCAGCGGCCACCAGCCGGTGTTGAAGTAGCCGCCGCCGATGGTCGAGATCGGGAACGGGGCCCGCCAGCCGCCCAGGAACATGGTGGTGGCCAGCGCCGAGACGGTGACCATGTTGATGTACTCGGAGAGGAAGAACAGCGCGAACTTCAGCGACGAGTACTCGGTGTGGAACCCGCCGACCAGCTCGCTCTCGGCCTCCGCGAGGTCGAACGGCGCCCGGTTGGTCTCCCCGACCATCGACACCACGTAGACCAGGAAGCTGCCCAGCAGCACGATGACGAACCAGCGCGACTGCTGCGCGTCGACGATGGCCGCGGTGGACAGCGAGCCGGTGTAGAGCACGACGGCCACGATGGACAGGCCCATCGCGAGCTCGTAGGAGATGACCTGCGCGGCCGAGCGCAGCGCGCCGAGCAGCGGGTAGGGCGACCCGGACGACCAGCCGGCCAGGATGATCCCGTAGACGCCGACCGACGAGGCGGCGAGCACGACGAGGACGCCGACGGGCAGGTCGGTGACCTGCAGCAGCGTCTGCTCGCCGAAGACCGACACCTGCGGGCCGAGCGGGATCACCGAGAAGGCCACGAACGCGGGGATCGTCGAGATGACCGGAGCAAGGAAGTACACCCACTTGTCGGCCATGACCGGCCGGATGTCCTCCTTGAAGGCGAGCTTGAGCCCGTCGGCGAGGGACTGCAGCAGGCCGAACGGGCCGGCGCGGTTGGGGCCCAGCCGGTTCTGCATCCGGCCGATGACGCGGCGCTCGAACCAGATCATGAGCAGCGTCAGCACGAGGAGCACGACGAACACCCCGACGACCTTGCCCAGCACCAGCCAGATCGGGTCGTCGGCCAGCACGGCCGTGTCGGTGGTCATGCCCGTCCTCCTGCTGCCTCGAGCGCCACGCTGACCACGGCGCCGTGCCCCGGCGCACCGGGCAGCCCCGCGGGCACCCAGACCACGTCGTCGACCACGTCGCCGATCGCGACCGGCAGCCGGAGAGAGCCGTGCTCGTCGGCCAGGGCCACGTCGGCCCCCTCGACGGCGCCGAGCCGGGCCGCGGTGGCCGCGCCCATCAGCGCGACCAGCGGTCGCCGCGTGCCGGCCAGGGCCTCCTCGCCGGACTGCAGCGCCCCGTGGTCGAGCAGGCGGCGCCAGCTGGCCAGGACCACCTGGCCCGCACCGGGGGTCGCGGCAGTGGCGGTGGGGGTCGCGGCCCGGACCACGGCGTCCCCCGGGGCGGGGGGCGCACCGGCGACCCGGAGCAGCTCGCCGGCGGCGGCGGCCGGGGTCTGGGTGAACAGGTCCACGTCCATCTCCACGGCGAGGGTGTCGAGCACCCGGCAGTCGGGCACCGCGGTGGTGCCGTCGACGGTGGTGCCGAAGGTCCGCACCCGGCCCTCCCAGTCCAGGTAGGACCCGGCCTTCTCGGTGACGGGGGCGACGGGCAGCACCACGTCCGCGGCGTCGGTCACCTCGCTGCGGCGCAGCTCGAGGCTGACCACGAACGCGGCCCCCAGCGCCCGGCGGGCGAGGTCGGGGTCCGGCAGGTCGGCGGGCTCGAGGCCGCCGACGACGAGCGCGTCGAGCCCGCCCGCGGCGGCCGCGGCGAGCATCCCGGCGGTGTCGCGGCCGGGCGCGGTGGGCAGCGACCCCGCCTGCAGGCCCCAGGCCTGCTCGAGCCGGCCGCGGGCGGCGGCGTCGGTGACGGGCCGGCCGCCGGGCAGCAG
>NZ_BAAGQZ010000026.1:0-50262 GCF_054783215.1 Rhodococcus aerolatus | reverse complement strand
TCGAGCCGGGCATCGACGGCCCGCCCGTCCTGCGCCCCGAGCAGCCCGTGGACCCCGGCCATGCCGTCCGCCTCCGGGTAGACCCGCACCTCCCGGTCCCCCACGGCCCGCCGCGCCCGGGCGCGGCGCAGGGCCGGATCGACGGCGGCGAGGACCCGGTCACACGCGGCCCCGGCCGCCCCCGCGGTCAGGGCCCGGCCCAGCACCCGGTCCAGGACCTGCTCCTCCACCCGGGCCCGCACCGACGCATCGACCGCGTCACCGGCGAGGTGGGTGAGCCGGTCGAGCAGGGTCCGGCACACCACCCAGGTCAGGTCCCCAGCGGCCAACGCACGCCCCAGCGCGCGGAAGTCGTCACGCAGCTGCTCCCCGTGGAACACCACCAACCGAGCCGCGTGCGTCGAGATCCCCAGTGCTTCCCCCACCTCGAGGACGGCGAACTCGGCGGCGTCCGGGTCCGACCCGCGCCGCCGGTCCGCCACCAACCCCGCCGCCAACCGCAGCTTCGCCGCCGTCGCGGCCGACTCCGCCCGACCCGCAGCACGCAGCGCCGCCACAGCAGCCGCGTCAGAGGTCAAGGTATCGAACACGTGTGCGATTCTACGAGTCGGGGCCGACAAGAATCACGGCTCGGGTTTCGGCGGACTGATGCGACCCGCGGCCCTCCAGCTGCCGCGCGTGCTCCTGTCGTGTCGTCGGCGATGCTTGGCCCGTGCCGAGCAGCGATCCGACGAACAGCGTGGAGCTGCTCATGACACACATCGACGACGTCCTGGTCCCGCTGGGCTTCAGCCGGTGCCAGGGCGATGTCTCCGACGGTTCGGGTCAGATGCTCTGGTGCTCAGCGGCAGACGAGTTCGCTGACCGCTTCCCGAGCCTGCCGGTCAGCGAAACGCCACCGGGCGGCTGGGGGACCATGTGCACCGATGTCTCGGTCCGCGTCGGTGACGGTGGGCGAGTCATCCGAGTCGATGTCGAGGGGCACGACCTCGACACGCTCCTGGCCGGCTCGGGCCTGACCACCGGCGCTGCTCGCGCTGCCACCCTGATCGGCTCGTCGGTCACGGATTGCGGCGCGCTGCCGTCCCTGATCCGCGAGCTGCTCGACGGCTCGAGCGCACAGAGATGATCTCGGCGTCTGGCTGGTCTCGCCAGGAGCGAGGTCCCCACGCACGTGCGCAGCGCCGTCCGCGTCGAGAGCGACGTCGCCCCACCACCGTGCGAGTCCGGCCCACCCCACGTCGACGCGTCCTCGGTCGTAGCGTCGACGCCATGACGAGGGACGAGATCCTGGGTGCCTGGCGACTGGCCGAGGCGACCCAGCACGACAGCTCCGGCCAGGTGGTCGGCCACCCCTTCGGCGAGGAACCGGCCGGGCTCATCCTCTACACCGACGACGGCTACATGTCGGCCACCATCACCAGCGCGGTCTCGGACGACCTGCCGAGCGTCTACGCGGGACCGTTCGAGGTGACCGACGACGAGGTCGTCCACCACGTCGAGGTGGGGGAGGACCCGGCCGGCGCCGGCACGGTGCAGCACCGCGGCGCCCACGTGGCCGACGGCGCGCTGCACCTGCGGGCGCAGGTCGGGGGCGGCGAGGTCCGGCTGCGGTGGGAGCGGCCCGCGCGGTGAGGTCATCCCTGCGGATGACCCACGTCGAGACCCCCGGCTGACGCGGGCGCCCGTCCCCGGCGCCCACGATGGAGCCATGATCGAAGTCCGCAACCTGACCAAGACCTACGGGGCGACCCGTGCCGTCGACGACCTGACCTTCACCATCGCCCCGGGCACCGTCACCGGCTTCCTCGGCCCCAACGGCGCCGGCAAGTCCACGACGATGCGCATGATCCTGGGCCTGGACCGTCCGACGTCGGGCACCGCGCTCGTCTTCGGCAAGCCCTACGCGGAGCTGAAGAACCCGCTGACCCAGGTGGGGGCGCTGCTCGACGCCAAGTGGGTGCACCCCAACCGCTCCGCCCGGGCCCACCTGCGGTGGATGGCCGCGGCCAACAAGCTGCCCGCCTCCCGGGTCGACGAGGTCCTCGACCTCGTCGGCCTCAGCTCGGTGGCCGGCAAGCGCGCCGGCCAGTTCTCCCTGGGGATGTCCCAGCGCCTCGGCATCGCCGGTGCGCTGCTGGGCGACCCGGGCGTGCTGCTGTTCGACGAGCCCGTCAACGGCCTCGACCCGGAGGGCATCGCCTGGATCCGCACCTTCATGCAGCGCCTGGCCACCGAGGGCCGCACCGTGCTCGTCTCCAGCCACCTGCTCTCCGAGATGGCGCAGACCGCCGACCACCTCGTCGTCATCGGCCGCGGCCGGCTCATCTCCGACTCCTCGACCGCCGACTTCGTGGCCCGGGCCAGCGACAGCTCGGTCCGGGTCCGCAGCCCGCGGCTGGACCTGCTGCGCAGCGCCATCACCTCCGCGGGGATGACGATCCGGGAGGAGTCCCACGACGCCCTCGTCGTCGCCGACACCACCCCGGAGCGCATCGGCGAGCTCGCCGCCGAGCACGGCGTGGTGCTGCACGAGCTCTCACCCCAGCGCGGCTCCCTGGAGCAGGCGTTCATGTCCCTGACCGGCGACGACGTCCAGTACGCCGGCGGTGGCCGCGGCCCGGCCGCCCACCCCCAGCAGATGCAGGAGCAGCAGCGATGAGCCTCATGTCCGTCGAGCGCACCAAGCTCATGACCACCCGCTCGCCCTGGTGGTGCCTGGCCGCCGCCGTCGTCGTCTCGCTCGGCTTCGCGATCCTGTTCTCCTCGCTGGCCGGCACGACGGTGGAGGGCGGACCGCGACGCGGCGAGACCCTGACCCTGAGCCCCGGCCTCGTGGTCACGGGGGTCTCGGGGATCGGCCTCTACATCGTCATGATCATGGCCGCGTTGGCCGTGACCACCGAGTACCGCTTCGGCGTCATCCGCACCACGTTCCTCGCCGCCCCGCACCGCGCCGTCGTCATCGGGTCGAAGGCCGCGTTCCTCGGCCTGGTCGGGCTCGTCGTCGGCGAGGTCCTCGCGTTCGGGTCCTACGGCTTCGCCAAGCTCATCAACTCCAGCCTGGGCCCGATCTCCACCGCGGCCGACTGGCGGGCCGTGGCCGGCATCGGGCTCGTCTACGCGCTGGGGTCGGTCCTCGCGGTCGCGGTGGGCACCCTGCTGCGGCAGTCCGCCGGGGCCATCGCCCTGCTGGTGCTGTTCCCGCTGCTCGTCGAGCAGCTCGTGCAGCTGATCCCGACCTACGGCCAGGACGTCTACCAGTGGATGCCCTTCGTCAACGCGAGCAACTTCCTGGGCACCGCCACCCTCGACGGCCCGCTCGGGCCGTGGGGCAGCCTGGTCTACTTCGCCGCGATCGTGGGCGTGGTGCTCGTGGCCGCGCTGGTCGTGGTCGACCGCCGGGACGCCTGACGCCGGGAGAAACCACGCCCGCCCGTGCGTTGGGAGGGCAGTACCACCCGCGACGCCGAGAGCCGGTGCGGGGAGACGAGGAGGCGAGCACCGTGCCACTGATCCTGTTCCTGCTCTACGTCGTCGTCGAGGTGACCGCGCTGGTCTGGGTCGCGAGCGCGCTCGGCGTGCTCGCGACCGTGGGCCTGCTGCTGCTGGGGCTCGTCGCCGGCCTGGCCCTGCTGCGCTCGCAGGGCCGCCGCAGCATCGCCCAGCTCCGCGACGCCGTCCGCCGGGGACGCTCCACCGACAGCGAGGTCGCCGACGGCTCGCTGGTCGTCCTGGGTGGGCTGCTGTTCCTGCTCCCGGGGCTGGTCACGAGCACGCTGGGCATCCTGCTGCTGCTGCCGCCGGTCCGCGCCCTCGTCCGCCCCGCGGTGGCCTCGGCGGCCGCCCGACGGGTCGTCAGGGTGCCGCGGGGGACGGGCGGGCTGGGCCGGCGCGGCGTCGTCGTCGACGGCGAGGTGGTCACCGGTCCCACCGGGGCACCCCCGCGGCGCCCCGGCGACGGTGGCCGCCCCGTGCTGGAGGGCGAGGTCGAGCAGGGCTGACCGGGCGGCAGGGCAGACTGCGTCCGTGAGCACACAGCTGTTGCTGGGCGGACACGTCCAGGCCCCGGGGACCCCCGACGCCACCGCGATGGCCGTCACCGACGGCACCGTGGTGTGGGTGGGCCAGGACCGGCCCGGCCGGGCGCTGCACCCCGACGCCGAGGTCGTCGAGCTCGACGGCGCCTGGGTGGCACCGGCGTTCGTCGACACCCACGTCCACGCGACCTCGGCGGGCCTGGCGCTGCTGGGCCTCGACCTCACCGCCGCCACCTCCACCGAGCACTGCCTGGCCCTGGTGGCCGAGCACGCCGCCGCGCACCCCGAGGACGCGGTGGTCTGGGGCCACGGCTGGGACGAGAGCCGCTGGCCCGGCCAACGCCCCCCGAGCCGCGCCGAGGTCGACGCCTGCGCCCCGGGCCGGCCCATCTACCTCTCCCGGGTCGACGTGCACTCCGCCCTGGCCTCCACCGCGCTGGTCAGCGCCGCCGACGGGGCGTGGCGCGACCCGGGCTGGTCCGACGACGGCCCGCTCGTCGAGCAGGCCCACCACCGGGTCCGCGACGCGGCCAACGGCCTGCTCGGCGGCGGGCAGCGCAGCCGCGCGCAGCACGCGTTCCTCGACCACGCCGCGTCCCTGGGCGTGGTCGCGGTCCACGAGTGCGGGGGCGCCGAGATCGGGGGCCTGGCCGACTTCCAGCAGCTGCTCGCCGTCGGCCGACCCGACGGCCACGGGGTGGAGGTCCGCGGCTACTGGGGCGAGGCGGTGCGGACGGCCGACGAGGCCCGCGCCCTGCTCGAGCGCACCGGGGCGCACGCCCTGGGCGGTGACCTCTTCGTCGACGGCTCCCTGGGCTCGCGGACCGCGTGGCTGCGCGAGCCGTTCTGCGACGACCCGCACGACGGGCACAACACCGGCATGGGGTTCCTCGACGCCGACGCGGTGGCCGCGCACCTCGCCGCGTGCACCGAGGTCGGCGTGCAGGGCGGGTTCCACGTCATCGGCGACGCCGGGGTGGCCGCGGTGGTCGACGGCCTGGCCCGCACCGTGGCGCAGCTGGGCGGGCCCGTCGTGGCCAGCCGTGGCCACCGCCTCGAGCACGTGGAGATGGTCGACGCCGAGCAGGCGGCCGCGCTGGCGGGCTGGGGCGTGCTGGTCAGCGTGCAGCCCGCGTTCGACGCGCTGTGGGGCGGGCCCGACGGCCTCTACGTGCAGCGCCTGGGCCCCGACCGGGGCACCCGGCTCAACCCGTTCGCCACCCTGGCCTCCGCCGGGGTGGGCCTGGCCATCGGCTCCGACGTCCCGGTGACCACGATGGACCCGTGGGCCGCGGTCCGGGCGGCCGTGCACCACCGCACCCCCGGCCAGGGCATCTCCCCGCGCGCCGCCTTCGCCGCCGCCACCCGCGGCGCGTGGCGTGCCGGCGGGGTCCGCGACGGCGTCACCGGTCTGCTCACCCCCGGTGCCCCCGCCTCCTACGCGGTGTGGGACGTCGACGAGCTGGTCGTCGCCGCCCCCCGCGACGCCGTGGCCCGGTGGTCGACCGACCCGCGCGCCGGGGTGGCCCCGCTGCCCGACGTCGCCCCCGGGGCCCGGCTGCCCCGCTGCCTGCGCACCGTCCACCGCGGCCGGACCCTGTACGCCGCGTGAGGACGCTGCTGACGGGCCCCGTGCTGCTGCGGGTGCTGGCCTCCCTCGCCGGGGGGTACGCGCTCTACCTGAGCTTCCCGCCGCGCCACGTGTGGTGGCTGGCCCCGCTCGGGATCGCCGCGGTGGCCCTGGCGCTGCGCGGGGTCCGGGTGCGGGCCGGCTTCGGCTACGGCTACCTCGCCGGGGCGGCGTTCCTGCTCCCGCTGATCCCCTGGGTGGGGGAGTACGTCGGGCCCGTGCCCTGGCTGGCCCTCGCCCTGGTGGAGGCCCTGTTCGTCGGCCTCTTCGGGGCGGTGGGCGCGGCCGTCGGCCGGCTGCCCGCCGGCCCGTTCTGGGTGGCGTGCACCTGGGTGGCGGCGGAGTCGCTGCGCTCCTACGTCCCGTTCGGCGGCTTCCCGTGGGGCCGCCTGGCGTTCGGCCAGCCCGACGGGCTGCTGCTCCCGCTGGCCTCGGTCGGCGGGCCCACCCTGCTCTCGTTCGGGGTGGCGCTCACCGGCACCGGCCTGGCCGCGCTGCTGGTGTCGCTGCGCCGTCGCCGCGCCCTCACCGCGGCCGGGGCGCTGCTGGCCACGGTGGTGCCGCTGGCCGGGGCCCTGGCGCTGGGCCCGGCCACCCGCGCCGCCGACACCTCCGACCGGACGCTGACCGTGGCCGCGGTGCAGGGCAACGTCCCCCGCCTGGGGCTGGAGTTCAACAGCCAGCGCCGCGCGGTGCTGGACAACCACGTGGCCCGCACCCTGCAGCTCGCCGCGGACGTCGCCGCCGGGCGCGTGCCCCGCCCGGACGTCGTCATCTGGCCGGAGAACTCCGCCGACGTGGACCCGCTGCGCAACCCCGACGCGGGTGCGGTCATCGACGAGGCCGCCCGCGCCATCGGGGTGCCCATCCTCGTCGGGGCCGTGCTCGTCGGGCCGGACCGCACCACGACGAACTCGGTCATCGTCTGGGACCCCGTCACCGGCCCGGGCCAGCAGCACGACAAGACGATCCTGCAGCCCTTCGGCGAGTACCTGCCCTACCGCAGCTTCTTCTCGCTGTTCAGCTCCTACGCCGACAAGGCCGGCTACTTCGTGCCCGGCGACGACGACGGGGTGCTCACCGCGGCCGGCGTGCCCGTCGCGGTGTCCACCTGCTGGGAGGTCGCCTTCGACCGCCAGCTGCGGACGGCGGTCCGCGACGGCGGGCAGTACATCGCGGTGCCCACGAACAACGCCACCTTCGGCCGCACGGAGATGACCTACCAGCAGCTGGCCATGTCCCGGGTGCGCGCGGTGGAGCACGGCCGGGCCGTCGTCGTCGCCGCGACCAGCGGCATCAGCGCCGTGGTGGCGCCGGACGGGTCGGTGACGCAGGCGACACAGTTCTTCACCCCCGCCGCACTGGTGTCGCAGGTCCCGCTGCACACCACGACTACTGTGGCCACTCGGATCGGGGAGGCGCCGGAGCTCGCGCTCGCGGCGCTGACCCTGGCTGCCCTCGGGTGGTCGGTGCTGCGGCGCCGCCGCACCGGGGACCCGGCCGGACAGACGACGGACGACGCACGGCCCGCCCCGGGCCGCGAGGAGGACACCGATGGCGGAGCAGGCGCTCCCGGACGGGTCGGGACCGGCCGCAGCTGACGGGCCGGGGCCGGGCGACCGGGTCCTCGCCATCGTCCCGACCTACGACGAGCGGGAGAACCTGCCGCTCATCGTGGGCCGGCTGCACGCCGCGCTGCCCCAGGTGCACGTCCTCGTCGTCGACGACGGCAGCCCGGACGGGACGGGCGAGGTCGCCGACGGTCTCGCCGCGGCCGACGAGCGCGTCCACGTGCTGCACCGCACCGAGAAGGCCGGGCTCGGCGCGGCCTACATCGCGGGCTTCCGGTGGGGGCTGGGCCGCGGCTACGACGTGCTCGTGGAGATGGACGCCGACGGCAGCCACGCCCCGGAGCAGCTGCACCGGCTGCTGGACCGCGTCAACGGGGGCGCCGACCTGGTGCTGGGCTCGCGCTACGTGCCCGGCGGCAGCGTCGTCAACTGGCCCAAGCACCGCGAGTGGCTCTCCCGGGGCGGCAACCTGTACTCCCGGGTCGCCCTCGGGGTCTCGCTGCACGACATCACCGGCGGCTTCCGCGCCTACCGGGCGGCCGTGCTCCAGGCGCTGCCGCTCGACGACATCGCCTCGGAGGGCTACTGCTTCCAGGTCGACCTGGCGTGGCGCACCGTGCAGCTGGGGTACCGGGTCGATGAGGTGCCGATCACGTTCACCGAGCGGGAGATCGGCGAGTCCAAGATGAGCGGCGGGATCGTCCGCGAGGCGCTGCTGCGGGTGACGCAGTGGGGCGTGCGCGACCGCTGGCAGCGGCTGCGCGGCGACCGGGCCTGACACGCGACGACGCCCGCCCCCCGAGGTCGGGGGACGGGCGTCGTGACCGGGTGGCTCAGCCGCGGCGGCGGGCCTTGAGCAGGTCCATCCGCTCCTGCAGCAGCTCCTCGAGCTCCTCGACGGAGCGGCGCTCGAGCAGCATGTCCCAGTGGGTGCGCGGGGGCTTGACCTTCTTCGCCTCCGGGGCGGCGCCGTCGATCAGCTTCGACTCGGTGCCGTGCAGCCGGCACTCCCACGTGCCCGGGAACTCGGCGTCGTCGGCGAAGGGCACCTCGAAGTCGTGGCCCTTGGGGCAGGCGTAGCGCGCGGCCTGGCGGGGAGCCAGGTCGTGGTCGCGGTCGGTCTCGTAGCTGACGGCGCCGAGACGGCTGCCGCGGAGCACACGGTCGGCCATGGGGTCCTCTCCTCCTGCGCAGTGCTGCGCTGGTGTTCACGTCCACCCCGTGCAACGTCCTCGCGGGGTGGTTCGTTCCGCCACCGTCAACCCAGCGGGAGCTCGTCCTGGCGCGGGAGCGCCGGACCGAGGTCCCCGAGGCGGTGGTGCCGACGACAGAGTACCTGGTAGCGCACCTCGTCCCCGGTGTCCGGACCGACCGCGGTGTCGGCCACGACGACCGTGCTGCCCTCGCGGACGACGTGGCCGTGGACCACCCGGGCGTTGAACCGACCGACGGCCCCGCACCAGCACAGCACCTGGACCTGCACCGGGGTGACCTCGTCGGCGAGCTCGACGAGGCGCCGCGAGCCGTCGAACAGCTCGCCGCGGAAGTCGGTGGCGATGCCGAAGCAGAACGCGTCCACCGCGCGCTCGTCGGCCAGCTCCGCCAGCTGGTCGACCTGGGCGGGGGTGAGGAACTGCGCCTCGTCGACGACGACGTAGTCCACCGGGCGCCCACCCGCCCAGGAGCGGCGGACCACCTCGCGCAGGTCGTCGGAGGCGCGGACCTCCAGCGCCTCGCGCACCAGGCCCATCCGGCTGGAGATCTGCGGGCGGCCCGAGCGGTCGTGGCGGGTCAGCACCAGGCCGCGACGGCCCTGCCGGGTCTGGTTGTGGTCGACCTGCAGGGCCAGCGTGGACTTGCCGCAGTCCATGGGGCCGTGGAAGAAGCGGACCCGGCCCGTCGCAGGGGCGGCCGGGCCGCCGCGGGCGGGGACCGCGGAGAGCGCGTCGGTCGGGTCGGGAGTGGGATCGGGCACGGTGTCCTCACCACGGTCGCTCACCCGGGCAGTCTCGCAGCCCGGCCCGGCTCAGCCGGGCCAGCACCCCCGGGCGACGAGCAGGTCGCGCAGCAGGTCGGGCCGGTCGGTGATGACGCCGTCCACCCCCAGGTCGAGCAGCCGGGCGGTGGCCCGCGGGTCGTCGACCGTCCAGGCGTGCACCTCGAGGCCGAGGCGGTGGGCCTGCAGCAGCAGCCGCCGGTCGACCAGCGGGGCCGCCGCCGGGCCGAGGGGGACCTGCGCGCACAGGCCCGCGGGCAGCCACCGGTGCGGCAGGTCGACCAGCGCCACGGCACGCACGCGCAGCGCCAGCACGCCGGCGGGGGAGAGGGCGGTGCACAGCCGGGGCCCGGCGGCGGCGCGCAGCCGGGCCAGGCGCCGGCCCGAGAAGGACGCCAGGCACACCCGGTCCCAGGCATCGGTGGCGGCGAGGTCCTCGAGCACGCCGGGGACCGCGTCGTCGGTCTTCACGTCGACGTTGAACCGGGTGCGGGGCAGTGCCCGCAGGGCCTCGCGCAGGGTCGGCACGGGCTCGCGGCCGCCGACGCGGGCGTGGGCGAGCTCGGCCGCGGAGCGGGCGGCCACCGGGCCCGACGCGGTGGTCGTGCGGTCGAGGCCGGCGTCGTGGTGCAGCACCGCCGTGCCGTCCGCGGCCGCGCGGGCGTCGGTCTCGACATAGGCGTAGCCCTCGTCGACCGCCCGGGTGAACGCGGCCAGGGTGTTCTCGAGCCCGGCCAGGTCGGCGGTGTGCCAGCCCCGGTGGGCCATGGCCCGCGGGTGCGGGCCGGCGAGGTACGGGTGTACCGGGCCTCCCCGGGACCGTCGTAGGGTCATCGCTCGTGGCCAACTCCGTCGAGCACTGCGGGTGGTGCGGCCGCGAGGTGGCGAGCAACCCCGTGGGCCGGCGGCGGCGGTACTGCCAGCAGTCGTGCCGGCAGCGAGCCTACGAGCAGCGCGTCGCGCTGCGCGACACCGTGCTGCCCGCCGGGTCGGTGGTCCTGACCGCCGAGGAGGCGGGCGGGGTGGCCGACCGCGCGTTCGCGGTCCGCTGCGCCGCGGAGGACGTCGCCACCGCGGTCACCGACGGGGCAGGCCCCGCCGAGCTCGCCCGCCTGGCCGCGGACCTCGTCCGGCTGGCCCGCGCGGCCGAGCGCCTGCGCTGAGCCTCACGCACCCGGTCCGGACGACACGCCGGACCGCGGTACGCGTGTGACTCGTGGTGTCGAACTACAGTGTTGTTCTTTCGTGATGCGCTTGTGACGCCTGTTCCTGCTGGTTACCGTGCTCCTGTCCCGCGACGCTCCGCGACGCGGTCGAGCCCCGGGGAGCACCGTTGCGCCGAGTCGTCCCGACCCGTGTCCACCCTCGTCCGCCCCGTCGTCTGCGCCGGCTCGTGGCCGCGCTGCTCGTCACCGCCGCCGGCGGGACCGGCGCCGCCGTGCTCGCCGCCGGGAGCGCGGCCGCCGACCCGCCCGCCTCGGACTGGGCCAAGGTCCGCATGTGCGAGTCCAGCGGCAACTACGCCATCAACACCGGCAACGGGTACTACGGCGCGTACCAGTTCAACCAGGCCACGTGGACCAGCGTCGGTGGGCAGGGCCGGCCCGACCAGGCCTCCCCGCGCGAGCAGGACTACCGCGCGCTGTACCTCTACCGGATGCGCGGCTGGCAGCCGTGGACCTGCGGGGCCGGCCTGCGCGAGGACGGTGACGCCCGGTCCGGGCGGGTGCCCACCTACGCCGAGTCGGCCTACATGGGGGGAGCCGGCACCGTGCCGGTCGTGACCCCTCCCGTCGTGACACCGCCCGTCGTGACACCACCTGTCGTGACCCCGCCCGTGGTCGTGCCACCGCCGCCCGCACCGGTCCCGGGCGGGGGTGGGGTGCCGAGCGACCCGGGCACCTTCGCGGCCTGGCCGGTGGCGATCTTCTTCCCCGGCCAGTGCGACCCCGCGGCCGTGCCGTTCCAGCGGCGCATGGCCACCTTCGGCTACGCGACGGTGCCCGACGGCTGCATCACGGGGGAGACGTCGCGGGCGATCCTCGACGAGCAGCGAGCCAACACCCTGCCGGTGACCGGGGTGCTCGGTCCGCTGACCTGGGTGGCGGCCTGGTACGGCGTGGACCCCGACACCAGCCCCGGCGACCCGAACGCCTGGCCCGGGGCGCTGTACCTCCCCGGCCAGTGCGACCCGGCGATCGGACGGTGGCAGCGCTCGCTGGCCTCCTACGGCCGGGCCGTCGACACCGGGGGCTGCCTCACCCCGCAGACCCTCGGTGTCCTCGACGAGGTGCAGCGGGCCAACGGGCTGCCGGCGCTGCCCCTGCTCGGGCCGCTGAGCTGGATGGCGGCGTTCGCGCCCGACGCCCAGCACTAGTCGACGGGTCCGCTCAGCCGCCCAGCGCCGCGCAGGTGTCGACCTCGGTCCCGTGGTCGACGAGCATCGTGCGCGTGCCGTCGGGGGCGAAACCGACCACGTGGACACCGTCGAGGGAGTAGTAGCCCTGCGGGAAGCCGTCGCCGGCGTGGAAGCCCAGGCCCACCGGGCCGTAGGTCGTGTACGTCTCCAGCGAGCCGTCCTCGCGCAGCTGCTGCACCGCGGTGCCGCTGGCGTTGGTGGTCACCGTGGCACCCGTCCGGAGGTTCGTGAACGTCCCGATCAGCAGGCCGTGGAACTCGACGGTCCGGACCGCACCGTCCGCGTACCGGCTCAGGACGCGGCTGCTCAGGTCCTGGCGGTCGGGGGTGTAGGAGAACGCGTCCTGGCAGTAGACCCCGGCGGCGACGGTGAACGGCTCCTGCGTCTCGGGCTGCCACGGCTCGGGCCGCGCCCCGGGCACGGCCGGCGACGGGGTGACCGGGGTGGTGGCGGCCGTGGCGGGGGAGCCGAGGAGCCCCGCCGTGACGGCGAGCGCGGCGAGTCCCGCCGCGGTGGTGGTTCGGGTGCTCATGGTCGACCTCCGTGTGTGGGGCAGATAACCGTTTGACGCCATCAAACGGTTAGAATGACCAGGTGGTCAAGAGCACGCCCGTCTGGTGGGTCACCGTCGAGGGCCTCGTCCTGCCCGCACCGGTGGCCGGCCAGCCCGGCCTCGAGCTGGCCAACACCTGGGCGGGCTGGGCCACTGACGGCACCCCGCTCGCCCCCACGGACAGGGCGGAGCGGGACTACCTCCGGACTCCGGCCCACCTCGACGTGCTGGCCCGGGACCGCGGCCTGCTCGACCCCGGCGCGCCCGCCTCGGACGAGGGCGCCCTGGCGGCGGCGCGCACCCTGCGCCCGGCCGTGCACCGCGCCGCCCGCGGCCTCGCCCGGGCCGACGACCTCGCGCTGCTGGGCTCCCTCGCGACCGAGGGCCGGACGCACCAGCAGCTGGTGGACACCGGGGACGGCGTGGCCTGGCGGTGCGCCGGCGACGCCGGGCCGAGGACGGCGCTGCTCGCGTTCGCCCTGGCGACGGCCGCCCTGGTCACCGGCGACGACGCCCGGCGGGTCCGCGCGTGCGGTGGCCACGAGTGCGGGTGGCTGTTCCTCGACACCTCGGGGCGCCGGCGCTGGTGCCGGATGGAGGTGTGCGGCAACCGGTCCAAGCAGGCCGCTTTCCAGGCGCGCCGGACCTGAGCTGCGCGACGGCTCAGGGCACGAACACCGGCGCCCCCGACGACACGTCCAGGACGTCCGCCCACAGCGCCCGCACGCCGCCGTTCGCGTACCCGACCACGCCGTCCCACGCGTGGTAGACCATGACCAGCCGACCCGCTGCGTCGACGACGAGGCTCTGCCCGCCCGGGCCCTGTGCCCGGCCGTGCGAGCCCACCCACGGGGTGGTCGTCGAGGTGTTGGTGCACGGTCCCTGGGGACCGTCGCAGGTCGCGTAGCCGATGCCGTAGGCGGCGCTGGTGTAGACGTTGCCGCTGTAGAACAGCAGCCAGCCCCGGCCGGTGTCGACCAGGGACGGGCCCTCGACGTTGCCGAGGTTCCAGGAGATGCCGGTCGAGCGCAGCAGCGGGACCGCGGGCGCCGTGGCCGCGAAGCCGAGGCCGTCGTCGGTCAGCCGGCGTGAGAACAGCGTCGCGGCACCGGCGTCGTTGGTCTTCCACGCCAGGTAGCGGGTCCCGGTCGTGGTGTCGGTGTACGGGGAGGGGTCGATCGACCCACCACCGGCGGCCTGGCAGACCATCGGCGCCGAGCTGCTGTCGACGAACTGGTCGGCGATCCCGGTGGCGGTCGCCGTGGAGATGCACTCGGCGCCGCCGCGCTGGTGGACCGTGTAGTACAGGACGAACCGGCCGCCGACCCGCGCCGGTTCCGGGGCCCAGGTGCCCAGGCTGTCGGCCCAGGACGGCAGGGAGCGCAGGGCGTCGGCGGGGGTCGGCCGGGTCCAGTGGACGAGGTCGGTCGAGGTCAGCCGCTGCAGGTTGACCGCCCCGTCCTGGGTGGCGAACGCGTGGTAGGTGCCGTCGACGAGGATCACGGCCGGGTCGGGGAAGTCGCCCGGGTACACCGGGGCCGTCGACGGGGGGACCGCCGTCGGACCGGGCACGACCGTGGTGGTCGGGGTGGACGTGGTCGTCGTGGGGGTCGTGGTGGTGGAGGTCGGGGCGGTCGTCGCCGTGGTGGGGGTCGTGGTGGGCGCGGCGGTCGTGGTGGTGGTGGCGGTCGTGGTGGTCGGCGGCACGCCGGTCGTCGTCACCGGGGTGGTGCCGGTGGGCACCGCGGTGGTGGTCGACGCGGCCGAGGTGGTCGGGGACCCGCCCGGCCCGGGGACCGCCGGCGGGGGCAGCAGCGGCTCGCACCCCACGACCAGGAGCCCGGCCAGGAGTAGTCCTGCGGCACCTGTCACGGCACGTGCCGGCCTCATCACGGGCGGTTCGTACCACGGGGCGAGCCCGGCCCGGACCGGTTCCGCGGAACCGCCGCCGTTCTTGTCGGACCCCGGTGCGACCCTGCGGTGGGAACGAGGGGAGGCGGCTGTGGGTGAGGAACGGACCACGTGGCTGCGCAGCCACGTCCGGCTGCTGCTGCAGGAGCACTGGGGGTCGACGCGGGTCGAGGTGGACGGCGACGGTGACATCCCGTTCCGCTGCGGCTCCGCCGCGTGCTGGGTCTCGGTGCACGACGCGGACGGGGCGCCGTTCGTCCGGGTGTGGGCGCAGGCCGCGCTCGAGGTCGCGTGCACCAAGGCGCTGCTGGTCGAGCTGAACGACATCAACGTGCGCAGCGCGTTCGTCACCGTGTCCTGGCACCACGGTGCGGTGTTCGTGGAGCACGCGCTGGCGGGCCCGGCGGTCGTCGCGGACGCCCTCGGCGCGGCGTGCGACCGGGTCGGCCAGGTCGCCGACGAGATCGGCCCGCTGCTGGCGGCCATGTTCACCGGACGGACGCCGTACCCACCGGAGACCGCGCCACTGCCGGGGTGGTCGTGCGGACCGGAGGACGACGCGTGCTGACGACCCGCCTGACGCGTGGTGATACGTCACACTGACGAATCAAGGGCCACGGGCTGGGGCGGTGGGGCTTCGGCACCCGCCGCCGTGAACGGCGATGACACCCGGTGCGGGCGTGACGTTCGGGCGGGCTTCGGCACCCGCCGCCGTGAACGGCGATGACACCCGGTGCGGGCGTGACGTTCGGGCGTGCAGCGCCACGCGGTGGCCGCACGGGGCGACGCTCGACGACGACCTGGGCTGTGTGAGGCGCGCACCGGGCAGCCCGCGTCCCGTCCTGCAGTGCCGATAATCGACATTATGTCATCTAGCCGGGAGATCCGGGTGGGCGCCGGCTCTAGGGTCGCACCGTGCCCCCGCGCTCACCGCTCCCCCCGCGCCACGGGCTCGCCTCGGCGTGGGTGCGCACCCCGGACCGGGCCCGGGTCGAGCCGGCGTGGCCGAGCACCGCGGACTGGCTGCGCGAGCGGCTGGGCGACCGGGTCGACGTGACGCGGCTGCTGGCCGACGGCCGCTTCGTCTACGACGACCTGCGCCCCGTCACCCCCGCCGACCCCTACCGGCCGCACACCTTCGTGTGGTTCCACCGCGACCTGCCCGACGAGGTACCCGTCCCGGGCGTGATGCCGGTGCTGCTGCGCGACGAGCGGATCGTCGTCGTGGACAAGCCGGCGTTCCTCGCCACCATCCCGCGGGGCCACCACGTCCGCGAGAGCGTCGTCGTGCGGCTGCGCGCGGAGCTCGGCCTGCCCGAGCTCTCCCCGGTGCACCGCCTCGACCGCGTCACCTCCGGCCTGCTGGTGCTGGCCACCGAGCGCCGCTGGCGCGCGCCCTACCAGCGGCTGTTCGAGACCCGCGCGGTGCGCAAGACCTACCGGGCCCTGGCCCCCCACGCACCGGACCTCACCCTGCCGGTGGCGGTGCGCGACCACGTGGCCACGTCCCGCGGCGGGGTGCGGGCCAAGGTGGTGCCCGGCGCCCCGGTCAACGCGGAGACGCTCGTCGAGCTCGAGGGCCGGCTCGGGGACCACGGCGTCTACCGACTGACGCCGAGGACGGGGCGGACCCACCAGCTGCGGCTGCACCTGTGGGGCCTCGGGATCCCGATCGTCGACGACCCGTTGTACCCGGTGGACCGGCACGTCCCGCTCGACGACGTCTCCCGGCCGCTGCAGCTGCTGGCCGCCGAGCTCGCCTTCACCGACCCGGTCGACGGCAGCCTCCGCCACCTCGTCAGCGACCGGGCGTTCCCGCTGCGCGCCGCAGCCTGACCCGCGTCCCCGCACGACGACGGCGCCGGACCCGGGGTGGGTCCGGCGCCGCCGGCGGGGGTGACGGGTCGGTCAGAAGGACTCGACCGCGGTCACGGTGACGGGGACGTTGCCGCGGGTGGCCTTGGAGTACGGGCACAGCTCGTGGGTGCGGTCCAGCACCTTCTGCGCGGTGGCCAGGTCGACGTCCGGCACGATGCCCTCGATCTCGACCGTGATGGCGTAGCTCTCGCCCTCCGGGCCGAAGCCGACGTGGGTGCGGACCTGGGCAGACTTGGTGTCGATGCCCATCTCCTTGCCGGTGAGGCCGAGCGCCCCGGTGAAGCACGCGCCGAACCCGGCGGCGAACAGCTGCTCGGGGTTGACGCCGGTGCCGGGGCCGCCCATCTCCTTCGGCGGGGTGAGCACGAGGTCGAGCTGGCCGTCGTCGGTCTTCGCGCTGCCCTGCCGCCCGCCGACGGTGGTGGCGTGCGCGGTGTAGACGATCTTGTCCGGGGTGTTGGTCATGTCTGCGCCAACGCCCGCGGCCGCCGGTCCTGTTCCCCCGCACCGGTCGGCCCCTGCTCTCAGGCGCGTCCCGCCCCGAAGCGCATGCCGTCGGTGAGCAGGGAGACCATGCGCGCCGACTGCTCGGAGCTGCTGTCGGCGAGGCACACGCCGCTGATGGAGCGCAGAAGGTCCATCGGCTCGACGTCGGAGCGCAGGGTGCCGTCCGCGACCCCCGCCTCGACAAGCCGGGTGATGGCCACCCGCATCCGCTCCTTGGACGCGGCGATCAGCTCGGCGTTCACCTGCGCGGCCTCCGGGGACGCCGCGTCGGCCACGGCCTGCTTCAGGGCGGTGGCCATCCCCCGCTTGCGCCCGACGTGGGCGACGAACCGCTGGGTCCAGGTCTCCAGCGCCTCGACCGGTGACGACGCGGCGAGCAGGTCGTCGACGCCGTCGCAGAGCCGCTCGACCTCGGCCTGGTAGACGGCCTGGATGAGCACCTCCCGCGTCGGGAAGTTGCGGTAGAGCGTCGCGATGCCGACCCCGGCGCGCTCGGCGATGTCCTCCAGCGAGGTGTCGACCCCGCGCTCGGCGAACGCGTCGCCCGCGGCCCGCAGCAGCGCGTCGCGGTTGCGCCGGGCGTCCGCCCGCATCGGTCGTGCCGTCGCCCCGCCCGTGCCCATCGCGCCGACGTCCTCTCCCGGTCCGGTTGCCAAGTGGAGGCTGCCTCCACTAACGTAACTGGAGGCGCCATCCGCTTCACCCATCATGACTGAGAGCAGGTCCTCGTGCCAACCGTCACCCCCCACGCGGCCACCCCGCGTCCCCCCGCCCCGAGCTCACCCCCGCGCCGGGCCACCCGCCGCACGCGGCTGCTGGCCCACCCCTCCGTCGCGCTCGCCGCGATCCTCACCGTCCAGCTGATGGTCGTGCTCGACGTCAGCATCGTGAACATCGCCCTGCCGGACCTGCGCACCGCTCTCGGGTTCAGCGCGACCGACCTCTCGTGGGTCGTCAACGCCTATGCCCTGTCCTTTGGCGGGCTGCTCCTGCTCGGCGCCCGGGCGGGCGACCTGCTGGGCCGCCGACGCACCCTGGTCGCCGGCGTCGCCCTGTTCACCCTCGCCTCCCTGGCCGGTGGGCTCGCTGAGAGCGGCACCACGCTGCTGGCCGCCCGCGCGGTGCAGGGCGTCGGCGCAGCGCTGGCCTCCCCCTCGGCGCTCGCCCTGCTCATGACGGCGTTCCCGTCACCCCGCGAGCGGCTGCGCGCGCTGGGCCTCTACACCGCGGTGTCCATCGGCGGCAGCGCCGTGGGCCTCGTCGCCGGTGGCGCCCTCGTGCAGTGGGCGTCGTGGCGGTGGATCTTCTTCGTCAACGTCCCCATCGGTCTGGTGCTGGTCGCGCTGGTCCGGGCGGTGCTGCCGGAGACGGAGCGTCGGCGCGGGCAGTTCGACGCCGCCGGGGCGCTGACCTCCACGGCGGGGATGACCGCCCTGGTCTACGGCTTCGTCACCGCCGCCTCGCACGGCTGGGCGGAACCGACCACCGTCACCTCTTTCGCCGCGGGCGTCGCGCTGCTCGGTGTCTTCGTCGCCGTCGAGCGGCGTGCGCAGGCCCCGATCGTCCCGCTGCGGCTCTTCGCCGACCGCAACCGCTCCGCCTCCTACGTGGGCCGGCTGCTGCTGGTGGCGGGGATGATGGGGATGTTCTTCTTCCTCACCCAGTTCCTGCAGAACGTGCTGGGCTACAGCGCGATCCGCGCCGGGCTGGCGTTCCTCCCACTCACCGTGGTGCTGTTCGCCGCCTCGCAGCTCAGTGCGCGGGTGCTCGTCGAGCGGCTCGGGGCCAAGCCCCTGATGGTCGGCGGCATCGCCCTCTCGACGACCGGCCTGCTGCTGCTCACCCGGCTCTCGGAGACCAGCTCCTACGCCGAGCTGCTCGCGACGCTGGTGCTCTTCGGCGCGGGCAACGGGCTGGCCTTCGTCCCGCTCACCGCGGCGGCGCTGCACGGGGTCGACCCCGCCGACGCCGGCGCGGCCTCGGGGCTGGTCAACGTCATGCAGCAGGTCGGCGGCGCGCTGGGTCTCGCCGTCCTGGTCACGGTGTACGGCACCGCGTCCAGCCACGCGGGCGTGGTCCCGGGGGCCGGACCGGCGCTGCAGGCGCAGCACGCTTTCGTGGTCGGGGCCGACCGGGCCTTCCTTGCCGCGGCGACTTTCCTCGCCCTCACCGTCGTGCTGGTCGCCGCCGTGGTCCGCTCCCCCGCGGCCCCCGGCACCGGGGCCGCGCTGCCCACCGCCGCCGAGCACTGACCGACCCCTCGACGCCCCGCCCCGGCGTGCACCACACTCCGGGGCGGGGCACCGGGGTCACCGGGCGGCGGCGGGAGGAGCGAGCGTGGCGGACAGCGGGAAGATCGACGAGCTGGTGGCCACCCACCCGGACTGGCGGGGTGAGACCCTCGCCGCGGCGCGGCGGGTGATCCTGGCCGCCGACCCGGGCATCACCGAGCACTGGAAGTACATGGGCTCCCCCGTGTGGGAGCTCGACGGACCACTGGTGGTCGGCAACATCTTCAGGACCAAGGTCAAGCTGGGCTTCCAGCACGGCGCGTCGCTCGACGACCCCGCGGGGGTGTTCAACGGCGAGCTGGGCGGCAACCAGCGCCGCTCCTACGAGCTCGGCGAGGGCGACGTCCTGGACGAGGCCGCCCTCGACGGCCTGGTGCGCGCGGCGGTCGCTCGCAATCGCGCCGCGCGGGCCGCCCGGAAGCGCTGACCGCGGGTCACCGGGCGGTTGCGAGCTCGTCGACCAGCGACCGCGCGGTGGGCTCCCAGCCCAGCTCGGTGCGGGCCTTGGCGCCCCGACCCTGCTGGTCGAGCAGCAGCGCCTCGGCGAAGCCCTCCCCCAGCCGCCCGGCGGCCTCCTCGGCGCTGCCGGGGACGACCGACCCGTCCGGGCCGACGGCGGCGAGACCCAGCTCGCGGACGGTGGGGCTCTGCCCGCTCACGCCGATGTAGGTGCCTCCGGTGGACCGCTCGAGCGCCAGCAGGTACAGCGCGGCGAGGTCGGTGGTGGCCACGGTGGTCCAGTGCTGCTCGCCCGAGCCGATCAGCACCAGGGCGCCGTCGTCGTCGCGCGGGCCGTCGGCCAGCATGCGGGTGATGCCCTCGCCGCCGGGCCCGTAGACGATGCCCGGGGCCACCAGGGTGGCGCGGACGGTGGAGCCGAGGACCTTGGCCTCGGGCCCGGCACGCCACGCGGTGATGGCGGGCGGCGACTGCGGGTCGTCCTCGGTGATGTCCTCACTGTCGCCCCACACCCACGCCCCGCCGGTGTGGACGTAGGGCTTGTCGGTGCCCCCGAACGCCGCGATCACGGCGTCGGTGACGGCCTCGTCCATGCCCGGGCCCTGGTTGTCGGCGGCGAGGTGCACGGCGCCGTCGACGCCGCGCAGGGCGTCGGTCAACCACGCCACGTCGGTGATGTCGCCGACGAGCGGCTCGGCGCCCGCGGCGCCGACCGTCTCGGCCGACGCCTGGCTCCGCACCGCGGCGACGACGTCGTGCCCCGCCGTCCGCAGCGCCGTGAGGGTCGCCGACCCGATGAGTCCTGTTCCGCCCGTGAGAAGGATGCGCATGTCGGCGTCAACGCGCGGCGCGGGGTCGCTCTTCCCGGGGGGCGCCGGTCAGAGACGGGTGACGAGCCGGCGTAGCATCGTCGTGTTCCGGGCGGTGGTGGGCACGCCGGGCAGGGCGTCGCGCCACTGCTTCGGCCCGAGGGTGGTCTCCACCGACCGGTCGTGGATCAACCAGTGCACGTCGCCGCCGCGCACCGCCACCTCGTCGCGGTGGTTCGACATCGCCTCGACGGCCGCCCGCTGGGCGGCGTCCAGGGGCGTCAGCGGCAGCAGCACGAAGTGGGTGTCGCCCGGCGCGACCTCGCCCCAGGGCCGCTCGGTGGCCAGCGCGCGGACCTGCTCGGCGGTGCGCACGAAGGTCGTGATCTCGAAGCCCCACTCGTCCTCCAGCGCCGCCCGGATGTCGCGCTCCAGGGTGGTGGCCCGGCGGCGGCTGGTGAGCAGCAGGTTCCCGCTGGCGACGAAGCTCGAGACGTCGTCGAGGCCCAGGCCGACGAGCAGCTCGCAGGCGCGGGCCATCCGCACGGTGCGCCGACCGACGTTCACCGCGCGCAGGAAGGCGACGTACCGCGCCACCACCCGATCCCAGCACAGCGGGACGGGGATCAGAGGACGAGCTTGTAGCCCACGTGGGAGTCGGTGAACCCCAGGCCCTCGTAGAACCGGTGCGCGTCCTCCCGGGCGCGGTCGGAGGTCAGCTGGACCAGCCCGCAGCCGCGGCCGCGCGCCTCCTCGACGGCCCACCCGAGCATGGCCGCCCCCAGCCCCCGGCGTCGGTGCGACCGCGCCACGTGCACGCTCTCCAGCTGCGCGCGGCGGGCGCCGCGACGGGCCAGGCCGGGGATGACGGTGAGCTGCAGGGTGCCCGCCAGCACCCCGTCGGCCTCGGCCACGACGAGCAGCTGGTGCGGGTCGAGCTCGATCTCGGCGAGCGCGCAGGCGTAGGCGGGCAGGTCGTCGGCGTCCTCGCGGACCGCGCTGACGGGGTCGTCCACCAGCATCGCGACCAGGTCGGGCAGGTCGGCCGGGGTGGCCCGGCGCAGCACCGCCGACGTGCCGGCGGGCAGGGTGAGGACCGACGAGTGCTCCACCGACCTACCGAACCACCCGGCGGGCCGCCGTGGGGGTCGGGGCGGTGATCGACCGGCGGCGACGCCCGGTGGGGACGACCATCGGGGGCATGCCCCGCCGCACCCCGCTCGCCGCCGTGCTCGTCGCCCTCGTCGTCCCCGCCGTCGCGCTGGCCGGCTGCTCCTCGGGCGGGGACGCCCCCGCGTCCTCGGCGCCGACCTCGACGGCGGCCGACGCGGCGTTCGTCCGGCACATGCTCCCCCACCACGAGCGGGCCCTCGAGGTCGGCCGCCTGGCGCTCGAGCGGGGCTCCGACCCCCGGGTCCGCGCCTTCGGCCAGCGGATCCTCGACGAGCAGACCCCCGAGCGTGACGCCCTGGCCGGCTGGGTCACCACCCTCGGCCTCACCCCGGAGCCCGGGGACGCCGCGATGGCCGACGGCTACGTCGACGACGCGGCGCTGGCCCGGCTGCGGACCGAGGCCCAGCCGGCCTTCGACCGCGACATGCTGCTCGCCTCCGCCGACAGCGAGACCGGGGCCGCCGCGATGGCGGCCCGGGAGCTCGACGCCGGCACCTACGGTCCCGCGCGGGCGCTGGCGACGAACATCGCCACCGCGCCGCAGGGCGAGATCCCCCAGCTGCGGGACCTCGCCGCCCAGCTGCCCGGGTGAGCGGGGCTAGCGTCGGCGTGTGACCCCGGCGGAGGTGGTGGACCGGCTGCGCCGCGCGGGGTGCGTGTTCGCCGAGGACGAGGCGGCGCTGCTCGTCGAGGCTGCCCGCGGTGGCGCCGGGCTGGAGGCGCTGGTGGCGCGCCGGGTGGCGGGCGAGCCGCTCGAGCCGCTGCTGGGCTGGGCGGCCTTCGACGGGCTGCGGGTGCCGGTGGCGCCCGGGGTGTTCGTCCCGCGACGGCGCACCCGGTGGCTGGTGCGCGAGGCCGTGCGGCTGGCCCCGCACGCGCGCCTCGTCGTCGACCTGTGCTGCGGCAGCGCGGCCGTGGCGCTCGCCCTGGCCGCCCGGCTGCCCTCGGCGCGGGTGCACGCCGCCGACGTCGACCCGGCCGCGGTGGCGTGCGCGCGGCGCAGCCTGCCCGCCGCGGACGTGCACCTCGGGGACCTCTACGCGGCGCTGCCCGACGCGCTGCGCGGCCGCGTGGACGTGCTCGCCGTGAACGCGCCGTACGTGCCGACCGACGCCATCGCCCTGATGCCGCCGGAGGCCCGCGACCACGAGGCGCGGGTGGCGCTCGACGGGGGCCCGGACGGCACCGACGTGCAGCGGCGGGTCGCCGCCGGCGCGCCGGAGTGGCTCTCCCCCACCGGGGTCCTGCTCGTGGAGACCGGTGCGGACCAGGCGGTGCGGACCGCCGACCTGGTCACCGCAGCGGGGCTGCACGCGGTGACGACCCGCTCCGAGGACCTCGACGGCACCGTCGTGCTCGGCACGCGGCGCTGAGGGCCACCGGCACCGGCACCCGGTGCGGTCCTCAGCCCGGCGGCGGCAGGACGAACACCAGCAGCGTGCTCGTCGCGGTGGCCACCACGGTGCCGGAGGCGTCGCGCACCTCGCCCTCGGCGAAGGCGACGCGTCGCCCCGGCTTGACCACCCGTCCGGTCGCGGTCAGCGTCCCGCTGCGCGCCGTCACGGCGGCGAGGTAGCTGACCTTGAGCTCGAGGGAGGTGTAGCCGATGCCCTGGTCGAGGGTGGTGTGCACGGCGCACCCCACGACGGAGTCGAGCAGCGTGCACACCAGCCCGCCGTGCACGATGCCGATCGGGTTGTAGTGCGACTCGTCGGGCTCGCAGGCGAAGACGACCTCGCCGCGCTCGACGCGGGTCACCGTCATGCGCATCAGCTCGGAGATGGGCGGCGGCGGGATCGTCCCGTCCGCCAGGGCGCGCATCGCCTCCAGCCCGGGCAGGCCTGCCGCCGCCGCGGCCGCGGCCAGCGGGTCCTGCCAGCTCACGGTCCGCGAGCGCACCCGCTCGGGGGCGCTCACGCGCCGGTCCCCGGCTCGGGCCGCACCTCGTGGACGGCGTCGTGGGCGTGCTCGGCCGCCCCGGTCCGGACCAGCGCGAAGCCGCCCGCCCCGGTGCGCTCGCCGCACGTGCGGCACCGCCACTCCCCGACGACCTCGTGGCGGTCGCCGTCCGCGCCGTGCACCGCCCGCACGGGGACCTCCTGCACCGCCCAGCGGTCCCCCCACTGCCGCAGCGCCTCCAGCACGGGCACCAGGCCCCGGCCCGACGCGGTCAGGTGGTAGTCCGACCGGGGCGGGTGCTCGGAGTAGGGCCGCCGCTCGAGGATGCCCGCGTCGACGAGGCGGGCGAGCCGGTCGGCCAGCCGGTCCCGGGGCGCCCCCGTCCCCCGGACGATCTCGCTGAAGCGGTGGTTGCCGAAGAGCACCTCCCGCACCACGAGCATGGTCCAGCGGTCGCCGACGAGGTCCAGGGCCGCGGCAGCCGAGCACGCCCGGCCCGGCAGCGCGTCGGGGTCGATCAGGTGGGTCTGCACCGGAGCAGGTTTGCACATCAAACCGACCTCGCGCTACCGTCCCGTCGGTCGGTCCGACTCTCCTACTCACCCCCCCCCCCCCGTGAGGTCACCGTGGCACTCGTCGACCCCGCCGAGCCGAGCACCACCGAGCCGAGCACCGCCGCGGCCGACGTCCGGGAGGAGCGTGGCGTGCGCCCCGGCGCCGTCCTCGCGGTGCTCTCGCTGGCGGCGTTCATGGCCAGCCTCGACCTGTTCATCGTCAACGTGGCGTTCGACGACATCGGCCGGGACCTGGCCCGCACCGCCGGGGCGATCTCGCTGTCCGACCTGAGCTGGGTGCTCAACGGCTACGCGATCGTCTACGCCGCCCTGCTGGTGCCCCTGGGCCGGCTGGCCGACCGGTACGGCCGCAAGCGCGGGTTCCTCCTCGGGCTCGCGGTGTTCGTGCTGGCCAGCGCGGCGTGCGCGGCGAGCCAGGGGCTCTGGGCCCTGGTCGGGTTCCGGCTGCTGCAGGCCGCGGGGGCGGCGCTGCTGACCCCGACGAGCCTGGGCCTGCTCGTCGCCGCCACGCCGGTGGCGGAACGGGCACGCGCGGTGCGGATCTGGGCGGCCACCGGCGCGCTGGCCTCCGCCGCCGGCCCCGTCGTGGGCGGCCTGCTGGTGGCCGCGTCGTGGCGCTGGGTGTTCCTGGTCAACCTGCCCATCGGCGTGCTGGCGATCGTCGCGGCGGTGCGCCTGGTGCCGGACGTGCGGGAGGACCGCAGCGGGCCCGTGCCCGACCTGCTGGGCGCCGCCGTGCTGGCCCTCGGGATCGGGGCGCTGACCCTCGCCCTGGTCGAGGGCCCGGAGTGGGGGTGGGCGAGTGCGGGCGTCCTCGGCGCGGCCGTGGTCGCCGTCCTCGGGCTGGTCGTGTTCGCCCGGCGCTGCGTGACCCACCCGGCGCCGGTGGTCGAGGCCTCGCTGCTGCGGGTGCGGGCGTTCGCCTGGTCGAACCTCACGTCGCTGGTGTTCAGCGTCGCGTTCGCCGCGTCGCTGCTCACCCTGGTGCTGTGGATGCAGACGGTGTGGGGATGGTCGGCGCTGCGGACCGGGCTCGCGGTGGCGCCGGGGCCGCTGATGGTCCCCCTCTTCGCCGTGGTCGCCCAACGGCTCTCCCGCCGCGTCCCGGTCGGGTGGATCGCGGCGGTCGGGTGCGTGCTGCTCGGCGCCGGCGCGGTGCTGGTGGCGGTCTCGGTGGGGCCCGACCCGAGCTACGCGGCGACGGTGCTGCCCGGCTGGCTGGTGGGCGGGGCCGGGGTGGGTCTGGCCCTGCCGACCATCCTCGGCTCGGCCACGCTCGACCTGCCGGCCGACCGGGCCGCGACCGGGAGCGCGGTGGTGAACATGGCCCGCCAGATCGGCTTCGTGCTCGGCATCAGCCTGCTCGTGGTGCTGCTGGGCAGCCCCGTCGGCTACGCGTCGGCCCACGCCGGGTTCCAGCGGGTGTGGTGGGCGCTGGCGGCCGTGTCCGCGGTGGCCGCGGTGGCCGCGCTCGGGATGACCCCGCGCACGGCCACCGCTCCGGACCGAACCCCGTAGACCCTCCTCAGACCTCCGTGGCCAGCAGCTCCGTCACCGCGGCGTCGATGACGTCGGTGTCCACGGGGTTGGCCCCGCCGCCGGCGAAGTGCCCCCACACCCCCGGGATCACCCGTACCTCGCCACCGGGGATGAACTGGCTCGCCCAGTGCTCGTCCTCCGGCGGGAAGTAGAGGTCCTTCTCCGCCGGTATCGCGACGAGCCTGGCGCGGATGGACCGCAGGGCCGCCTCGGTGTCGCCGTCGAACCCGGGGGTGTTCCCGACGTCGGCGTGCTGCCAGGTCCACAGCATGGTCAGGAGGTTGTTCGCGTCCCGGTCGTCGAGGAAGAAGCCCTCCCAGAAGCCGACGAGGAAGTCCTCCAGCGAGGTGAACCCCAGGCTGCGCCACTGCTCCTGCCAGTAGAAGGCCTGTGAGAAGCCCCAGCCCGCGTAGACCCGGGCCGCCGCCCGCAGACCCCGCTTCGGCTGGGAGGAGTACCGGCCCCCCGCCCACGCCGCGTCCGCCTCGATGGCCGCACGCACGCTCTCCAGGAAGACCTCGTTGTGCGGCGCGGTGCGTGGGGACCCGCAGAACGGCAGCGCGCGCGGCACCATCTCCGGGTGGCTGACGCACCACTGGTAGGTCTGCCCGGCGCCCATCGACCAGCCCAGCACCAGCGCGAGGCGCTCGATGCCGAAGTGCTCGGTGACCAGACGGTGCTGCACCTCGACGTTGTCGTGCATCGTGACGTCGGGGAACCGGTCCGCGTCGAAGGGCTCGGCCGCGGTGCTCGGCGACGTGGAGAGCCCGTTGCCCAGCATGTTCGGCACGATGATGAAGTACTTCTCCGGGTCCAGCCCGCGGCCGGGCCCGATGAGCCACTCGTTCTCCCAGTGCCGCCCGGAGTACCACGTGGGGTAGACGATGGCGTTGGACCGGTCGGCGTCGAGCTCGCCGTAGGTGGTGTAGGCCAGGGTCGCGTCGCGCAGCGTGGTCCCGCACTGCAGCTCGACCCGCTCGAGGGGGAACCTCTCGTAGGCGTCCCGCGAGCCGTGCAGCGGCGCGCTCACTCCCCCGGCCTCGGGATCCCGGCCACCGGGGTGGCCTCGGTGCCGATGGTGGGCCGGGTGATCTCCTCCACCTGCTTCTGGGCCAGCGCCGGGTCCGTCACCCAGGTCCGGTAGAAGTCGAAGGGGCAGTCCGCGATCCCCTTGTCCCCGTCACCGGACTGCACCACGCCGGTGTAGCCGCGGTGCAGCAGCTTGAACAGGTGGTTCTGGGACTGCCAGTTGGCCCGGGCGTCCCGGATCGCCGACACCGAGAGCTCGGCGTACTGGATGCCCATCTCCTCGGTGCCGCACTCCCCCAGGGTGCGCCCGTCGAACCCGATCACCGAGGAGTGGCCGAAGTAGGAGTACACGCCGTCGAAACCGGTCGCGTTGGCCACGGCCACGTAGCAGTTGTTCATCCACGCCATCGCCTTCGCGACCAGGACCTGCTGCTCCTTGGCCGGGTACATGTACCCCTGGCAGCGCACCACCAGCTCGGCGCCCTTCATGACGACGTCGCGCCAGATCTCGGGGTAGTTGCCGTCGTCGCAGATGATCAGCGAGATCTTCATCCCCTTCGGACCGTCCACGACGTACGTGGTGTCGCCGGGGTACCAGCCCTCGATGGGTGTCCAGGGCATGACCTTGCGGTACTTCTGCACGATCTCGCCCTGGTCGTCGACGAGGACGAGCGTGTTGTAGGGGTTCTTCTCCCCGGACTCGTTCTTCTCCCCCGTGAGCGAGAAGACCCCCCACACCCCCGCCTCCCGGCAGGCGGCGGAGAAGATCTCGGTCTCGTCGCCGGGGACGCTCGACGCTGTCGCGAACATCTCCTCGCGGTCGTACATGATCCCGTGGGTCGAGTACTCCGGGAAGACGACCAGGTCCATGCCGGGCAGGCCGGTCTTCATGCCCTTGAGCATGTCCGCGATCTGGCGCGCGTTGTCCAGCACCTCCTCCCGGGTGTGCAGCCGGGGCATCCGGTAGTTCACGACGGCCACCCCCACCGTGTCGGGGCTGGCGCTGATGTCTCCGTGTCGCATGTCGGGCCTCTCGTGACGGGGCGGGTCAGAAGCTGGAGCGGGGCACGCCGATGCCGGGGTCGATCTGCACCGGCCCGGACGCGGACGGGGTGAGGTCGATGTCGAAGATCGCCGTCGGCAGGTACACCGTGGAGCAGGAGTTGGGGATGTCGACGACCCCGGAGAGCCGGCCCTCGATCGGCGCCGCGCCGAGGATCATGTACGCCTGCTCCGGGGTCCACCCGAACTTGGTCAGGTAGTCGATGGCGTGCAGGCACGCCTGCTGGTAGCTCAGGTGCGAGTCGAGGTAGCGCTGCTCGCCGTCCAGGGTGACCGACGTGCCGGAGAAGGCCAGCCACTGGGAGTACTGCGGGTCGGTGTTGCCGGGCATGAAGATGGCGTTCTCGCGGACGCCGTAGGTGTCCATGCCGCCGGGGATGACGTCGACGTGCAGGTCGATGAACCCGCCCATCTCGATCGCGCCGCAGAAGGTGATCTCCCCGTCGCCCTGGGAGAAGTGCAGGTCCCCCATGGAGAGGTTCGCCCCGTCGACGAACACCGGGTAGAAGACGCGCGTCCCCTTGGTGAAGTTCTTGATGTCCTGGTTGCCGCCGTTCTCCCGGGGCGGCGCCGTGCGTGCGGCCTCGCCCGCCACCCGGTCGAACGCCGCCCCGGTCAGCGAGCCGAGGATCGCCGAGTCGGGCTCCGGGGGCAGGGCCAGTGGCGGCACGCGCTGCGGGTCGGTGGCGATGAGCGCGCCCTCGCGGGCGTTCCACGTGCGCAGCAGGTCCGCCGACGGTGCGGTGCCCATCAGTCCGGGGTGGACTATGCCGGTGAAGCTGACCCCGGGGACGTGCCGGGAGGTGGCCTGCTGGCCGCGGAAGTCCCAGATCACCTTGTACGCGTCGGGGAACTGCTCGGTGAGGAACCCTCCCCCGTTCTGCGTGGGGAAGATGCCGGTGTACCCCCAGCCCTGCCCGGCCAGCGGGCCGGAGTCCTCCTGCGGGATGGGTCCGAGGTCGACGATGTCGACGACGAGCAGGTCCCCGGGCTTGGCCCCGGTGACGTGGAACGGCCCGGAGAGCACGTGCACCGAGTTCAGCGGCGCGTCGCGGATGTCGTCCGCCGAGTCGTCGTCGTGGATCGCCCCGTCGAACCACTCCCGGCAGTGCACCCGGAACGTGTCCCCGGGCTTGACCGTGACCGGCGCGGGGATGTGGGGGTGCCACCGGTTGTGGCCGGTGAACACCTGGTCGGTGAACTTCTTGGACGAGTCGAGGGGGAAGACGAGCTCGGGCACGGTGGGCGCTCCTCGGACGGGTGGACGGGGTCAGGGACGGGGCAGCGTGCGGTGCAGCGGGTTGGTCGTCACGGGGGTGCCGCGACGGCCCGACGCCGGCGGTCGGGACACGACCTCGGGCCGGTCGGCGCTGGCCTCGGTGCGGTCGATGGCCCGCACCAGGTCCCGGCGGCCGGATCCCAGCCGCGGCGCGCGGAACACCCGGGCCGCGGTGTCCCCGCACCCCGGGCACGAGGCGCTCGGGGGCGCCTGCCCCATGGGGGCACGCAGGTCGAACGGACCGTCCTGCGGGCAGCGGTACGAGTACGTCACCACGGCGGACCTCCCACCCGGGTCGGGGTCAGCACGAGTGTGACCCCGACCCGGCCCGCGTGGGGGACGGTCACCCGGCTGCCGGGGCCCGGCCGGGCATCGGCAGGTCGACCGAGCCGGCGGGGCTCTTCTTGCACACGTCGTGGCACGCCTTGTCGAGGCTGCAGCACAGCGAGCAGATGGCGCCCTCGTGGAACGGGCAGTGCGCCATGTCGGGCCGCTCGAACTCGGTCTCGCACACCGTGCACCCCAGCAGCAACCCGGAGTTCAGCCCGTCGACCACGAGCGGCTCGGCGAGGGTGTCCTCCCGCGCCAGGTAGTACCTCCCACCCGTCGCCTTCGCGAGGACCGGCGCGAGGACGAAGGCCAGCACGAGCGCGATGTAGGGCGAGTACGCGGCGGCGTAGTCCCCGAAGGCGCCGAAGAAGGCCAGGATGGACACCACCGACGCCACGACCATGGACCCGAAGCCCACCGGGTTGACGGTGTGCAGGTGCGCGCGCTTGAACTCGATGATCGGTGGGCTCAGGCCGAGCGGCTTGTTGATGACGAGGTCCGCGACGAGGGCGCCGATCCAGGCGATGGCCACGTTGGAGTAGAAGCCGAGCACGGTGTTGAGGAACCCGAAGACGCCGAGCTCCATCAGCGCGACCGAGATGCCGATGTTGAAGAAGATCCACACGACCCGCCCCGGGTGGTAGTGCAGCACCCGGGAGAAGAAGTTCGACCAGGACAGCGAGCCGGAGTAGGCGTTGACCACGTTGATCTTGACCTGGCTGAGCACCACGAAGAACACGGCCACGGCCAGCACCACGCCGGACGGGACGAAGGTGCCCAGACCCGCCAGGTACTGCTGGATGGGCTCGGTGGCCACGCTGGCCCCGACCTGGGTGAAGATGTAGAACGCCAGGAAGGCGCCGCCGAGCTGCTTGAGCGCGCCGAGCACGACCCAGCCCGGGCCGGCGGCGAGCACGGCGGCCCACCAGCGACGGGTGTTGGCGGCGGTCTTGTCCGGCATGAAGCGCAGGTAGTCGACCTGCTCCCCGATCTGGGCGATGAGCGAGAGCGCGACGCCCATGCCCAGTCCCGCACCGAGCCAGGTGAAGGTGGACCCGGTGTCGGCGGACCCGCCGAAGCTCATCCACCGGGAGTACGCCCCCGGGTCCTGGATGGCGATGCTGACGAACGGCGCGAACATGAGGAACAGCCACACGGGCTGCGTCCACACCTGCAGCTTGCTCATCGCCGTCATCCCGAACAGCACGATGGGGATGACGACCAGCGACGCCACGAGGTAGCCGAGCCACAGCGGCATGCCGAAGCCGAGCTCGAAGGCCTGGGCCATGATCGAGCCCTCGAGGGCGAAGAAGATGAACGTGAAGCTGGCGTAGACGACCGAGGTGATGGTCGAGCCGAGGTAGCCGAACCCGCCGGCGCGGGTCAGCAGGTCCATGTCGATGGAGTGCTTGGCCGAGTAGTACGAGATCGGGATGCCGGTGAGGAAGATGGTGACCGCGGCGACGAGCACGGCCACGATCGCGTTGGTGATGCCGTGGGTGACGGCGATGGACGCCCCGATGGAGAAGTCGGCGAGGTAGGCGATGCCACCCAGGGCGGTGGAGGCGACGGTGAACTCGCTCCACCGCCGGAACGACTTGGGGGCGTAACGCAACGAGTAGTCCTCGAGGGTCTCGTTGGCGACGGCGCGGTTGTAGCTGCGGGGGCTGGTCGCCGGGGCGTCCGACGGCAGCGACGGGGGCACGAGCGATGGGCTGGACTCGGTCGTGGAGCTCATGGGTCACCTCGGGGCTGGGGAGGGTCGAGCGGCGGGCACCGTCCCGCACCACGGCGTGTCGGGGTGATCGGCTCGGCACAGCGTCGGGTGAGCACGTGTCCACCCGGGAGCCGTCGTGTGACGATCATGGGTCCTGATCCTCACCGCGCCCGAGATGACCGGTTCCTCCCAGTTACCCGAGGGTCGTTGTCGCTCAGCCGGTCTCGCCGAAGCGCTCCACCCGGACCGCGTCGGCGGACAGCCCGGCCGCGAGCAGCAGGTCGGTCGCGGCGTCGGCGAAGCCGGCCGTGCCGCACACGTAGGCCGTGCCCCGGGGGGCGGGGAGGTCGACGGCGGTGAGCCGGCCGGCGGGGCGGGTGCGGGTGGCCTCCCGGGAGAGAGCGAGCACGGCGCCCGCCGCGTCGAGCTCGTCGGCGTACGGCAGCTCGGCGCGGGTGCGGGCGGCCGCGACCACCGACAGCAGGTCGGTCCGTCCGAGGTGGACGGCGTGGCGCAGCATGGCCACGAGCGGGACGACGCCGGTGCCCCCGCCGACGAGCAGTGCCGGACCCGCACCGCGCCAGGTGAACCAGCCGCCGATCGGCCCGCGCACCTCCAGGGCGTCGCCGGGCTCGACGACCTCGGCGAGGTGCCCGGAGACCTCGCCGTCGGGCAGGTGCTCCACGCACAGCTCGACCAGCGGGTCCGACGGGGCGGAGGCCACCGAGTACGAGCGCTGCGCGGTGTAGCCGTCGGGGGCGCGCAGCCGGACGACGTAGTGCTGCCCGGGCCAGTGGTCGACCCGGTCGGGCACGTCGAGGCGCAGTGCGACCAGGCGCGCGCCGACGTCGCGCACCCCGGCGACGGTCGCGGTGCGCCAGCCGCCGGCCGGCGCCGGCTCAGTCACCGCTGTAGCGCTGCTCGCGCCACGGGTCGCCGAGGTCGTGGTACCCGTTGCGCTCCCAGAACCCCGGCTCGTCGTGGTCGAGCAGGGTGATGCGGCTGACCCACTTGGCGCTCTTCCAGAAGTACAGGTGCGGCACCAGCAGCCGCACCGGGCCGCCGTGCTCCCGGGTCAACGGCCTGCCCTCGTGGGTCCACACCAGCCACGCCTGCCCGCCCCGCAGGTCCGCGAGCGGCAGGTTGGTGGTGTACCCGGTGTGCGCGGTCACCAGGGCGTGGGTGGCGGTGGGCAGCGGGCCCGCCGCGTCGAGCAGCCCGTCGAGCCCGGTGCCGCCGAAGCTGGTGGCCAGCTTGGACCACGTGGTGACGCAGTGGATGTCGCCGTCGTAGCGGGAGGCGGGCAGCGCGTGGACGTCGTCCCACGTCCAGGTCCGCTCCGTCTCGACGAGGCCGTCGACGGTGAGCGACCACCGGTCCTCGGTCAGCCGCGGGGTCGCCTCGGCCGTGAGCACCGGCCAGCCGTCCCCGACGTCGTACTGCCCCGGGGGCAGCCGGGGGTCGCGCTCGGCGCGTCGTCGTCCGGTGAAGCCCCTCGTCGGTCCGCTCATGCCCCGCTCAACCACCCGACGGCCCGCGCTCTTCCCCGCTCAGGACGCGAGCAGCTCGGCGAGGGCGGCGTCGACCTGCTCGGCGTAGGCGGGCCCGCTCAGGCCGAACAGCGCGGCGTGGCCGTGGACGTCCTCGATGACCCGCAGCGTGCTGCCGGGCACCAGCGCCTGCTCGGCGGCGCAGTCGGGCACCGGGAAGAACTGGTCGGTGCTGATCGGCATCACCGTGGTGCGCGCGGTGATGCGTCCGAGCGCGGCGGCGAGGTCTCCCCCGGTGTGGCGGCTGACGTCACCGTGCTGCCACTTCCACGACTGCGCCACCAGGTCCGAGGCGTCCATGGGGTCGAAGTAGCCACCCAGGAAGCCGACGGCGAAGTCGTCGGCGGAGCTGAAGCCGAGCGCGCGCCAGTGCTCGTCGGTCCAGAAGTCGTTGCTCAGCACGTGCAGCGCGAACAGCCGGGCGTGCCGCTCGAGCCCGCGGCGCACGTCGACGGAGCGCTCGTAGTACCCGTCGGCGTAGCCGGGGTCGGAGGTCAGCGCGTCGACCAGCGTCGTCCCGAAGATGCGGCAGTGCTCGTAGATCCGCGCCGTGCCCGCCAGCGGCGCCGCTCGCAGCACCTTGTCCGGGAACCGCACGGCCCACTCGTAGGTCTGCTGCGCACCCATCGAGCCGCCGAACACCAGCGCCAGCTGCTCCACCCCGAGGTGCTCTCGGAGCAGCCGCTCCTGGGCGACGACGTCGTCGCCGATGCGCACGTGCGGGAACCGGCCGCGGCCGGCCGGCCCGTCGGTGGTGTGCGGGGACGTGCCCAGCCCGCTGCCGATCTGGTTGACCAGCACGACGAACCACTGCTCCGGGTCCAGCGCACGTCCGGGCCCGACGTAGGTGTCGCGCATGATCGAGTGGTTGCCGGAGTACCAGGTGGGCACCAGCACCGCGTTGTCCCGGGCCGCGTTCAGGGTGCCGAGGGTCTGGTAGGCCAGCTGCACCCCGCGCAGCGTGGTCCCCTCCTCCAGGACGAGGTCGCCCACGTCGGCGAGCTCGAAGGGCCCGTGCTGGGCCGAGGTGTAGTACGGGTTGTCGACGGCCACGGTGCCTCCTCGCTGCGGGCCGCCCCGGTGCGGCGCCTGCCGCGATCCTGCCGTGGTGTGCCGCGCGTCACAACGCCGGGGTGGGCACGCCACGCCGGGCCGCGGTGGGCACACTGGGTGGCCCGAGCATCAGGAGCCCCCCGTGCGCCCACCCGTGCCCCCGTTCGACGAGACCACCGCCCGGCAGAAGGTGCAGGCGGCGGAGGACGCCTGGAACACCCGCGACCCGGAGAAGGTGGCCGGCGCCTACACCCCGGACTCGGAGTGGCGCAACCGCTCCGAGCACGTCGTCGGCCGCGACGCGATCGTCGCGTTCCTCACCGCCAAGTGGGAGCGCGAGCAGGACTACGCGCTGCGCAAGTCGCTGTGGGCGTTCACCGACGACCGCATCGCGGTGCGGTTCAGCTACGAGTGGCACGACGCCGACGGGCAGTGGTGGCGCAGCTACGGCAACGAGAACTGGGAGTTCGACGCCGAGGGCTACATGCGCCGCCGCGAGGCCAGCATCAACGACGTGGCCATCGACGAGGCCGACCGCCGCATCCACGGCCCGCGCGGGGACGACGAGGCCGGGCAGGACCTGCCGGTCTACTGAGCCAGGGCCTGCTCGGCGGCCGGGCGGGCGGACTCCCCGTCGGCGGTGACCACGCCGAGCCGGGTGCGCCGCTCGAGCAGGTCGGCGGCGTCCAGCGCGCCCTCGCAGGCGACGCCGAACGCCAGCTCGCCCCGGGTCACGTCGGTGCCCGGCGCGACGGGCTCCGGCCCGGCCGCGTGGACCGCCGGGGCCTCGGTGCCGTAGCGCTCGACGAGTCGGCGGGGGGCGGCCACCCCGGCCAGCTCGGCGCGGCGGGCGGCCCCGACCAGCGGCAGCCGGGCGGTGCGGCAGGGCCCCGCCGCCAGCCCGCCCGCGGCCGCGGCGGCGTCGACGCCGTCCTCGGCCATCCGCCGGTAGGTGGTCAGCTTCCCGCCGACGACGCTGAGCACGCCGTCCGGGCTGGTGAGCACGGCGTGGCGGCGGGAGACGTCGGCGGTGGCCCCGCCCGCCCCGGTGTCCAGCAGCGGGCGCAGGCCGGAGTACGTGCCCAGGACGTCGCCCCGGCCCAGCGGGGTGGCGAGCGCAGCGTTGACGGTGTCGAGCAGGAAGTCGACCTCCGCCGGGGTCGCGGTGGGCACGTCGGGCGGGGGCCCGGGCGCGTCCTCGTCGGTGAGGCCGACGTGGACCCGGCCGCCGCCGGCGGGCAGCGCGAAGACGAACCGGTTCAGCTCGCCGGGCACCGGGACCATGAGCCCCACCGCGAGACCGCCGACGGCCGCCGCGGGCACCACCAGGTGCGTGCCGCGGCTCGGGCGCACCCCGATGCTGGGCACCACCTGCGCGGCCCACACGCCCGCCGCGCTGACGACCGCGCGGGCCCGCACCCGGGCGGTGGCCCCGGTGAGCCCGTCGCGCAGCAGCGCCCCGTCCCCGGTCACCTCGTGCGCCGAGACCCGGGTGAGCACCCGGGCGCCGTGGGCGGCGGCGGTGCGGGCCACGGCGACGACGACGCGGGCGACGTCGACGAGCCGCCCGTCCCAGGCCACGAGCCCGCCGCGCAGGCCGTCGCGGCGCACGGCGGGGGCGAGGGCGGCCGCCGCGCCCGGGGAGACCCGGCGCGAGCGGGGCACCGCCCCGGCCCCGGTGCCCGCGGAGCGGCGCAGCGCGTCCCCGGCGAGGAAGCCGGTGCGGACCAGGGCCGCGCCCGCCCGGCCGGTCCCCGGCAGCAGCGGCACCAGCTGGGCCATCGGGGTGACGAGGTGCGGCGCGGTCCGGGTCATGAGGACGTGGCGCTCCACGGCGCTCTCCCGGGCGATGCCGACGTCGCCGGTGGCGAGGTAGCGCAGCCCCCCGTGGACCAGCTTCGAGCTCCAGCGGCTGGTCCCCGAGGCGAGGTCGTGCCGCTCGACGAGCGCCACCGACAGGCCGCGGGTGGCGGCGTCCAGCGCGAGACCCACCCCGGTGATGCCGCCGCCGACGACGAGCAGGTCCAGCGCCGCGCCGCCGGCCACCTCGTCGAGCTCACGGGCCCGTCGCGCCCGGCTCAGCGCGCTGCCGGGGCCGACCACGTCGGCGCTCACGGCCGCAGGTACCCGTCGAGGGCGCGCCGCAGCTCGGCGTCGAGGTCGGCGGGGGCGAGCACGGGCGACACGGTGGCCGCGGAGACCACGGCCGCCTGCGCCAGCAGCAGGACCACCGCCGCCAGCCGGCCGGGGTCGCCGGGACGCACGGTCGCCGACTGCTGGGCGGCGGTGACGGCGGCGGTGAGGACCTCGAGCACGGCCAGCTGGCTCTGCCCCAGCCGCTGGGAGGTGTAGGTGGCCAGCAGCTCCGGGTCGCGGGCGAGGATGGTGGCGAGCAGCTCGTTGCCGCGCAGGGCGGCCACGGTGTCGAGGACGGCGGCGACCAGGCCGGCGCGGTCGCCGTCGCCCACGGCGGCCGGCAGCAGGGCCGTGACCTCCCGGGTGACGACGTCGGCGACCAGCGCCGCCACGTCGGGCGAGCGGCGGTAGACGGTCGGCCGGGAGACGCCGGCCTCGCGGGCCACCTCGGCCAGGGTGGTGCGGCGGACGCCGTGGGCGAGCACGCAGCGGCGGACCGCGTCCAGGATGGCGTCGTCGACGCTGACGTTACGAGTTGGCATTGTGTGTAACACTGTAACGCATGACGAGCGCAGCGCTGCCGACGTCGGCCGGACCCGCCCCCGCGATGGCCTGGAACGCCTGGGGCGTGGCGGAGGCCGCGCACCCGCTGCCCGAGCAGGTGCGCACCCTGCTGGGCCAGGCGCTCGGGGTGGAGCACCGCGACACCCCGTCGGTCGCGGAGGCCGACGTGGTGCTGGAGCCCGTCGTGCTGCCCGCCGCCGCCCGCGCGGCCCTCGAGGCCGCCGTGGGCGCGTCCGGGGTGGACAGCTCCGACGCGACCCGGCTGCGGCACGCCGGCGGGCGCTCCACCCCGGACCTGCTGCGCCGCAGGGGCCGTGCACCCCAGGCCGCGCCGGACGCGGTCGTCGCCCCGGGCAGCGTCCCCGAGGTGCAGGCCGTCCTGGCCGTGGCCGTCGAGCACGACCTGGCGGTGGTCCCGTTCGGCGGCGGCACCGGCGTGGTCGGCGGGGTGGACCCGGTGCGGGCGGACCGTGCCGGGGTCGTCTGCCTCGACCTGCACCGCTTCGACCGGCTGCTGGCGCTCGACGAGGTCTCCGGCACCGCGACCCTGGAGGCCGGACTCCGTGGCCCGCAGGCGGAGTCACTGCTGCGGGAGCGCGGGTTCTCCCTCGGGCACTACCCGCAGAGCTTCCGCCACGCCACCGTCGGCGGCTTCGCGGCCACCCGCTCCTCGGGGCAGGCCTCCGCCGGGCACGGCCGCTTCGACGACATGGTCGAGGCGCTGACCCTGGTCACCCCGCGCGGGGTGCTGGCCCCCGGCCGCGCACCCGGCTCCGCCGCCGGGCCCGACCTCACCCGGCTGGTGCTCGGCTCCGAGGGCACCCTCGGCGTCATCACCGACGTGACGGTGCGCGTGCACCGCGTCCCCGAGGTCACCCGCTACGCCGGGTGGTCGTTCCCCGACCTGGCCACCGGGGCCGACGCGCTGCGGACCCTCGCCCAGTCCGGGTCGCTGCCCACCGTGGTGCGCCTGTCCGACGAGGTGGAGACGGCGATGAACCTGGCCCTGGCCGCCGACGTCGGCGGGGCGAGCCCGGCCGCGGGCGGGTGCCTGGCCGTGACGACCGTGGAGGGCACCACCGCGCACGCCGACGCCCGCCACGCCGAGGTCACCGCGCTGCTGCGCGCGGCCGGCGGCACCCCGCTGGGCGAGGCGCCCGCGCGCGGGTGGGAGGCGGGCCGGTTCGACGCCCCGCACCTGCGCGACGCGCTGCTCGACGTCAACGCGGTGGCCGAGACGCTGGAGACCGCGACGACGTGGTCGCGGCTGCACGCCCTCAAGGCCGCCGTCACCACGGCGCTGGTCGAGACCCTCACCGCCGCGGGCACTCCCCCGCTGGTCATGGCCCACGTCAGCCACGTCTACCCGGCCGGGGCGTCGCTCTACCTCACGGTCGTGTTCGCCCGCGGGGACGACCCGGCCGCCCGGTGGGCGGCCGCCAAGACCGCCGCGGGCGACGCGATCGCCGCGGCCGGGGCGACGATCACCCACCACCACGCCGTGGGCCGCGACCACCGGCCGTGGATGCGCGCCGAGGTGGGCGACCTCGGCCTCGACGTGCTCCGCGCCGTCAAGGACGCCCTCGACCCGGCGGGCGTGTGCAATCCCGGGGTCCTGATCCCGTGACCGCTGTCCCCACCCGCCGGCTCACGCTGCTGGTCGGCCCGCGCGCCGGCCGCGGCCGCGCCGACGGCCTGGCGGAGGCCGCCGCCGGTCGGCTGCGCGGGGCCGGGTGCGAGGTGCAGGTCGTCACCGCCCCCGACGCGGCGGCGACCACGGCCGCCGCGCGCGCGGCGGTCGACGCGGGCACCGACGCGCTCGTCGCGGTGGGTGGGGACGGGATGGTGCACCTCGCCCTGCAGCTCGTCGCCGGCACCGAGACCCCGCTCGGGGTGCTGCCGGGGGGCACGGGCAACGACGTCGCCCGCACCCTCGGTGTGCCGCGCGACGACTCGGCGGCCGCGGTCGAGGTCCTGCTCGACGGCCGCACCCGGCGGGTCGACCTGGGCCGCACGGGCCCGACGTGGTTCGCCTCCGTGCTCGCGGCGGGCTTCGACTCCCGGGTCAACGCGCGCACCAACCGGATGCGCTGGCCGCGGGGCCGGGCGCGCTACACGGTGGCCACCCTGGTGGAGCTGGCCCGCCTCGAGCCGCTCGCGTTCACCGTCGAGACCGCCGAGCAGACCCTGGAGCTCGACGCGACGCTGGTGGCCGTGGGCAACGGCACCAGCTACGGCGGCGGCATGCGCATCTGCCCCGACGCCCGCCTCGACGACGGCCTGCTCGACGTCACGGTCGTCGCCGCGAGCAGCCGCACGTCCCTGGTGCGCACCTTCCCGACGGTGTTCCGCGGCACCCACGTGCTCGACGACCGCGTCACCACGCTGCGCACGGACCGCGTGCGGCTCACCGCCCCCGGCGCCGGCGCCCACGCCGACGGCGAGCCGGTGGCCACCCTGCCCGTCGACGTGGAGTGCGTGCCGCGGGCGGTGACGGTGCTCGTCCCCCGCTGACCCACCCCACCCGCCTACGGTGGTCGACACCCCGGGGCCGCCCGCCCCGGGACCCCACCCGGGAGGCCGTCGTGCCCATCACCCCACCCTCGCGCGCCGACGTCCTGCGACTGGCCGCCGTCCACGGCTTCGCCGTCTCCGAGGACGACGTCGACGAGTGGGTGGCCCTGGTGGCCGGCGGCGTCGCCGGACTCGGCCGCCTCGACGAGATGGTCGAGGACACCGAGCCGGTCCGCTGGCCCCGCGCCGACCTGGGGCACCGGCCGGACGTGGCGGACAACCCGTTCGGCGGCTGGGCGTGGCGCTGCTCCGTCCCGGGCGCCCCCGACGGCCCGCTCGCCGGGCTGCGAGTCGGGGTCAAGGACAACATCGCCGTGGCCGGCGTCCCCCTGCTCAACGGCAGCCCCATGATGGAGGGCTACGTGCCGCGGGAGGACGCCACCGTGGTGACGCGGCTGCTCGACGCCGGAGCCGAGGTGGTGGGCAAGACCGCGGTGCCCGGGTACTGCTTCGACGGCGGTGGCATCACGGGCTACCCCGACCCGCAGCCGGTCAACCCGTGGGACCCCACCCGCATGGCGGGCTCCTCCTCCAACGGCAGCGCCGTCGTGCTCGTGACCGGTCAGGTCGACCTGGCCCTGGGCGGGGACCAGGGCGGCTCGGTGCGGCTCCCCGCCTCGTGGAGCGGGTGCGTGGGTCACAAGCCGACCCACGGCCTGGTCCCCTACACGGGCGCGTTCCCCATCGAGACCTCGATCGACCACCTCGGGCCGATGGCCCGGGACGTGGCCACCTGCGCACGCGCGCTGGCGGTGCTCGCGGGCGAGGACGGCCTCGACCCGCGCCAGCAGGGCGTGGTGGTGCAGGACTACGTGGCCGCGCTCGAGCTGGGCGCCCCGGGCCTGCGGGTCGGCGTGCTCACCGAGGGCTTCGGCATCGAGGGCGTCTCCGACCCCGCGGTGGATGCCGCCGTGCGGGCCGCGGCCGAGGCGCTGCGCGGGGCCGGCGCGACCGTCACCGAGGTGTCCGTGCCCTGGCACCCCGACGGGCTCGCGATCTGGAACGCGGTCGCCACGCAGGGGGCCACCGACCAGATGGTCCGCGGCGACGCCGTCGGCACCGGGTGGCGGGGCCACTACCCGACCGCACTGGTCGACGCGTACGGCACCGCCCGCCGCGCGCGGGGCGCCGACTACCCGCCCACCGTGGTCTCCACCGTGCTCACCGGGGACTGGATGACCGAGCGCAGCGGGCACCACTACTACGCGAAGGCCCAGAACCTGGCCCGGGGCCTGCTGCGTCGGTACGAGGACGCCCTGGCCGGCGTCGACGTGCTGCTGCTGCCCACCACGGCCACGACCGCCCGTCCGGTCCCGGACCTGGGGGCACCGGTCGGCGAACGGGTGGCGGCGGCGCTGGGCAACCTGCACAACACCGCCCCCTTCGACGTCACGGGCAGCCCGGCGCTGTCCGTCCCCTGTGGCCTCGCCGACGGTCTCCCGGTCGGGGCGATGTTCGTGGGCCGGCGCTTCGACGACGCGACGGTGCTGCGCGCGGGTGCGGCCTACGAGGCGGCCCGCGGGCCGTGGCAGGGCCCGCCCGCGTGACCGAGCTGGTGCCCACGCCGGACGGCCGCGAGCTCGAGGTGCTCGTCACCGGGCCGGCGGACGGCCCGGTGCTTCTCTTCCACCACGGCACCCCGCAGGCCGCGGTGCCGTTCCCGCTGCTCGAGCGGGAGGCGGCGGCGCGGGGCCTGCGCGTGGTCACCGCCTCCCGGCCCGGCTACGGGCGCTCCACCCCGCGCCCGGACGGGGCCACCACCGCCACCGTGGCCGACGACGTCACCGACACCGCGACCGTGCTCGACCACCTCGGCGTCGGGGACTTCCTGACCGTCGGCTGGTCCGGGGGCGGGCCCCGCGCACTGGGCTGCGCGGCGCGGCTGCCCGACCGCTGCCGCGGCGCGGCGTGCTGCGTGGGCATCGCGCCGCACGCCGGGTGGCCGGGCGGTGGGATCCCCGGGGGCGCGTTCCCGGGCGACGTCCGCGACGGCATGGGCGAGGAGAACGTCACGGAGTACACCGCCGCGCTGGCGGGCCCCGACGCCCTCGACGCCCACCTGGCCGGGGAGACCGCGCTGTTCACGGTGACGGGGCCCGAGCTGGCCGAGCAGCTCGGCTCGCTGGCCCCGCCGGTCGACCGGGCCGCGCTCACCGGCGAGCTCGCCGGGACCCTGGCCGCGGCGTTCCGCCACGCGGGCGCGCAGGGCACCCGGGGCTGGCGCGACGACGACCTCACGCACCTGCGCCCCTGGGGGTTCGACCTCGCCGCCGTCACCGTGCCGGTGGCGGTCTGGCAGGGCCGGGAGGACACGATGGTGCCGCTGGCCCACGCCGAGCACCTCGCCGCGACCGTGGCCGGGGCGCGGCCCCACCTCGTCGACGGCGAGGGCCACCTCTCGCTCCTGACGAGCCTCGGCGGCATCCTCGACGACCTGCTGGCCCACGCGCGCCCCTAGGCTCGGCCGGTGACCTTCTCCATCGCCGCCCGCAGCGCCGACGGCCGCCAGCTCGGGGTGGCGGTGGCCAGCAAGTTCCTCGCGGTCGGGGCCGCGGTGCCCGCCGTCCGCTCCGGGGTCGGCGCGATCGCCACCCAGGCCTTCGTCAACCTCGCCTTCGGCCCGCAGGGCCTGGCCCTGCTCGCGACCGGGGCGGACGCACCGTCCACGGTCGCCGGTCTCGTGGCCGCCGACCCGGGGTCGGCGTCCCGCCAGGTCGGGGTGGTCGCGACGACCGGGGACGGCGCGAGCTTCACCGGGGACGAATGCCACCCCTGGGCCGGCGGGCTGACCGGGGACGGGTACGCCGTCCAGGGCAACATCCTCACCGGGCCCGAGGTGGTCGAGGCCATGCAGGCGGCGTTCACCGCCCACGACCCCGACGCACCGCTGGCGCGCCGGCTGCTGGCCGCGCTCGCCGCGGGGGACGCCGCCGGCGGGGACAGCCGCGGCCGGCAGTCCGCGGCCCTGCACATCGTCTCCCCCGGCGGCGGCTACGGCGGGGGCAGCGACGTGCTCGTGGACCTGCGCACCGACGACCACCCGGACCCGCTCGGTGAGCTGGCCCGGCTGCTCGACCTGCACGACCTGTACTTCGGCCGGCCCGACCCCGCCGCGCTGCTGCCGCTGACCGGCAACCTGGCCCGCGAGGTCGCCGCGCTGCTCGCGGGCCGCGGGTACCCCGGGCCCGACGTCGAGCGCGACCTGGCCTCGTGGGCGGGCGTGGAGAACTTCGAGGAGCGCCTGGTGCCCGGCTCGATCGACCCGGTGGTGCTGGAGCAGCTGCGGGCACGCTGACCGGCCCGCTCAGGACCCCTCGCGGTAGCCGTGCTGGCGCCAGGCCTCGTACACCGCCACGGCCACCGCGTTGGAGAGGTTCAGCGAGCGCCGGCCGGGGATCATCGGGATGCGCACCTGCCCGGTGACGCGGGGGTCGGCGAGCACCTCGGGGGCCAGGCCGGTGGGCTCCGGGCCGAACAGCAGCACGTCGCCGTCGGCGTAGGCCAGCTCGGAGAACCCCTGCGCCGCACCGGCGGTGAACGCCCACACCCGGCCGTCGAGCGCGGCCCACGCCCCGGCGAGGTCGTCGTGGACGCTCACCCGCGCCAGGTCGTGGTAGTCGAGACCCGCGCGGCGCAGCTTCGGCTCCGACAGGTCGAACAGCGGCGCCACGAGGTGCAGGTGCACACCGGTGGCCGCCGCGAGCCGGATCGCGTTGCCGGTGTTCGGCGGGATCCGGGGCTCGTGGAGCACGACGTGGATCACGCGCCCAGCCTGGCACGCGACGGCGTGGCAGGGTCGGCGGCCATGGCAGCGAGCACACGGGACGGCGCAGGCGACCACCGCCGCCTCGAGCTGGTCCGCGGGACCTGGGGCGCGGCGTGCCTGCTGGCCCCCCGGGCCGTGCTGCGCTCGTGGGGCGCCCACCGGGACACGACCAGCGTGGTGGTGACGCGCGTGCTGGGGGTGCGCCACCTCACCCAGGCCGCGCTGTCGGGCAGCGCCCCCACCCCGCGCACCCTGGCCATGGGGACGTGGGTCGACGCGGTGCACTCCCTGACCGCCCTCGCCCTGGCGGTCCGCGACCCCCACCGGGCACGGGCCGGGGTGGGCGACGCCGCCGTGGCCGCGCTGTGGGCGGCTGCCGGGCTGCGGGACCTGCGCCGCAGCGAGCCCGGTCCCGAGGTGCCCGCCAGCCGGCGCGACCGCGCGGCCCAGGCGGTGCTGCCCCGGGTCCCGGGGGGCGCCCCGCTGCTGCGGCTCGCCACCGGCTCGGCGCAGCGCTGACTCCCAGCCCGCTCCCAGCGACCGGCCAGGTCGGTCCGGGACCGTCGACGGCGTGACCGCCCCCAGCCCGACCCCGACCGCGCGCCCGGCCCACGGTTCCCCTGCGTGCCGACCGGCGCCCGCGACCGATGACCACCCCTCCCCCGTGGTGGCCGCAGCCGCGGCCGCCGCCGCGGCGGGCGGGGTCTGGCTGGTGCAGGCCACCGCCGTCGGCACCGCGACCGGCCAGCGGGTGGACCAGGCCGTGATGGTGGCGGCCGCCGGGGTCCCCGGCCTGGTGGGCCGGCTGACCGCGGCCCTGCTGGACCACCTGGGCCCGGCCGAGGTGGCGGGCGTCCTCGCCGTCCTGGCCGTGGTGGTGCTGCGGCGCGGGGTGCCGCGCGCCGGGTCGGTCGCCGCCGGGGTGCTGCTCGGGGCCGACCTGACCACCCAGCTGCTCAAGGCCACGCTGGCGCGTCCCGACCTGGGCCTGGGCACGAGCGGCTCGCTGCCCAGCGGGCACGTCACGTTCGTCGCGGCGCTCGCCGTGGCCGGGGTGCTGGTGGCCGCGCCGCGGTGGCGGGTCGTCGTGGGCGCCCTCGGTGCGGTGGCGGTCGCGCTCACCGCGGTGGCCGTGCTGGTGCAGCAGTGGCACCGGCCCAGCGACGTGGTGGCCGCCCTGCTCGTCGTCGCGGGGTGGGTGCCCCCGGCCCGCCTCGCGCTGCGGCGCCGCCGCACCGACCCCATCCTGGTCCCGGCCGCACCCGGCGGCCGCTGAGCGAGCAGGAGGCAGTCGTGGCGCACCGCAAGGGCACCGAGGTCAGCTGGAGCTGGGGGCAGGGCACCGCCAAGGGGGAGATCACCGAGGTCCACACCGACAAGGTGACCCGCACGGAGAAGGGCTCGGAGATCACCCGCAACGGCACGGACGACAACCCCGCCTACGTCATCAAGCAGGACGACGGCACCGAGCTGCTCAAGCTCGACAGCGAGGTCGAGAAGGCCTGAGCGCCTCAGCCCGCGAGCCGGTCCAGGGCGCGGGAGGCCACCCGCAGCGAGAACCCGGCCAGCGGCAGCTCGACGAGCACGGCGAGGGTGAGCGCCACGGCCAGCCCGGAGCCGGACGAGGTGGTGACGTCGAACCACGCGTCGGTGACCAGCATCGCCGCCGTGGCTGCGGCGGGCAGCACCACCCGCGGGCTGCGACGCACCGCCAGCACCCCGGTCGCCAGCATGACCGCGGCCAGGCCGACGTCGAAACCGACCCAGGCCAGCGCGTAGTGCGCGGCCACGTGGCGGCTGGGCAGGCGCACCGCGAGCACCACCACCCACAGCGCCAGCCCGACGGTCAGGGCCAGGTACAGCCGGCCGACCCGGGCGGGTGTGCGGGTGGCCACCTCAGATCCGGCGGCCCTCGGCCAGCAGCACCAGCCGGCGCAGGCTCTCCCGGTTGCGGGGGCCGATGGCCAGCTGGCGCAGCGGGCCGGGCACGAGCTTGCCGGGGCCGTGGCTGGCGTCCTCGGTCATCGTGATGAGGCTGCCCTCGCCGTCGGGCTCGACGGTCAGCTCCACGCGGGCCTCGCCGGCCGGCCACCCGCGGGCCTGCAGCGCCATGCGCCGCGGTCGCTGGTAGAGGACGCACGACGTGGTGTCGTCGATGAGCGTGGGCCACGGGCCGACGGAGTGGTGCAGCTCGGCGCCCACCCCGGGCCAGGTGCTGTCGACGGCGCGCATCCGGGACGCGCCCACCACCCAGCCGGCGTAGAGCCACCCGTCGGCGAGCACGTCGAAGACCTCGTCGGGGGTGGCGGTGGTGCGGCGGCGGACGTTGATCACTCCCCTTGTCTACGCCTGCCGGGTCGGCGACACCGCGCGGGAGCGCGCGCCGGGACGGCCCGACGTTGTTCAATGGGCCATGCGAGCAGTGTGGAAGGGCGCGATCTCGTTCGGCCTGGTGTCGATCTCGGTGCGCCTCTACACCGCCACCGAGGAGCACGACTTCCGGCTGCACCAGGTGCACAAGGCCGACCAGGGTCGCGTCCGGTACCGCAAGGTGTGCTCGGTCGACGGCGAGGAGCTCGCCGCGGACGACATCGCCAAAGCCTACGAGCTCGACGACGGCCGGCTGGTGGTGCTCGAGGCGGCGGAGCTGGCCGAGCTGCCCGTGAGCACCGACCACTCCATCCAGGTCCTGGAGTTCGTCGAGCTGCGCCAGGTCGACCCGATGTACTTCCAGAAGACCTACTACGTCGAGCCCGACCCGGCCGCCGAGCGGCCGTACGTGCTGCTGCGCCAGGTGCTGCGCGACGCCGACCGCATGGCGCTGGTCAAGATCACGATGCGCCAGCGCGAGTCGCTGGCGGTGCTGCGCGCCCGCGACGACGTCATCGTCCTGCACACCATGATGTGGCCGGACGAGATCCGCACCCCCGACTTCCCGTTCCTCGACAAGGAGATCGGGACGCGGAAGAACGAGCTGGACATGGCGCAGTCCCTGGTGGACACGATGTCGGGCGAGTTCGCCCCGCAGGGCTACACCGACGACTACCGCGACGCGATGGGCGCCATGATCGAGGCGAAGGCGGAGGGCACGGCGCTGCCGGCGGCCCCCGAGGCGCCGAAGGGCAGCGGCGAGGTGGTCGACCTGATGACCGCGCTGCGCCGCAGCATCGAGCGGACCAAGGGCCCCGCCGCGATCGAGACCCCCGCCGCGGCCCCGAAGGAGGAGGCCCCCGCCGAGAAGACGACCGCGAAGAAGGCCCCGGCGAAGAAGACTGCTGCGAAGAAGGCTGCGACCACGAAAGCCGCTGCGAAGAAGACACCGGCCACGAAGAAGGCCACCACGACGAAGGCCGCCGCGACGAAGGCCGCCGCGACGAAGGCACCGGCGAAGAAGACCACTGCGAAGAAGACTGCTGCGACGAAGGCACCGGCGAGGAAGGCCTCGGGTGGCTGACCACGGTGGGGCGCAGACGGTCTCGGTCGACGGCCGCACGCTCAGGGTGACCAACCTGGACAAGCCGCTCTACCCCGACGGGACGACGAAGGGTGACGTGCTGCGCCACGTGCTCGCCCTCGCCCCCGGCCTGCTGCCCCGGGTGGCGGACCGGCCGGTCAGCCTGCGCCGCTGGCCGGACGGCACCGCGGGCAGCTCGTTCGTCCAGAAGCACGCCAAGGCCGACACCCCGGACTGGGTGCGCACCGAGAGCGTCGAGGGCCGCGGCCACGACCCGGTGCGCCACGCCGTGCTCGACTCCGTCGCCGCCCTCGTCTGGGCCGCCAACCTGGCCGCGCTCGAGCTGCACGTGCCGCAGTGGCGCTTCGACGGCCACGAGCGCCGCGACCCGGACCTGCTGGTGCTCGACCTCGACCCGGGCGAGCCCGCCGACGTCCTCGACTGCGCCCGCGTCGCGGTGCTGCTGCGCGAGCGGCTGCACGACGACGGGCTGACGGCGTTCCCCAAGACCTCCGGCGGCAAGGGCCTGCACCTGCTGGTGCCCGTCACCGGCGGCGACACCTCCGGCTACGCCAAGGCCCTGGCCACGGCGCTGGCCGGCGACCACCCGGACCTCGTCGTCGCGACCATGGCCAAGGTGGACCGCCCGGGCAAGGTCTTCCTCGACTGGAGCCAGAACAACCCGGCCAAGACGACCATCGCCGCCTGGTCGCTGCGCGGCCGGGACACCCCCACGGTGTCGACCCCGCTGACCTGGGACGAGGTGGCGGCCGCGGCGCACGACGAGGTCGGGCCGGACGCGCTCTCGTTCTCCCCCGACGAGGCCGCCGCCCGGCTCGACGCGGGGGACCCGCTGGCCGACCTCACCTCCCGCGCGGCCCCCCTGCCCGGCTGAGGGTGCCGGGCGCCGCCGTGGCAGGGTGCCACCGTGTTCGCCGAGGAGCGCCAGCAGCAGGTCCTCGCCCTCGCGCGCCGCGACGGCCGGGTCGGCGTCACCGACCTCGCCGCCCGGCTCGACGTGACCCCGGAGACGATCCGGCGCGACCTGGGCCTGCTGGAGCAGGCGGGGGTGCTGCGCCGCGTGCACGGCGGGGCGATCCCGGTGGAGCGCCTCGGCGCCGAGCCCGGCCTGGACGAGCGCGACCGCGCGGCCGCCGCCGAGAAGGACCGCATCGCGGTGGCGGCGCTGGACCAGCTCGCCGGCGCGCGGTCGCTGCTGCTCGACGCGGGCAGCACCACCGCCCGGCTGGCCGACCTGCTGCCCGACGACCCCGGGCTGACGGTGTTCACCAACTCCCCCACGGTCGTCACCCGGCTGGTCACCCGGCCCCGGCTCACCGTGGTGCTGCTGGGCGGCCGGGTGCGGGCCCGGACCCTCGCCGCGGTGGGGGCGACGACCCTTGAGCAGCTCGAGCGGCTGCACGCCGACGTGGCCGTCCTCGGCACCAACGGCGTCTCGGTCGAGCGCGGCCTCACCACGCCCGACCCGGAGGAGGCCGCGGTCAAGGCCGCCATGGTGCGGGCGGGCCGCTGGACGGTGGCGCTGGCCGACTCGGCCAAGGTCGGCAGCGACCACCTCGTGCGGTTCGCCGAGCTGCGCGCCGTCGACGTGCTCGTCACCGACACCGGGCTGGGCGAGGACGCGGCCCGCGCGCTCACCGCGGCGGGCCCCGAGGTCGTCCGCGCCTGAGCAGGAGCATGATCGGGGCCGTGAGCAGCTCCCCGCGCGTCCACGTGTCCCCCGCCCACGACGGTCTCGCCGAGGCGGTCCGCGCCGGGGGCGGCGAGCTCGTCGACGCGCTGGACGGGGCCGACGTCCTGGTGTGGTCCACCCCGCGGCCGGGCGGGTTCCCCGAGCTGCCCGGGTCGGTGCGCTGGGTCCAGCTGCCGCTGGCCGGCATCGAGGCCTGGGTCGACGGTGGGGTGCTGCGGCCCGGCCCCACCTGGACCTCGGCCGCCGGGGCCTACGCGGCCACCGTGGCCGAGCACGCCGTAGCCATGCTGCTGGCCGGGGTGCGGGGCCTGCCCCGCGCGGTGCGGCAGACCAGCTGGGACCCGGCGGCGGTCGGGCCCCCGATCGGCACCCTGGCGGGCGCGACGGTCGGCATCCTCGGGGCGGGCGGCATCGGCCGGGCCATGATCCCCGCGCTGCGCGGCCTCGGCGCCGAGGTGCTGGCCGTGACGCGGTCCGGCCGGCCCGTCGACGGCGCGGTCCGCACCCTCGACGCCGCGCACGCCGGCGAGGTGTGGGACGCGGCCGACCACGTCGTCGTCGCCGCGCCGGCCACCTCGTCGACACGCCACCTCGTGGGGGCCGACGAGCTGGCCCGGCTCGGTACCGGCGGCTGGCTGGTCAACATCGCCCGTGGGTCCCTGGTGGACACCGACGCGCTGGTGACCGCCCTGCGGGACGGGACGATCGGCGGGGCCGCGCTGGACGTGACCGACCCCGAGCCGCTGCCCGACGACCACCCCCTGTGGACGCTGCCCACCGCGCTGGTGACCCCGCACGTGGCCAACCCGTCGCACCACGCGGCCGCCGCGCTGGCGGACCGGGTGCGCGACAACGTCTCCCGCTGGGCGGCGGGCGAGGAGCTGCTCGGCGTCGTCGACCTCGACGCGGGGTACTAGCCGACCTCGACGCGGGCTACCAGCGGACCGCTCAGGGGCACGCGCCGGGCGGCAGGGTCGCGCTGAGCTCGGTCGTGAGCGCGCCGCCCCCGGCGAGGGCGAGCCGCACCGCGTGCCGGTCCGCGCTGACCCACTCCCCCGCAGGCACCGCGGGCCCCACCTCGAGCAGGCTGCGCAGGGCGCCGGCGTGCTCGAGCCGGTCGTGGGTGGGCGAGCCCGGGCCCAGCGCCACCTCGTGGCGCAGCCGGGGCCGGCCCGCCACGTCGACGTCGAGCACCCCGGTCCAGCGGCCGGGCTCCTCACCGGCGCGGCCCAGCTGGACCCGCTCGAGCACCGCCAGGGCGGCGTCCGCCGCGACCCGGGCCCGGGTGCGGGTGCGGTGCCGGGCCCGCCCGGTGACCACGGTGGGCTGCGGGCACACCACCAGCGACGCCGCGTCGGCCACCTCCAGGGACCAGTCCGCGCAGCTGTCGGGGCGCTCCCGGCCGGGCAGCACCACCGACGCCGCCACGCTGCACACCCGCAGCACCGCACCGGGCTCGACGACCACGCGCACGTGCACCTCGTCCCCGCCGAGCGGACCGGCGGCGGCCCCGAGCAGGTGCACCACCCCGTCGGTGCTCACCCGGGCGGTCAGCGCCCCCACCGCCTGCACGCGGGGCCGGCGGCCGACGCGGCCCACGACCTCGACGTGCGTCCTCACCGGTGCGAGCTCACGGCGCGGGCACGGCGGCGAGCTGCTCGCGGACCCACGCCAGCACCGGGCCGGCCGACGGGTCCTCCCGCAACGAGACCAGCGCGGTCGGCCGCGTCCCCCGCACGGCGCCCGCGTCGTCGGCCATCACCTGCAGGCTCGCGCCCACCAGCGGGGCGAGGTCGGTCTTGTTGACCACCAGCAGGTCCGACAGCGTCACCCCCGGGCCGCCCTTGCGCGGCACCTTGTCCCCGCCGGCCACGTCGATGACGAACACCTGGGCGTCGACGAGGCCGCGGGAGAAGGTGGCGGTGAGGTTGTCCCCACCGGACTCCACGAGGACCAGGTCCAGCGGCGGCAGGGCGGCCACCAGGTCCTCGACGGCGTCGAGGTTGGCGGTGATGTCGTCGCGGATCGCCGTGTGCGGGCAGCCCCCGGTCCGGACCGCGGCGATGCGCTCGTCGGGCAGGACGGCGTTGCGGCGCAGGAAGTCCGCGTCCTCGGTGGTGTAGATGTCGTTGGTCACCACGGCCAGGGAGACCTCGTCGCGCAGCTCCCGGCACAGCGCGGCCACCAGCGCCGTCTTGCCCGACCCGACGGGTCCGCCGATGCCGATGCGCAGGGGGCCGGCGGCGCGCTCGTGGTGCTCGTGGGGGTCTCCGGCGTCGAGGTGCGGGGGCACGGGGGGTCCTTCCGGGTCGGGGTCGGGGTCGGGCGACGGGCGGGGTCAGGAGGCGAACAGGGTGAGGTCGCGGCGGACGTGCCGCTCGGCCAGCAGGTCGGCCCACGGGTCGGCGGGGGCGGGCAGCTCCCCGCGGGCCACGGCGTCGCGGGCGGCGGCGGCCACCTCGTCGCACAGCCCCGTCAGGCCGAGCGTGCAGGCCGCGACCTCCCCGGGGTCCAGGGCGAGCAGGCGCTGCGCCGCGGTGGCCGCGCCGGTCAGCGTCGTCCACACCACGGCCAGCGCGGCGTCGTGCGGGCCGAGCCCGGCCACCCGGGCCACCACCCCGAGGGCGACGCCCTGGTGCGGCCGGCTGCCGAGGGCGGCGAGGTCCGCACCGGGCCAGGTCACCCGGGCCAGCCGCAGCAGCCCGCGGCCCTGGGCCCGCGACGCCGCGCGCAGGGCCGCCGACGGCGTGCGGGCGTCGGCCTCGGCGTCGAGCACGGCGGGAA